>JBARTN010000001.1:0-27489 GCA_049645265.1 Polyangiales bacterium
CTCTTACGGGCGGCGAGGAGTTTCCGCATCCGATGGGGCTCGAGGACGGCGACCGGGTCGAGCTCCGAAGATATGTCCCGGGCGATTCAGCGCGCTTCATTCATTGGAAAGTCTTTGGCCGCACCAGGAAGTTGATGGTGCGTGTTCCGGAGCGGGCCTTGAGCCGCGCGCGAAGGACGGTTGCCTATCTCGTCGCGGGCGCGCACGACGAAGCGGCCGCTGCGGCGGCGCGAGCGGCCATCGAAGAAGACGCGCTCGGCACGGAATGGCAGTTCGGAGCCGATGGCTCGCCGGAGGCGACCTCCGACCGCTCCGAGGCGCTACACAAGGTGATGACCTCCTCGCGACATGCGGTCGCGAGCGGCAGCGGGATGAAGCGCTTCTTGGCAGAGGTCGATCCGCGCGGGCCCGCGGCGCTCGTGGTGTTCGCGCCTCCGACCATAGGCGCCTGGCTCGACGAGATGCGCTCGCTCACGATGCGGCGCTACGGCCGCGTGCGCGTGGTCATTGCGGTCGACGCCGTTCACGACCCAGATCGTCAGCCGGGTTGGCGTCGCGTCTTGCTCAGGCCGACTCAGGTATCGGGTGTCGACCGCTCTGATCTCGAGAGAGTCGGACGGGCGCTCGGTCAGCTTCGATGCGAGGTCGTCATCATCGATCGCGTCAGCGGGCGCTTGCTCGGAGACGGGACCCATCTCAGCTCGCCATGGAGAAACGCCGCATGACGGCAGACGCCCATCGGGAAACCAGCGGAGTGGCCGCGGCGCTCGCCGAGCTCGGTCGGGCCATGATTCACGGCCTCGCCTGGGCGGTCTTGGTGGCGACGATGGCTCCGTCCAGCTCGGTGCTCGTCGCGTTTGCAGGAGGCTTCGGTGGTTGCCTCGTGGGTTCCCAGCTCGGGCAGTCGCGTATCCGTACGTCCGCGATCTTGGCAGGAGCGTTGTTTCTCATCGCCTTCGCTGCCTGGTTTCGTGCTTCGCTCACGCATACCTCGTTCTTGGCGGCCTCCCTCGGTCCGGTTGGCGCCCTTCGCTTGGCAGGCATGCTCACGGCGCTCCTGGTCGCCGCGATCGGCAGCGCGGCGATGCGGGCGGGTTCGACGCGTCGGGCAATCTTCTCGGTTTTCGAGTTGCTTCTCGTCGCCGTTGCGTTCGGGCAGCTCTTCATCGCCCACCGACACGGCGCGATCAATCGACCGTTCTACTTGGCCGACTGGATCATCGCGCTCGGCTGGGACCCGACCTGGCTCTTCCTCTTCATGGGGGGGACGGCGACGGTATTCGGCCTGGTGCTCTTGCTTCGGGAGCAGCGATTCGGGCGTGCCGTTCTCAATCTCGGTGTGATCGCGCTCCTGCTCGCGTTGATCGTCGTCGCCACGCCTCTAGTCGGAATGCCACCTCCGCCCGACGGGGGAGGTGGGCTCGGTCTTCGTCCGGACGAATCCGAATCCAAGGAAGGCAAAGGTCAACAGCAGGAGCGAGGCGGGGCCTCCGCCAGCGAGCTGGAGTTTCGCGACAAGTACAATCCCGGAGGGGCCCGCGTTCCCGTTGCGGTCGTCCTCTTCCACGACGACTACTCCCCGCCGAGCGGCGTCTATTACTTCCGACAGGGGGCGTTCAGTCAGTACAACGGGCGAAAGCTCGTGGTCTCCGGGCGCCAGGACATCGACAATGATCTGATTCCGTATTTCCCAGTGCGACTCACCAAGATCGAAAGCGTGCCCGACGTCAACGAGAATCGCGGGCCACTCGAAACGACGATCGCGCTCATGGCCGACCACACCCAGCCGTTTGCGCTCGAGGCACCCGTGGAGGTCGAGCCGATGGACAACCCATCGCCGAATCGATTCCGTCGCGTGTACCGCGCACTGTCCGGGGTGCTCACCGCCGATTACACTTCCATGCTCGACGCAAGTCCGGGGTCGCCCGACTGGTCCAAGGAACAGTGGGCCCACTACACCGAGACACCGCCCGATCCGCGCTACGCCGAGCTTGCGACCGAGCTCAGCGCCGAGCTGCCTAATAGGCTGGCAGAGAATCCGGTTGCGAAGGCCTTCGCCGTGACCGGCTGGCTCGGGCGCGAAGGCATCTACAGCCTCAAAAACGAGCACAGCGGCGCCGAGGATCCCACCGCAAGCTTCTTGTTCGGCGATCGAACGGGCTACTGCGTGCACTTCGCCCATGCCGCGACCTACCTGATGCGAAGCCTCGGCGTGCCAGCCCGGGTGGCAACCGGCTACGCGGTGAGCGAATCGGCGCGCCAAGGCGGTTCCTCGTTGCTCCTGTCCGGCTCGGCGTCCCACGCCTGGCCGGAGGTTTTCATCGATGGCTTCGGCTGGGTGGTCTTGGATGTGTATCCGGAGCGCGCGCTCGATCCTCCCGAGCAGCCGATGGATGCCGATTTGCAGCGGCTCCTCGGAGAGCTTGCCCGAGGCGCGTCTCCGATTCCGCTTTCCGCGACCGACTTGCCCAGGCTCAAAGAGTTGGCGCGGCGCATCTCTCTGACGTTTGGAACCTGGGTCTTGGCGCTGTTCGCCTTCGTGCTGCTCGTGCTCTACTTGGTGAAACTCTGGCGCCGAATTGCCCCCACCTTGGCTCCGGCTGCTTCGCTGCCCAGGTTGATTTATCGAGCCGAGCTCGATCGCATTGGCGAGCTCGAGGTTCGAAGAGGTTCGGGCGAGTCGAGGGAGGCCTTCGCGCGACGTGTTTGCGATCGCTTCCCAGCGTTCGAACCGTTGACGAATGCCCACCTTGCGGCGGCATTCGGTGGGCACGAGCCCGATCCTCCCGGACTGCGCGATCAGGCAGCCATGGTGCGGCGTGACATTCGCACCGGTTTCCCGCTTTGGAAGCGGTTTTTGGGGCTCCTCACGCCCTGGTCTTGGTTACGGTCAAAATGATGCCATCCTTCCCAACCGGAGCCCGGAGCTGAGATGCAGCAAGCGATTCAATCACCCATCGATGACAGCCTCGGTGGCGCACGCGAGGTTGCGGAGCGCCTGGGCGCCCGCCTGAGAGCAGCTGTTCGAGGTCGGGACGAGGTGGTCGAGCTGGTGCTGGTCGCGCTGCTTTCCGACGGCCACGTGCTGCTCGAAGACTATCCCGGCTCCGGCAAGACGACGCTTGCCCGCGCGCTCGGCAATGCGCTCGAAGAAGGAGACGGCACCGCCGGTATTGCCGCGTTCCGCCGCATCCAGTTCACACCGGACCTGCTTCCAAGCGACATCACGGGCACCAACATCTTCGACGTGGAAACGAGCCGCTTCGCATTTCGTCGTGGCCCCGTGTTCGCGCACATCGTACTGGCCGACGAGATCAACCGCACCTCCCCAAAGGTACAGGCGGCCATGCTCGAAGCGATGGCCGAGAAACAAGTGACGGTCGACAACCAGTCCTACTTGCTCGACGACCTGTTTTTCGTCATCGCAACCCAGAACCCGCTCGACTTGGCGGGCACCTACCCGCTTCCAACGCCGCAGCTCGACCGCTTCCTCTTCAAGATCGAGATGAAGCACATCGACCGCGCCTCCGAGCTCGAGGTGCTCGACCAGTATCCACGGGCCAGCCTCGAAGTCGCGCGCGATCACCCCGGCGTGACCCGCGGGGAGATTCTAGCGGCGCGGCGCCACGCCCGGGGTGCAGTTCACGTCGCCCCTGTCGTGAAGGACGCCTTGGTCGACTTGGCGCGCTTGCTTCGAAGCGATTCCCGAGTCCTCCAAGGGGCGTCGACCCGCGCGCTGGTCTTGATGCTCCCCGCGCTTCAGGCTCGCGCCGTCATCCATGGGAGGGATTTCGTCTCCCCCGAAGACATCGCGGCGCTAGCGCCATACGTGTTCAAACACCGACTCGAGTGCGCGCCGGGCGTGGAAGACGTGGACGCACTGATCGAAGAGGCCACCGGCGTCGAGATCGAAAAGCTGGCGCGGGCAAGCCTGCGTCGCGGGTAACGATGCCCGCCGCGGAATCAGCTCGCGTCGTGCAATTGATGCTGGCAGCGGTGCTCTCTGCGATTTGCTTCGCCGTCTGCTCGCCTTCCTGGGCGGCCGCGGACGATATGGTGGAGCCGCTGCTGCTCGAAGGGGAAGAGGCCGAAATCGAAGAGCTCGCTCTTTGGGAGCTCATCGAACGCGAGCGCTATGTGAGATCTCGCGAGGAAGCTGAAAAGTATTTGCTAGAGCATCCGAGCTCTTACGTTGCACATCTCGTTCTCGGCACGGCGCAGCACTACGGTGAGGCGAACTTCCCCAAGGCCCTTTTTCACGAGACCCGCGCCCTCGATCTTTTCGAGGTGGCCGAAGGCGTACAACCGACGCCGAGTCAGCCCTGGCGATGGCACGCCAGGATCTTGCTCGCGCTGACGCGGGCGCACGGCGACCTCGAGCACTACGACGAGCAGCTTGGATTCATGTACCGGTACAACGAGCTCTACACGCCGCAGCTCAAGGCCGAGCTCGCCTGGCCCTTGATGAAAAAACGGGAGTTCGAAACGGCGAGACTCGCAGCAGAAGACGGATTGGCCACCGGAGATCCCTATCAAATCGAGCGCGCAAAGAACGCCCTGTGTGCCATCGAGTACGAAGCCGGCGACGACGAGAAGAGCTACGAGGTCTGCGCCGACGCTGTGGAGTACGGGCACACGCATTTCGGCAGCGCGACGGCGGTCGACCTCGGGAACTTCGCCGAAGCGGCCAGGGCGGTCTTCCGCTTCGACGAAGCGGAGCGCCTCTTGATGGATGCATCGAAGGGCGGGCTTTCCTGGTATGGGAACCCCTGGCTCGAGCTGGCCGATCTCTACGTGAGAGCAGGGCGCTTCGCCGAAGCCTTGTCTGCGCTCCGTGAGGTCCCACGCCATCGCGCGGCTCGACCGGCGCACGTGCGCGACTCGGATCGCAACGAAGCGCGTCGATCGCTCGCAGCTTTTCTTCTCCTGATGGGACGGCCCGATGAGGCGCTGCGCATCACCGACAAGGCTTCCGTGCTTCCGGACCGGCGTGCGCACAACAGCCGCGATCCGGAGCAAGATCGGAGCATCGTCGCGCTGCTCGACCGGCAAGCGCGCTTGATGTTGGCGGAGATGACCCTGGAGCGGTCCGCGGCCAAACCCTTCCACGCGCGGTGCTGGGCGCATGGGAAAGCGCTCTGGCTGCGGTTCCAGGCTTGGATGAGCGCTCGGCAAGTCGCTCGCTTCCTCGATGACGAGGCGCGTCTGGTCGGGACGTTTGCGCTTGGGACGGCACGGAGCGCGGTCATGCCCGCTTGGCTCTTGGGCGAGCTGATCGGAGCTCTGGGTCCCGGAGTGGTCAGGGCGGCGGTCACCGACATGCGCGATGAAGACCGGAGACAGGGCGCGGCCCCCTATTATGACGCCGTGCTCGCCGAGGTGTCGTTGGCGCAGCGTGAATACGACGAAGCCATCGAGCACGCGGAGCGAGCGCTTCGCCAGTTGCAGCCGGGAGACGCACTTTTGCGGGAGCGCGTTCGTGCGGTCTTGGGGAAGGCGCTGTCCGATCCACGCGAAACGACCTCGCTCTACGAAGAAGTCCTTGGGACCGACCCTGGCTTGTTCCGTCGCTTGGGCTGGGCGCTTCCCGCCGAAGTCGAGTCGGGTGACGCCGAAATCGACCGGACTCTAGCGAGGGCGGTGATGCGATCTCCGCGTTTCGAGCGATCGAGCAACGGGCTTCGCATCCAAATCGACGGCGCACGAATTTGCTTGTTCGGCCGCACCGGCGCCGCCTGGGGTTGCAGCGAAGCAGGGCTCCAGGAGGACGAAACGGCGGAGAGCTATGCGCAACGGATCGTCGACTCGTTTCACGCCGCGATCTTCTCGCCTCGGGTCGACCTGAGCCGCATCGACATCAACTCCCTCGACGGCTCGAATCGAGTTACCCGAAATCCGCTCGATATGCTCGTCGCCCCGTAAAGTCGACCCTTTGCGCCGACCACGGGGCTTCGCCTCATAGAGTCGACGTTTTGCGTCGACTAGGGGGCTTCGCCCCTGGTCTTGCAGGCGGTGCTGTGTCTTACTGCCGGCGGTGAGCAACACCTGGGTTCGTCTCGCACTTCTGGCTGCGTTTCTGATTGGCATCTACCTGATTGGGCGGGCCACTGGTTTCACCGACCAACTCACCGTCGACGGCATTCGCGAATCGATGCGGGCAGCAGGGGTCGGTGGCTTTGCCGTTTTCGTGGCGGTCTTCTGCGTGGGTCAGCTTCTCTACATCCCCGGCTTCGTTTTCGTCATGGTGTCGGGGCTCGCCTACGGTCCGGTTTGGGGCTCTCTAGCCTCGGTGATCGCAGCCACCATCTCGGTTGCCGTTTCGTTCTTCATCGTGCGCACCATTGGTGGTCAGCCTCTCAAGAACCTCAACATCAATCGCCCGTTTCTCCAAAAGCCGCTGGACCGCCTGGAGCAGCAGCCCATTCGTTCGATGATCGTCATCCGCCTCTTTCTCTGGGCGATCCCTCCGGTGAACTACACGCTGGCCATGTCCGGCGTGACCTTCCGCGACTACATGATCGCTGCCGTCATCGGGATGACCCCGCCGTTCGTCGTGCTCTCGGTAGCCGCCGGATTGGGCTTCAACCTTCTGTAACGGCGCTATTTTCGCCGGGTGAGCGGGATGCTGGTGTCGCGAAGGGTTTGTTCGGCCGAGTCGGCCTGGGCCAACGCGTCCCGGGCCGCGAAGGGCTTCGTCGGTGGCTCGCTGAGCTGCGCGCGCTCGAGTTGTGTAGAGGCCCATCGCACGCTCTGCGCGATCACGTGGGAGTCGGTGATCTCTTCGGTCCCGCGCAGAAGCATCGCGAGGTCGCGCGCCATGTCCCGGCTCGAGGCGTAGCGTTCGATCGGGTTTCGGCGAAGTGCCTTGTCGATGATTTCGAGAAGGCGTTCGGGCAGGTCATCGCGAAACTCCGCGAGGTCAGGCGTTTCCGACTCGCGGATCGTGCCGAGGACTTTGAGCGGGTCCTCGCCCTTGAAAAGCTTCTCACCCGCGAGAATCTCCCAAAGCACGACGCCTACGCTGAACACGTCGGTCTGCGCGCTTGGTTCCGCTTCGTAGGTCAGCTCGGGTGCCAGATAGGAAATCTTACCCTTCACGAAACCGGGCTTGGTGATCGAGCTGCGATCCATCGCTCGCGCCAGACCGAAGTCGGTCAGCTTCACGACGCCGCAGTTGCTCAGCATCACGTTCTGCGGCGTCACATCACGATGAAAGACCGGGGCCGGCCTTCCTTCTGCATCCAGGCGCGCATGCGCCGCGTGAAGAGCCTCGAGGACCTCGATGCCGATTGCGGCGGTCAGGCTCCAGGGCGTGTGGTGTCCGTGCGCCCTGTAGCCTCGACGCCATTCGGAAAGCGTCAGGCCCTCGACCCACTCGAGAACCAGGTAGTACTCGCCGCTGCGATCCCGATCGAAGTCGTGAATCTGCGCGATGTTCGGGTGATCGAGCTCGGAGACCACGCGAGCCTCTTCGACGAACATCTTGAGAAACTCGGGGTTCTGACTGAGCGGCGCCAACACGCGTTTGATCGCGACAGGCCGAGTGAAGCCGGCGGCCCCGTGCGTCTGCCCGCGATACACCTTGGCCATCCCGCCTTCGCCGGCGAGCTCTAGGACTTCGTATTTTCCGCCAAGCAGTTCCACCATAGGAGGGTGGCTGACCCCTCAGCTTTCTTTAGCAGAAAGTAGGGCCTCGAGTTCACCCTTCTCGTACATCTCACGAATGATGTCACAGCCGCCCACGAACTTACCACGGACGTAAAGCTGCGGGATCGTTGGCCAGTTGGCGAACTCCTTGATTCCCTGCCGGATGCCGGGGTCTTCGAGCACGTTCACATCCTGGAACTCCGAGCCGGAGCGACGCAGAACCTCGACCAGGGTCGCGGAGAAGCCGCACTGCGGAAAATGCTTGGTGCCCTTCATGAAGAGCACGACGTCGTTGCCCTCGATGATGCCCTGAATCCGATCTCGCAAGGTATCTTCCATTGTCTAACCCTCTGCCTTAGCCCAACTCTCGGGCGAGTAGGTCTTGAGCGCAAGTGCGTGGACCGGCCCGGCCATCAGCTCGCCCAGGGCAGCGTAGACCATTTGGTGCTGTTCAATGGAGGTTTTTCCCACAAAAGCCGCCGAGACGACCAGGGCCTCCCAGTGGTCCTTGGTGCCGGTCAGGTCCGTGATCACCAAATGGGAGACCTCTCCTAGACCGTCACGAATTCGCTGTTCCAAGACCTCGGCTTCAAGCATCGCGGCGCCTCCCATCAAGTCCACTGGCTACGGCCGGGCAGGGTGCTTGTCAATCGCCACGGGAGTCAATGCACACAGGAGAGTCAATGCACACCGAAGAGCCGCTTCACCGAAGGCCGCGCAAGGACGATGATGGTGAAGATGCCTAGGACTGTACCAAAGGGAAACATGAGGCATTCACCCCAGCCGGTGAGGTAGCAGAATGTCCACCAGCGGCGTTTGCGGATCTGCAACCCAACGACCGCGAGGTGGACGGCGCTGATCAGCGCGATCAGGAGCCCGCCCACGATCATGGTGGTGATCAGGGTGTTCAGGTCTTGAGCCATCGCGTCGGGGCTGCCTCCGAATGCGTCGGTGCCGGCTTGTCCCGGGATTTTACCCATCGCCATCGAGAGATCACTTCCGACCTCATCGATGAGCTTCGCGCCGGCGACGCCAAACATCAGTGTCGGAATCCCCCCGAGCAGGGCGACCCCGGCCAGGATGAAATGGCCGATCGAAAGCGCGCTCAGGTGCTCTCTGTCTTCTGCGCTGGGCTCTTCTTCCAAGCGATCCCCTTTTCAGATCGTGCTATGCCGCCAGCCCATGGGCAAGGTCGCATTCGTTTTCCCAGGTCAAGGGAGCCAAAAAGTCGGCATGGGGCGTGAAGCATTCGAGGCGTCCGATGCAGCGCGCAGCGTGTTCGAAGAAGCCGATGAGGCGCTCGGCGAAAGCCTCTCGCAGCTCTGTTTCGAGGGTCCCGAGGAAGATCTAAAGCTCACCTCGAACACCCAGCCC
This sequence comes from Polyangiales bacterium, assembly GCA_049645265.1. GTDB lineage: Bacteria > Myxococcota_A > Polyangia > Polyangiales > Houyiibacteriaceae > SG8-38. Next base: position 9,022 of record JBARTN010000001.1, read on the forward strand.
GCGGTACTGACCGCGTCGATCGCGATCCTGCGCGCGCTCGACGCGCCGTTCGATGTCCTGGCCGGACACAGCCTCGGTGAGTACTCTGCGCACGTTGCAGCGGGCACGGTCGAACTCGGTGATGCGGTGCGGCTCGTGCGAAAGCGCGGCGAGTACATGCAAGAGGCCGTGCCCTACGGCGAAGGCGCGATGGCGGCGGTGCTCAAAGCCGACCGCGGTCTCGTCGAACGGATCTGTGCCGAGGTCCCTGGCCTGGTCGAGGCCGTCAACTACAACTCTCCTCAGCAAATCGTGATCGCAGGCGAGACGGCCGCAGTGAGCGAGGCCGGGACGAAGCTCAAAGCCGCCGGCGCCCGGGCCAGCACCCTTCCGGTCAGCGCGCCGTTTCACTCCAGCTTGATGGAGCCCGCCGAAGCGCGGCTTCGCGCAGACATGGAACAGATCGCGTTCTCGGATCCCCGAGTGCCGGTGTATGTCAATGTGGACGCCAAGCCGATCCGCGGGGCCGCCGCCGCAAAGGAAGCCCTGATCCGACAGGTGAGCCGGCCGGTTCTCTGGGAGGAGAGTGTTCGCAAAATGATCGACGACGGGGTCTCGCTCTTCGTCGAGGTGGGTCCGGGTAGGGTCTTGAGCGGACTTTTGGTCCGGATCGACAGGCGCGTAGGCCGGGTCAGCGTCCAGGGACCGTCGGACTTCGCTGCGGCCAGAGATGCCATCGCGGAAGTCCATGCCGGCTGATTTCGCAGTAATTCCAGGCGTCTGACCGAAACCGCCCCGCTGCGTTTGACCTGATTTGGAAATCTTGTAGAAACGCGCCGCCTGCCAGCAATTAACCGGGGTCGGGCTCGAATAGAGGTTCAGCGGATATGCAAAATCTGATTTACGCAGCCCCAGCAGCGGGTGTGCTTGCTCTGATCTTCGCCTGGATGAAGGCGAGTTGGGTTTCCAAGCAGGATCCTGGCGACGCCAACATGGTCGAAATCGCCGGCCAGATCCAGGAAGGTGCCCTGGCGTTTCTTCGGGCTGAGTACCGCGTCCTTTCGATCTTCGTGCTCGTCGTCGGCGTGATTCTGGGCGTCGCCTACTTCGGCGACCCGCAGCGCGGCTGGCAGATCGCAGGCGCGTTCGTCGTCGGCGCAGCGTCCTCGGCCCTGGCAGGCTGGGCCGGCATGAAGGTGGCAACCAACGCCAACGTGCGCACCACGGCCGCGGCTCGAATTGGCCTCTCCCCCGCGCTCGACGTGGCGTTCTCCGGCGGCACCGTCATGGGCATGACCGTCGTCGGCCTCGCGACCCTCGGTCTCAGCGTGCTCTATCTGGTGTTCAACAACGTGCTCGGCTGGGAGCTCACCCGCACCGTCAACGTCATCACCGGCTTCTCGATGGGCGCCTCTTCGATCGCGCTCTTCGCGCGTGTCGGCGGCGGCATCTACACCAAGGCCGCGGACGTCGGCGCCGACCTCGTCGGCAAGGTCGAGTCCGGCCTCCCTGAGGATGACCCCCGTAACCCCGCCGTCATCGCCGACAACGTTGGTGACAACGTCGGCGACGTCGCTGGCATGGGCGCCGATCTTTTCGAGTCTTTCGTCGGCGCGATCATCGGTGCAATGGTTCTCGCGCTCGGCTTCGCCGCCGTGAAGAGCGGAGACAGCGTCGGCCCGGTCATCATGCCGCTGGTCATCGCCGGCGCGGGGATCATTTGCTCGATGGTGGGCACCTTCTTCGTGCGCACCAAAGAAGGCAGCAACCCTCAGCACGCCCTCGACAGGGGCGCCTTTGGTGCAGCGGGCGTCATGGCGCTCGCCACCTTCGGCATCGCCAAGTACATGTGGCCGGAAGGCGGCACGATGAACGCGGCTGGCCAGGTCGTCACCTGGATGGATGTGGGTTGGGCGACGGTTGCCGGCCTTTTCGCTGGCATTCTCGTTGGCCTCATCACCTCGTACTACACGTCGATGCACAAGGGTCCGGTCGATAGCATTGCGGAGCAGAGCAAGACCGGCACTGCGACCAACATCATCGCAGGGCTCGGCGTCGGCATGCAGTCGACCGCCATGCCTATCCTCGTCATCGCCGCAGGCGTAGTCATCGCAGCCGAGGTCGCAGGCCTCTACGGCGTGGCCATCGCGGCGCTAGGCATGCTCTCGACGACGGGCATTCAGCTCGCGGTCGACGCATACGGCCCCATCGCCGACAACGCCGGCGGCATTGCCCAGATGAGCCATCAGGATCCTCAAGTTCGTGAGCGCACCGACAAGCTCGACGCCGTGGGTAACACCACCGCGGCCATCGGGAAGGGCTTCGCCATTGGCTCCGCGGCCATGACCGCTCTCGCGCTCTTCGGGGCGTTCGCCCAGACGGCAGGCATCACCGGTATCAACATCTCGAAGCCGCTCGTCATGGCCGGCCTGTTCCTTGGCGGCATGCTCCCCTTCCTCTTCTCGTCGATGGCGATGAAGGCCGTCGGTGTCGCGGCGATGGAAATGATCGAAGAGGTCCGTCGTCAGTTCCGCGAGATTCCGGGGCTCCTCGAGGGCAAGGCGAAGCCCGACACGGCCCGCTGCGTGAAGATCTCCACCGAGGCCTCTCTCAAGCGCATGGTCGCCCCCGGCGCGCTTGCCATTCTCACCCCGGTTGTTGTGGGTTTCGCGATGGGCGCAGAGCCGCTTGGCGGCTTGCTGGCTGGGGTGACCGTCTCCGGCGTTACGATGGCGCTTTTCATGGCCAATGCTGGCGGTGCTTGGGACAACGCCAAAAAGTCGTTCGAAAGCGGCGGCTACAAGATGACGGATGGCACGGTCCACCCGAAGGGCAGCGAGGCTCACAACGCCGCGGTCGTCGGTGACACCGTCGGTGATCCCTTCAAGGACACCGCGGGTCCGTCGCTCAACATCCTGGTGAAGCTGATGAGCATCGTGGCGCTGGTGCTTGCGCCGCTGCTCGTCTAATTTGGTGAACCCGCCCCGTAAAGCCGATGCTTTGCTTCGGCCGCGGGGCTTTGCCCCCCGGTGCATGCATGAGAAGACCCCGCAGGCGTTTGCCTCGCGGGGTTTCTCTTTGCGGCTGCCCGGGGTTAGGATTGGCCGATGGTCGATCCTACTCAGACCGCTGCCTGGAAGGCACTCCGAGCGCATCACGAAGAGGTTGCTGACCTCGAGATGCGTCACCTCTTCGGCGAGGATTCGGAAAGAACATCGCGCTTTTCGCTCACCCTGGGTGACTTGCTCTTCGACTACTCGAAGAATCGTGTGACCGATCAAACGCTCACTCTGCTCGCCGAGCTCTGTGAGCAGTGTGGAGTTCGCGATTGGATCGCTCGTATGTTTTCGGGCGAGGCGATCAACGAAACCGAGGGAAGGGCAGTTCTCCACACGGCCCTTCGCAATCGCGGCGAGCGCCCGGTGATGGTCGGAGGTGCAGACGTCATGCCCGACGTCCGGCGTGTGCTCTCGCAGATGCGCGAGTTCACCGTCTCGGTCCGCGAAGGCGCCTGGCTCGGGCACACTGGGCGTGCGATCACGGATGTCGTGAACATCGGAATCGGTGGCTCTGACCTCGGCCCGGTGATGGTCACCGAAGCATTGCGTCCCTATTGGAAGCAGGGACTCCGCGCGCACTTCGTGTCGAACGTCGACAGCAGCCACCTGAGCGAGGTGCTGCGCCGGGTGCAGCCTGAAACCACGCTCTTCATCGTGGCCTCCAAGACCTTCACGACGCAAGAGACCCTCACGAACGCACGCTCTGCGCGCCGATGGCTCGTCGACCGACTGGGCAGTGAAGACGCTGTGTCCAAGCATTTCGTCGCGCTTTCGACCAATCGCGACGCGGTAGCGGAGTTTGGAATCGACCCAGAAAACATGTTCGAGTTTTGGGATTGGGTGGGTGGCCGTTACTCACTCTGGTCAGCCATTGGCCTTTCGATCGCTACCGTGGTCGGCATGGACCACTTCGAAGAGCTGCTCGCCGGTGGGTATGAAGTCGACGAGCACTTCCGGACTGCTCCGCTCCGCGAGAACCTTCCCGTGATCATGGCGATGCTCGGGGTCTGGTATCATAACTTCTTCGTGGCGCCTTCGCATGCGGTGCTGCCTTACGATCAGTATCTGCATCGCTTTCCCGCGTACCTTCAGCAGGCCGACATGGAGAGCAATGGAAAGAGCGCGTCGCGCGATGGTACGATCATCAACAGCTACACGACCGGGCCGATTGTCTGGGGCGAACCCGGCACCAACGGCCAGCACGCGTTCTTTCAACTCCTGCACCAGGGAACGCACCTGGTTCCTTGTGACTTCATCGTGTCGGCGCAGAGCCAGAATCCGATCGGTGAGCACCAGGACATCCTCGTGGCCAACTGCATTGCACAAGCCGAGGCAATGATGCGCGGCAAGACCTCTGCCGAAGCCCGTGCGGAGCTCGAGGCGAGCGGTGCTTCCGCGGAGCGGGTCGAAGAGCTCGTTCCGCACAAGACCTTTGCAGGCAACCGTCCGAGCAATACCTTCATGCTGGAACGGCTCACCCCACGCGCGCTCGGCCGATTGATCGCGCTCTACGAGCACAAGATCTTCGTGCAGGGCGTGATCTGGAACATCTACAGCTTCGATCAATTCGGCGTCGAGCTCGGTAAGCAGCTCGCCAGGGTCATTCTTCCCGAGCTCAGCGGAGCCGACGGGGAGCATGATGGCTCCACCGAGCAGTTGATCTCGTACTATCGAAAGCATAAGAATCCCGACTCATGACAATTCTTGCTGTCGACATCGGTGGGATGAGCATCAAGCTCCTCGTGCTCGACGAACGAGGCGAGCCGCTGTCCGAGCCCTTGGCGCGACCGACCCCCATGTCACCGGGTCCGGAAGCCCTTTGCACCTTGATTCACGAGATGGCCGACACCCTGCCGCCCCACCAGCGTGTTTCGGTGGGTTTTCCGGGAGTCGTCAAAGACGGGGTCACCTGGAACGCGCCGAACCTCGGAGACGAGCTCTGGCATCGCGTTCCGTTGAGCGAGCAGTTGACCCATCGCCTCGAGCGACCCGTTCGCGCTGTCAACGACGTCGATCTCCAGGGGCTCGGAGTCGTCCAAGGGGATGGTGTGGAGCTGGTGTTGACGCTCGGAACTGGAATGGGTGCGGCGCTCTTCACCGATGGCGCGCTCGTTCCAAACCTCGAGCTCGGGCACCATCCGTTTCGGGACGGACAAACCTACGAAGATCTCGTGCGGGACAGCGAGCTCAAGCGCATCGGTCCGGTAGAATGGACGGCGCGCGTCCTCGATGCGATCGAGCAGATCGAGCCGATCTTCAACTACGACCGGCTCCACCTCGGCGGAGGGAACGCTCCGAACATTCAATCCGAGCTACCCGAGAACGTCCGGGTCTTCTCTCTCGCAGAAGGACTTCGCGGTGCGCTGAAGCTCTGGGACGACGCCTAGGCGCCGCCGACGAACGGGTTCAAGCGGCGCTCTTCGCCGATCGTCGTGTTCGGGCCGTGGCCGCAGATCACCAGTGTTTCATCGGGCAGAGCGAAGAGCTTACGTTTGATCGAGTCGAGGAGCTGCGAAGTGTTACCGCCCCAAAGGTCGCTGCGGCCGACGCTGCGTGCGAAGAGGGTGTCGCCTGCAATTACAATCGGTCGATCCCCTTCTACCGTGAGGCAAATACTGCCCGGAGAGTGCCCAGGCGTGTGAACGACATCAGCTTCGAGCGCACCCGCCAATACCGTGTCGCCGTGAGAAAGAAAGCGGTCGACCGCCGCAATCTCTGGTGCGCGGAAGGGCGCTCCAAAACCATCGAGTTGCATCTGCACACCTTCATAGAGGAACAGATCTTTTTCGTGAATCATGATCGGCGCATCGGTCCCGTCCTGAACCTCTTTGGTCGCGCCGATGTGATCGAAGTGCGTGTGCGTGTGTACGATCCCCTCGCATTTCAGCCCAAGCTCTTCGAGGCGAGCAAGAATCCGAGGCGCCTCGCCCCCGGGGTCGACGACGATCCCCGTCCCCCGCTCCTCGTCGCCAAGAATCACACAGTTGCACCCTAGCGGCGCGACGGAGAAGTGCTCGATGATCATGCGGGGTCCATAGCATCCCGTCGGCGACAGCGACAGCGCCGGGGACAGCGACAGCTACAGTGCCAGTGTCACCGACACCGCCAGCGTCGGTGTCAGCGCCAGTGCCGGTGCCAGTGTCACCGACACCGCCAGCGTCGGTGTCAGCGCTCCTCCGGTGCTGACATGACTGCTGGGTCGTGCTAGGTGCGCGCTCATGGGCGGTGGCGCGATGAAGACCGCCGTGCGGATGATCGCGGGAGGGTGCGCATGCTCGACGTCAATGAATACTTCGACGGCAACGTGAAGTCGATCGGGTTTCAGACCGAAACGCTCCGCGCCACGGTGGGCGTGATGGCCCCCGGGAACTATGAGTTTGGAACCAGCGAAAAAGAGACGGTCACCGTCGTTAGCGGGGCGCTCACCGTCAAGCTTCCGGGCTCCGACGACTGGGCGCGCTTTGATGCGGGTTCGAGCTTCGTGGTCGATGCGCACCGCAAGTTCCAACTGCAGGTCGCGGTCGATACGGCGTACCTCTGCACCTACGAGTAGGGACGCGTCCTGGTGCGACTCCTTTTCGTCTCCCATTCGTTTCCGCCGCCCGCTGCTCCGTTGAGCAACATGGGGGGGATGCAGCGCGTGGCGACCGAGCTTCACGGCGTGCTCGAGAAACACGATGACGTGGCGATGCGAACCCTGGCGCTTCGTTCGAGTTGGAAGTGGGTGCACGTCAAGGCGGTGCCGTTCTTGGCTTCGCTTGCGGTTCGACTTGGGCGCGAGGCGGCCGCGCATCGGGCCGATACGATTCTCTTTACCAGCATGACGACCGCACTTCCGCTTCTCATCGCCGGCGCCGCACTAAAGAAGAAGGGCATCCGCCTGGCTGCGATTGTGCACGGACTGGACGTCACCGATCCGAACCCGGTCTATCAGAAGGCGGTGCGCCGTCTCTGCGGGATGCTCGACGCCGCCATGCCGGTCAGCCGCGCCACCGGCGAAGAGTTGGTGGAACGCGGGTTGCCGCGCGAACGGGTACACGTGGTTCCCAACGCCGTCGACCTCGATCGCTTCGAGGGCGTGGCGGGTTCACGCATGGACGCCGCCAGGCTGAGCATTGCCGGTGCGCCCCCGCTGCCGGCGGACGCCTTCCTCCTGGTCACCGTTGGACGCCAAGTCCGCCGAAAGGGATTTGCCTGGTTCATCGAGAACGTCATGCCGAAGCTTCCAGACCGCGTGGTCTTCTGGCTCGCCGGTGACGGACCGGAACGGGAGAACATCGAAGCGGCGATTGAACGCGCCGGGCTTCAGCGACGTGTCCGCTGCTTGGGCAAGATCTCCGAAGCGGAGCTCGTCGAGCTCTACCGAAGAGGCCAGCTGTTCGTCATGCCGAACATCGTCGTCCCCGGCGACATGGAAGGCTTCGGCATCGTGATGCTCGAAGCGGGCGCCTGTGGCCTGCCCACGCTCGCCGCCGACCTCGAAGGCATCCGAGACGTCATCGACGAAGGCGTCAACGGCTGGTTCGCACCGACCGAAGACGCGGATGCATTCGCGAGACGAATTCAAGCCCTAGCGGACAACCCCGAAGGCCTTCGCGCCGCGAGCGCACGCACCGCCGAGTACGTGACTTCGACGTTTCCATGGGACAGCACGGCGGAACGCTACCTAGCCGTTCTGCGTGGACTTTGACGCCGACCGATTGACACCGTGCAATCTGGGTGCTGATCTTCGCCCCATGAAGTTCCGCAGCGACAGTTTCAACGACGGCGATTACCTGCCGATCCGGTATGCACTCGGTAAGAGAAGTGCCGAGGGGCAGATCGATCTTTCCGACAATCGGAATCCTCACTTGACCTGGTCGAACCTGCCGGAAGGCACAAAATCGATCGCGATCCTCTGCATCGATCGCGACGCACCTACGAAGCCCGACGATGTGAATCAGGTCGGCCGCGTCGTGCCCGCGGAGCTGCCGCGCGCCGACTTCAGTCACTGGGTCCTCATCGACCTCGCACCGGATGCCACGGTCGCCGAGGGAGCGTTCTGCGACGGCGTCACCGCAAAGGGAAAAGATGGACCGGAGGGTCCTCAGGGGAGCCGTCAGGGCATCAACGACTACACCGGCTGGTTCGCGTCCGATCCGGAGATGGCCGGCGACTACTATGGCTACGACGGCCCCTGTCCGCCGTTCAATGACAGCATCGTGCATCACTACCGATTCACCGCGTATGCGCTCGATGTCGACCGGCTCGGCGTGGACGGGAAATTCGCGGCCGGAGACGTGTTGGCTGCCATCGAGGGCCACGTTCTGGGCGAAGCGAGCATGGTCGCGAAGTACACGATCAACGCCGATGCCAAAGAGCTATAGCCCACAGCGATGACCCGTCGGGAAAAAGCCGACCGCATCGGAGAGATCCTCGACACGCTCTACCCGGAGCCTCCGATTCCGCTCGATCACCAGGATCCGTTCACGCTCCTCGTTTCGGTTTTGCTGAGCGCGCAGACCACGGACAAGAAGGTCAACGAGGTCACGCCCGCTTTGTTTTCCGAGGCTCCGGACCCCGAGTCGATGGCTGCCTTGCCCGTCGATCGCATCCTTGCCCACATCCGCACGGTCGGGCTCGCGCCTACCAAGGCCAAAAACCTCAAGGCGATGGCCCGCTTGCTGATCGAGCGGCACGGCGGCCAGGTTCCTGACGACATCGACGCGCTCGAGGCGCTTCCGGGTGTCGGGCACAAGACGGCGTCGGTCGTGGTCTGTCAGGCGTTCGGCCGACCCGCGTTTCCGGTCGACACGCACATCCATCGTCTGGCTGCGCGCTGGGGGCTCTCCGACGGAAGGAACGTCGTCAAGACCGAGGCCGACCTCAAGAAGCTGTTCCCCGAGGACACTTGGATTCGCCGCCACTTGCAGATCATCTACTTCGGCCGCGAGCATTGCGCCGCGCGCGGACACGGCCTCAGCCAGTGCCCGATCTGCAGCTGGGCGGCGACCAAGAAGCGAATTGCCGAAGAATCACGCCGCGGCTGACTGCAGGCACTGGTCGTTGGCCACGCCGTGTCCCATATTCCCAGCAATGAGCATCGAATTCAGCCTCTTTCGAATCCCCATCCGCATCCATTTGTGGTTTTGGCTGATGGCGCTCTGGCTTTGGACGCTGAACAGCGACCAGGGCTGGGCGGGGCTTTTGATCTGGATCGTCGTCGTGTTCCAGGGGATCCTGATGCACGAGCTCGGCCACGCCATCGTCGGTCGCGCGTTTGGCAGGCAGCCGCGAATCGAGCTCATCGCGCTCGGTGGTCTGACCTGGTGGGAGCAACAAGAGCCGATGAGCCCCGGGCGAAGCATGATGGTGAGCGCAGCGGGTCCCGCCGTGGGCATTTTCATTGGATCGCTCGCCCTCGTGCTGATGGACGCTCTGCGCATTCCCGACCCTTCGCTGGCGCGCTATGCGTTTCGCTCGCTGATCTTCGTCAACCTCGGTTGGGGGGTCTTGAATCTCTTGCCGGTGCTGCCGCTCGACGGCGGCAACATCGTGGCGTCGCTCCTGGAGCTTCTTTCTCCGTCTCGCGGGCGAATGCTCGCCTGCTACGTGTCCTTCGCAGTCATTGGCTTGCTCTTCGCGGTGACGGTCACCCTGAAACAGTACCCGATGACCATTCTCCTTTTCCTGTTGGCTTTCAGCACGTACCAAGCCTTTCGAATCGAACGACAGCGCCTCGCCTCACCGCCCGGGCAGGTTGCGGCGCCCCCAGGCTTGGTGCAGCAAGCGTTCGAAGCGCTCGAGCGCGGAGACGGCCAGGGCGTGATTCGCGCAGCGTCCGAGCTCATCACGAACGCCGATTCGACCGAAGAGCTCGATGAGGCCTTTCACCTCTTGGCCTGGGGGAGGCTCATCAATGGGGAGCCGGGCGAGGCCCATCAAGCGCTGACCTCGATGTCCGGGGAGCGACGCGCCGATCCGGCTCTCGAGGGCGCCGTCCTCGTGGAGCTCGGGAAGCCCGCGGACGCCGTGCCCCTCCTAGAACAGGCCTGCGAGCGAGGAGGGGACTTCGCACAGGCATATTATCTGCGCGCAATACAAGAGGAAAAAGCGTAATTTCAGAGGTTTGCACGAATTGTGAGCCGGCCTTGCTTGCATCCATGCGAATGAGGGAATATATCAATCCTAATGCCTGTGGCCGTCGCCGAATCCGCGCGCTGGGAGCTCTACCGACTTCTCGGCGAGCCACGGCGGCTCCGTTTGCTCGGCCTCACCTCTGAAGACGAGCTCTCGATCGGCGAGCTCGCCGAGCTCACGCGGGAAGCGCAACCGAACGTCTCCAAGCACTTGAAGCTGCTCCGGGAGGCAGGGCTGGTTGCCGTTCGCCGTCAAGGGACGCGCGCATTTGCGAGGTTGTCGCCCGACTTGAACGGGGATCCCCTCTTGGCCGACGCGATTCGATCCGGCCGAGCACTTTGCAGCGAGGATGGCAGCCTCGAGCGCGTCGCCACCGTGATCAAAGCGCGGGACGAAGATGCACGCGCGTTCTTCGAGCAACCTGCGGACGAAGCATCCCCAAGGTCGGTGTCCGAATGGTCTGCGTACCTCACGGCGATTCGCACCCTGCTGCCTCGGCGATCTCTCGCGGTCGATCTCGGCACCGGTGATGGTGCACTCGTCGAGCTGCTGGCGCCTCTGTTCGACCGCGTCATCGCAGTCGACCGTTCCGAAAAGCAACTTGCGTCCGCCGAGCGCAGGCTTTCGAGCCATGGCTACGATCACGTCGAGCTCATTCAAGCCGAGTACGACGATCCAGCCGTCTCGGATCGGGTTCGCGAGCTCGGCGGGGCCGACGCGGTGTTCGCCGTGCGTCTACTCCACCATGCGCCGAAGCCCCAACAGGTGGTGTCGCTTCTGGGCTCGCTCGTTCGCCCGGGCGGCCAGGCGGTGATCATCGACTACTGCTCCCACGATGACGAGCTCATGCGCGAGCGCCAGGCTGACCTATGGCTCGGATTCGACCGTGATGAGCTTTCTGGTTTCGCGAAGTCAGCCGGGTTGATCCATCCCGACGTATTTGAAATTCCCGCGACGCGCTACGGGCCTGGGCCTGACGCCCATTTGAAGTGGCAGGTGCTCGCAGCGCGACGTGGACCGAAAGAGGAGACAACACAATCATGAGCCCAAATCCAGATCTGAAGAACAAAGTTGCCGACATTTCCTTGGCCGACTGGGGACGAAAGGAAATCGCAATCGCCGAGCACGAGATGCCGGGCCTGATGGCGCTTCGACGAGAGTACGGTGCTCAGAAGCCGCTTGCTGGCGCACGGATCGCAGGTTGCCTTCACATGACGATTCAGACGGCCGTTCTCATCGAGACGCTTCGCGAGCTCGGCGCGGAGGTCACCTGGACGAGCTGCAACATCTACTCGACTCAGGACCATGCCGCTGCGGCCATCGCCGCGACCGGCGTTCCCGTCTTCGCCTGGAAGGGGGAGACCGAGGAAGAGTACGACTGGTGCATCCACCAGCAGATGCGCGCGTTCGACGGCGGCAAGGCGCCGAACATCCTGCTCGACGACGGCGGTGACCTTACGGCGATTGTCCATCAGCAGTACGCGGACCTATTCGAAGGCCCCGATCGCATCCTCGGCCTCTCCGAAGAGACGACGACCGGCGTGCATCGTCTCTACGACATGGAGCGCGACGGCACGCTCAAGTGCCCCGCGATCAACGTGAACGACTCGGTGACCAAGTCGAAGTTCGACAATCTCTACGGCTGCCGCGAGTCGCTCGTCGATGGAATCAAGCGAGCCACCGACGTGATGATCGCCGGCAAGGTGGCGGTGGTGGCCGGCTACGGCGACGTCGGTAAGGGTTGCGTCCAAGCTTTGGCCCGCGCGGGCGCTCGCGTTCTCGTGACCGAAATCGACCCGATTTGCGCGCTCCAGGCTTCGATGGAGGGTATCCAGGTCGTCACGATGGAAGAGGCGGCTCCCATCGCCGACATCTTCGTCACGGCCACGGGCTGCTGTGACGTCGTCACCGGCGAGCATATGAAGCAGATGAAGAACGAGGCCATCCTCTGCAACATCGGCCACTTCGATTCCGAGATTCAAATCGCCTGGCTCACCGATCCGTCCAACGGGGTCACCGAAGACGAGATCAAGCCGCAGGTCGACCACTTCATCTTCCCCGACGGTAAGCGGATCATCGTGCTTGCCCGCGGTCGCCTGGTGAACCTCGGCTGCGCGACCGGTCACCCGAGCTTCGTGATGAGCAACTCGTTCAGCAACCAGGTGCTGGCCCAGATTTCACTCTGGACCGAGCGCGATCGCTACGAATCCGGAAAGGTCTACGTGCTCTCGAAGGAGCTCGACGAGAAGGTTGCCCAGCTCCATCTCGGGCAGCTCGGCGCGAAGCTCACCAAGCTCACGCCAGCCCAGTCCGAATACCTCGGAATCTCACCACAGGGGCCGTTCAAGCCGAGCTACTACCGCTACTGAGCCACGATGGTCTCGCTCTTGATCGAGACTTGGCGCTACTTCGCGTCGCATGATGGGCGATTGCTCTCCGGGGCTATCGCCTTCTATGCGTCGTTGGCGATTGCTCCGCTCGGCGTCGTCGCCTTGCTCATCGCCTCGCTGGTCATGTCGGAGTCGGCGGCCCGGGAGGAGCTCGTAGAGCAGGTCGGGGCCTTTCTCGGTCCCGATCTGGCTGCCTACCTCATCGACACGATCGTCAAGCTCGGCGATGAGGCGACGAGCTTCGCAGCTCCCGTGATCGGCGCGATTTTCATGCTCTACATCTCCGCTCGCCTGTTCTCCATGCTGCGGCGTGCGCTCAATCACATGTGGGGCATTCGACCCAAGCTCTTGGTTCACTCCAGTCGTTCCGAGACCTTGCATCTGGTCGAGCGCCGACTGCTCGCGTTTGCAATGGTCCTGGTCTTCGGAAGCTCGCTGATCGCCTTGGTCTTGCTGCACTCCGGCGCCGCTGCGGCGGCCCATCTCTTCGGCGACAGCCGCTACATGCTGACTTTCGCCGAATTTGGGAGCGCGTTCGCGGTCATGGCGCCCTTGATCGCCCTGGTGTACCGCTGGCTTCCCGACGCCGTGATCGCCTGGCGTGACGTCTGGGTAGGCGCCGCGGTGACTTGCCTGTTCGTCCTGGGCGGCTCCTTTCTGATCGGCATTTACCTCGGCTACGCGAGCCCGGCGTCGATTTACGGAGCGGCTGGTTCGTTGATCGTTTTGCTTCTGTGGATCTACTACACGACGCAGATCTTCCTGATGGGCGCGGTGTTCACGCGAGCCTGGGCGCGACGGCGTGGAAGAGCGATCGAGCCGCTGCCTTTTGCCGAAGTGGTTGAAACCCGCGACTATTCAGAAAACGTCTCGGCCAGCGAAACGTAGTGTGGCGCACGCTCCGGCGCTTCCGCCGAAGTTCCGTGCATGTGCTTGTCGAGGAAATCAAAGAGAGCGCCCCATTGCTCGCGCGCAGCGGCCCGCCAGAGCAGGACGTTGAATGCGTGAATCTCTCCGCGGAAGACGTGCATCTCGCATTCGGTGTCGCGATTCGCGAGCGCGTCGTTCAAGCGAATGGTGTCTCCCAGGAGCGGGTCAGCCGTGCCGACCGTAGTGAAGAACGGCGGGAGCGGCCGGCTCCCTGGAACTGCCGGCCTTTCAAACAGGCGCAATGGGCTGGCCAGCGGAAACTGAAGTGCTCGCTTCACACGCCGGCCCAGGTAGGAATAGGCGGTGCCTCGTATTTCGCCCTTGATCCAGCTTGCCATGCGCCAGCTCTTTTCTGGGTCTCGCCAGAAGCGCCGGACGTCGTGAACGTCGAGCAAACCGTACAAGGGAGCGACGCAGGAGATCTTCGCGTCGCGCTCGAAGACGCTCCGGGTGAAGGGTTCCGGGCGTGGGTGCGTTGCACAATACGCCAAGGCGGCGGTGAGATTTGCGCCGGCGGACTCTCCAATGATCGCTAGCCGCGTGGTATCAGCCCCGTACTTGGCCCCGTTGTCGAGCACCCATTCGAAAGCCGCTATCGCATCCTTGAGGGGCTTGGGATAGGTGTGTACGGGGCCGAGCCGGTAGTTGATGTTGAATACCTGATAGCCCTGGGCCGCGAGGACGTACGCCATGATCCGATGGGTGTCCTTCGACATCATCGAGAACGCGCCACCGTGGATGTAGATGATCGTCGGCAAGGACCCCACGGCGTCCTTGCTCCGGTAAATGTCCAGAAGGTGCGAGCGCCTGCGCGTGTTGCGGTACGGGACGTTGTGTTCGACGTGAACGCGGCGCCAACTTTGAACGACCCAGGGAAGCACGCCGTACCCAAGCTGCGAAAGGCGATTCGCTGCCTTATCCACGCCGTTGCGCACCAACGGCATGAGGGAGTCACGGGGACGGGACATGCCTCAGTTATAGGGGACGAATCCCCTTACGAAAAGAAGCCGAGCTTCTTGAGCGCGCTCCCATAGATGAATCGAATCATTCCATCGATTTCCTCTAAGGTTTTCGGGGTGTGGGGGTACCAAACCCGCTCTTTCTTGACCGCCCAGCGGTCGATGAAAATCGGTTGCTGATGGGTATATCCGCGAAGCCCTCCGAGGCCGTTGACTTGGCCCACACCGCTGTCCTTCATGCCACCGAACGGCGCTTCGGGTGCGCCATAGGCCATCGACGCATCGTTGATCACGACCGAGCCCGTTTCGAGTCGCTTTGCAATCTCGATGCCCTTCCGAATGTTTCTGGTCCAGACGCTGCCGCTGAGTCCGTACCGTGAATCGTTGGCAAGACGAATCGCCTCTTCTTCGTCTGCGACACGCATCACCGAGACGATCGGACCAAACGTTTCTTCCCGCATCAGCTCCATCGTGTGATCGAGGTTGCGCACAAAGGTCGGCTTGTAGAAAAGGCCATCGCTGGTGTCAGCTTCTCCACCGACCACGATTTCTGCGCCTTTCGCTTTCGCATCTTCGATGTGGCGCTCGATGATCGGCAATTGGCGATCCCAGAACACCGAACCCACGTCGACGTCATCGCCAGAGCCATATCGGAGCTCGCTGACGATCTTCCGCACGCGTTCCTCGAACTCGTCGGCCACGCTTTCGACGACGTAGACCCGCTCCACACCCATGCAAACATGGCCTGAATTCAGCATCGAGTTGAACACCGCACCCCCCGCAGCGCGTTCGAGATCAGCGTCTTCGCAGACGATCATCGCGTCTTTGCCACCGAGCTCGAGCGTGCACGGAATCAACTGTTCGGCGCACGCCGCGGCGATTTTCTTGCCGGTTCGAACGCTGCCGGTAAACGAGATCTTCTGTACGCCGCCGCGAACCAGAGCCCCTCCTGTTTCGCCATCACCATGCAAGGTCTGCACGACGCCATCGGGCACCCCCGCGTCCCTCAGCAGTCGGACCGCCCAGTCGCCGGAGTACGGCGCAACTTCCGAGGGCTTCAAGATGACCGCGTTTCCCGCGAGAATCGCCTGCACCGTGGGATTCATCGCCAAGGAAAAAGGACCGTTCCAAGGCGTGATGATGCCGACAACGCCAAGCGGCCGGTAGTGCATCATGAGCTTCTTGTAAGGACGCAGATAACCGTGGAGCTTTCGCTTCTCGTCCGAGAGCTCCTTGACCGCGCGCCCGCACCAAAAGTTGATGTAGTCGCAGGCCGGAAGAACTTCCATGATCAACGACTCGAGCTTCGTCTTGCCGGTCTCGTCGATGATCGTCTTCGCCACCGCTTCGCGCTTCTCGACCAGAACATCGATCGCGCCCCGGACGATGCGCGCACGTTCCACTACCGGCACTCGAGCCCATTCCTTCTGCGCGTCTCGCGCCTTGGCGATCGCAGCCTCCACATCGGCTTGGCCGTTGACGAGGATCTCGCCGACGGATTCGCGCGTTGCCGGGCTCCGAATCCCGAGCCGGCGGCGCCCCTCGGAGGTTGGGGACAGTGGTTCGACGATGGCCATCGATGTGCTCCTGTTTCTTCCGGCCCTGAGGGCGACGACTGAAACATGTTCTACTGACCAGGGCCTCAAACGCAAGCGGGCCCCTGAGGTTGGCATAAGTGGAATATTACACTTATATTTCAAAATATGCGCGCATCGATTTGGATGGCCCTGCTTTGCATGGCCGTGGCCGGCGGCTGTGGAGATGCTTCAACGAGCTCTCCCCCTCGGATTGGGACAGGGGGAAGCGGCGGCACGGTCCGCCCCGATGGCGGCATCGTCTTCGGTTGCAACTGCCCGTTTGGAGAAGAGTGTTCTCCGGGGGGTTTGTGCACTTCGATCTGCGGCGACCAGGCCGCCTGCGTATTCGGTGGAACGGCCCAGTGCTGTGGCGCCGGCACGGTCTGCCAGGACGGGAGCTGTGTCACGGATTGCGGAAACGACCTTGAGTGCAATGGGGTCTGCTGCGAAAGCTCGGAGATGTGTTTCGACGGAGCGTGCGTCGCGCAATGCGACGACCCCTTGCAGCTCTGCGGAAACGAAAATGAGCTCTGCTGTGTGAGCGGCGACGGGTGCATCGGCGGCGCTTGCGTTCCGCTTCTCAACGACTGTACGTTCAGCGAGGATTGCGAGATCGACGAGCTCTGCGAGCCGAGTCTCGGGGTGTGCATTCCGCGCGATGCCGTAGACGTCTGCGAGTATCGACCTCCAGTGGGGGACTTTGCGCCCACCATCGCTTGCAGGTGGACGCCTCCTGAGGCGCCGCCGGGCGCAAGTGCCGAAGCCATCGAGCTCGCGAGCATGGGCGAGGTCGTGATGACGCCGTCGGTCGCGAATCTCACCGACGACAACGGAGATGGCGTCACCGACGTGTTCGATACCCCCGACATCGTATTCGTGAGCTTCAACCGTACTGCGAATGGCTGCTGCACCAGCAGAGGCGTGCTGAGAGTCGTGTCGGGCGCCTGTAATGGCGACGGAACGATGAACACGCACGCAACCCTCAAAGGCCTCGGCGCGGAGGATTGGATTGGGAACTCCAGCGGCATTGCATTGGGCAACCTGCACCCTGACGACATGAGCGCGGAGCGTGTCCCCGAAATCGTCGCCACCTTCAAGAACGGTGGCACCATCGCCTGGCGGCGAACCGTCGATGACGGTTCGGTCTGGGAAGTCATGTGGCAAAATGACGAGCTTCCCAACAACCAGCACACGCGCGGCGGCGCTCAACCGTCGATTGCCGACCTGAACGCCGACGGAAGGCCCGAAGTCATCATCGGTAACGTGGTACTCGATGGTTTGACGGGGAAGGGGCCGAACGACGCCGACTTGCCGGTGGAGGCGCTTGCCTGGGATGGGCGTGATCTCGAATCCGCGAGCCCCGGGTCCAATCTTGGAATCGGAAACAACGCGTTCCTCGGTCCGGTGTCGACCATCGCGGATCTCGATCGGGATGGCCTCCAGGAAGTGATCGCCGGGAACACGGTCTACAACTACGACGGAAGCGAGCGCTGGACCTATGAGTACACCACGGTCAACTCCAGCTGTGGGGGGTCGCTCGATTGCGACGGCTACAACGCCGTGGGCAATTTCGATGGCGACGACGACGGCGAAGTCGTGATCATTCGACAGGGTGAGCTCTTCATTCTCGACCACGATGGGTCTCCCGTTGCCGGAATTCCACTGCCGATACGCATTCCCGGTGCCCCCGCAGACGTTTCTGAGCCCACGTACTCGCCGGCCGCCTACGTGCCCTCCGCCCCGCTCTATGACGAGGATGGGGACCTGCTTCCGCCGGAGCGGATTCTCTGTGGTGGAGCGCTGCATCTGCCCGCGTTCGACGCCGGAGGAAATCCAATCATGAGCGAAGGCTCCCAGGTCGTGGTCGACACTGCGGGTGCGAACGAAAGCGGACCGCCGACCGTGGCGGACTTCGACGGAGATGGATTTGCCGAGGTCGGTACAGCGAGCTCGACCGCCTACGTGGTTTTCGATTTTCAATGTACGGGGGACCCGCTTCCCCCGGAATGTGAGCGCGAGTGGATCCGCTGGATGGTCGAGAACGACGACTGCTCCAGCCGCGCGACCGGGTCGAGTGTCTTCGACTTCGAAGGGGATGGCTCCGCCGAGGTGGTGTATGCGGACGAAACGACGTTTCGCATCTTTAGAGGATCCGACGGCACCATCCTGTATGAGGATCCGACCCACAGCAGCAACACGCGCTTGGAAATGCCCATCGTGGTCGATGTCGACAACGACGGGAAGTCCGAGGTCGTCATCCCCGAGCCGAATACCGATCCCGGTCTCGGCGGAATCGAGATTTGGGAAGACGCCGACAACAACTGGGTTCGAACCCGGCGCATTTGGAACCAGCACGGCTACAGCGTCACCAACGTCACCGAGGATGGTCAGATTCCACGCGTTCCGGCGACGAACTGGACGCGCTCGAGGCTCAACAACTTCCGGCAGAACGTTC
>JBARTN010000002.1:0-39781 GCA_049645265.1 Polyangiales bacterium
CCAGGACCCTCGCCGGCCGCGCGATCGGCGCTAAAGCCCTGCGCGAGGGCGTTTGCTGGGATCAACGCTGCGCCCAAGACGGCTACGAAAGCCAGAGCAAGCTCTAGCTTTGAGTAGTAGCGCATGACCCCTTGTTCCCCCCGCCCATACGAACACCAATCGGCTAGCTAGCTCACTCCACTGACTGGTGGCGGGATATATGGGATCGGCCAGTCCGGCACGGTAGGGATCACGGCAGGATTCTCATCGGGAGCGAACAGGTCGACTTCTTCTCTTACTTGGGTGTCGCCCGTGTCGAACAGGTCTTGCCCCACGCACTGGTTCGCGGCCTGGGCCAAAGCCTTGAACTTCTGGGAGAGGACGCCGATCACTGTAAACTCGTGGTTGCTGCTGCCGGAGTCGCCGGCGGCAATCGCTTGATCGAGCGCCACCTGCCGGCGCTTCATGCTCTGCAGGCTGGCGTTGCACTGGTCGAGCTTGTCCTGGAGGCAGGTCGCTCGAATGATGTCGCTCTCGCGTTTGGCGCTCTTCAGGGCTTGCGATTGCGCCCCACAGCTCGCCGCCGCGCTGGCCACCGCGGACCGCGCTGCCTTGGCCTGCGCCGCCGGCGAGAGCGCTTCGGCTTCGCGGGGCGCGCCCAGCGGTTCGACCTTGATGACGTCGACCGTCGAGTCACTGCCCTCCTGGGCTACGGCATAGCCCAAGCTCCCTCCAACCAACAATGCGGCCAAAAGCACCGGTCCCACGGTTCTCATCCGTTTAAACATCAACGATCCCCTAAACTTGCGACGATTATACGCCGCACGATTCTCGTGTCAATGTACACTTACTACAGTTAAGCAAGAAATATGCACCTATGACGAACTTAATTTTGAGGCTGAAAAACAAAGGGATAACGGAAGGTCACGCTGCCCCCATCGGGCCCCGGGTTGAATCGAAAGCGGCTGATGGTTCGCATGACGCAGTCAGCGACGGCGGGGCTGCCGGTCGTATTCTCACTGGCCTGGGCATTCGTCACATTGCCACGCTCCTGGATGGTGAACGTCACGGTGACCTTGCCCGAAAGGGTGGGGTTTTTGCGAAGCTCGGACTCGTAGCAGCGCGTGATCGCCTTGAGGCGCTGTTTGATCTGTCGTTGAACCAGAGCTTGATCGAACTCGCCGCTGCCGCCGATGTCCCCTCCGCTGTTGAGCCCGACGTTTCCGCGAACCTCGCGCTCTTTGACGGCTTGCCCTTCCTTCGCGGCCTTCCCGGCGCCCTGACCCTTCTTGAGCGAGCCGAGACCCGCCTGCTGCCCGCTGCCACCACCGCTTCGCGTCCGCAGCCTGCCCGCTTCGCTCTTGGTCGCCACCCCGACACCCGAAGCCTGTGCGAGGACGTCTGCTGCGTTGCCCGTGACCGCGCCTCCGGAGAGCACGTCACCAAGAGCGCCATCCGAGCCGCCAAGCGCTCCTAACAACATCGCTTCGGCCTGTGCCGCAGCCTCTTGTGCGATGCGCGCGCGGCCTTCGACGGTCGCTCCCGCCGGCTCTTCGCCCACCGGCTCCCTGCCCTCGGCCTTCACCGGTTTCTTGTCGGGCGCCTTGCCAGCGGCTTTTTCTTCTTCTTCCTTGCTCTCGCCTTCTTCGATGAGCTCCTCTTCGACCGTAGGCGGTTCCATGGGGGCTTCGAAGATCAAGCGCGCCAGGCTTTCGGGCACCTCCTGGGCGCCCTTGTCGACCTTCCAGTCGGCATTCTCCATGTAGATGATGAAACCGAAGAACATCATGTACGAAAAGATCACCCAGGTGGTGAACGTCCAGTCGATGTTCTTGACGAAGCCGCGCTGCACCGCGGCTGGCAGCTGCGGCTTCGGGGTGATCGGTGGTGCGGAGACGAACTCGAAGAAGACGGTGAAATCCCCAATCCTGATGTTGCCGCGCGACGTGTCCGCCAGCTTGATCTGGTAATGGGTACCGGCGTTGCGCGCGGCGCCAGTGTCGCGCAGGTGCTCGAGCTTCTGAACTCCGCCCGGCAGGGCGATCTTGCCGGTCATCTCGCCCGTGAAGTTCAGGATGTAGTCGTCGCCCACCAGTTGAAAGAGCTCGAAACGCGACTCGAGCTTCGCGGGCAGAGCTCCAGCCCTGATGATGAGGTGGTTCTTGGCCGAGGTACCGATCGAGACGGTTTCCCGCCTTCGAACGATGCGTTCTTCGACGATTTTCTTATCTCGAAAGAGGCCGACGCGCAGGACTTTCGACCCCGCATGCTTCACCGGAACGGCCTGCATCGCCTGCGTCATGGCGCCAGGACGAGCTCCCTGTCTCGGACTCTGCGGTGGGGCCATCAGAAAGGCTCCTTTTGGACGCTGCGAACCACTTTGCGAAGAAAGCTCGTGCGCAGCTCGAGCACTTCATAGCCCAAGTTGGAACGATTCAGAATGTAAAACGCGTTGGGTTTTTGCACCCGGCCCTCGATGACGATTTCTTCGAGTTGGATGACCCGAGGCTGTCGCTTTTTGCCCCCCTGAGCGAGCGCCGCGCTCGCCACCACAGCAACGAAAATCAGAGCGAGCAAGATAGCCGAAGTCGCACGTTTCATGAGGTGCCTCCCGGTTGGCGTTCGATTTCACGCCGCGCTCGTTTGATCATGCGATCCAAGTCTCGGAGATACTCCTCCGATTGATCGTCCTTGGCCAAGCGCGGCCCCATTTCGCTCCTGTATCGATTGAGCTCGTCCACGGCCTTCTCGTAAGCGGTGAGCGCATCGAGGCCCGGAAAATCGCCAGCCGCAGCGAGGAAGAGCAGGCCCAGGCCGTAGTGCGCTTCAGGAAGCTTCGACTGTAACTCGAGGGCTTTTCGGTAGGCGCGTTGAGACTCCGTCCACTGCTTGGTGGCCCGGTACGCGTCGCCCAGGTTGACGTGCACCGCGGGAAGAGTCGGCACCAGGCGCTCCGCAGCCTGGAAGTGGGACAGAGCGCCCGGATAGTTGCCGCCTGCCAGGAGCTGGATACCGAGGGCCATCCGCGCTTCTGCATAGCTCGGGCGCAGCTGAACCGCGCGCTCGTATGCCGCCATCGCTTCGCGCAGACGCCCGGGCTCCGTCTTGAGTCTTTCGCCGTCGAGGAAGTGGAGCTCCGCCACATTCGGATCGACTTGCAGCGCCTGATCGAGGATTGAATCGGCGAGCTCGTCGCGGCCTTGCGCGCGGCTTGCCTTGAGGAGCGCGATCAGTGCCGGCACGAATCGCTCGTCACACTTGAGCGCGCGTCTCGCTGCCATCCAGGCTTCGTCGTAGCGCCTCGCTTCGACCAAGACCTCTGCGTAGAGCGCTTGCATCTCGAGATTGGAGCGATACTGTTTGGCCAGAGGCTCAACGGTCGCTACCGCAGCTTGCACTTGGCCCCGACGGATTTGAATCGTCGAGATGCCCCGCGCCGCGGGCTCGTAGTCGGGCAGCAGTCGCAGCGCGCGTTGGTAGTAGTTGATCGCATCGCGCTCATTGCCCGCACGGTCTGCCAGCACGCCGAGATTGTACATCGCCGGGTAAGCGTTCGGGTCCCGCTTGAGCGCGGCTTGGAACTCCGCCTCCGCCTTGCCGTCATCGCCGGCAGCTGCCGCACTCACGCCAGCATCAAACGACCTCGTCGCCCTCGAAGACATCGTTGGGCGAGCTGGCCGGCGGCACTGCTCGGCTTGCGTTGCGCCCCAAGGGCTTGCCTCGCGAGCCGCCTCCGTCCCACCCACGGCGGCTTGACCGGGTTCACCTGCGACTGCCGCCCCCCCGGCAACGGGCACCTCGCCGCCCGTGCTCGGCTCCAGCTCGACGGGCGCCGACGCCGACGTGCCCTTGCAGCCATACGTGGCGAAGAGCGTCGCAGCGATCAAGACAGTGGTCTGTACCCCCATGCGCATCAGTGGTTCTCCTTGCTGATAGCAGGCGGGGCGATTCCAGGTCGAATCTCCAGCGGTTTACCTCTCGGCGAGCGCGCGAATTCGCCTGGGCTGTAGCCCTGGAAGGTGGCATCGGCGGCTTGCGCCGCGGCGATGCATTCGGCGATGCGCTCGTCCCCGTAGGCTTGGAGACGATCGATGGCGATTTGGGTGTACTGGTCATCGAAGCTGCCGGCCCGACCCGCGCGCGCGGCGAGGGCGTAGCGCGCCACCGCGAAGCACTCCACCGGACGAACCTGGGTGTCGAGCACCTGGCGAACCTTGTCCTCGAAGTCGAGCTGGTACTCTTCCCGCTCGTCCTCGTCCGCCTTTCGGAGCACCTGCTTCAGGTCGGATGGAATGACGACCGGGGTGTTGAGGATTGAACGCGCCAAGATTTCGTAGGCGCGGCCTTGGCGTACATACGACGCAATCGTCCAGCGCGGGCGGCGGTAGGGGAAGACCGACTCGTAGCCGTTTGCGACGGACTGAGCCTGCGTGGCGCCGTTGCCCATCTGTTTGGTGATCGTGTTGATGTAGGCTTCGACCGTCTTTGGTTTTCCAGGCTTGATTTGGAAATTCTCGAAGCTGGCGAGCTTACCGTCCACCAGGATGAAGCGCGCCTCCGCACCGTACCCGGCCGCGATCGATCCCGCGGGCTGTCCGGTACGCTGGAATGCCGCCGTCACGTCCTCGAGCGCGCTACGGTAGTCGCCCTTTCGGCCGCGCGCCTTCGAGGATTGGGCGATGCGCCAATAGGCCTGAACCAGCAGGTCACCGGCTTCCCCGTCGCTTCCGTAGGCCTTGATGAACTCTCGCATCCCGTTGATCGCCTCTGGATAGCGTTTCTGCCTGTAGGCCATCTCGGCGATACGATAGAGGGCGTTCCGCTTCGTGCTTGGGTCGTCGACCGTGGTGTACACGCGGCGGTAGTACTGCGTCGCTTCGGGATACCGCTGGAGGCGCTCGAGCAGAATGGCGGAGTTGACGAGACCGTCGGCGCGCTTGCTCTGAACCTCTGGGTCGGTCGATTTGGCGAAGCGTTGCGAATCCGCCAGCACCCGATAGTTATTGACGGCTCGGTCGAAGTCGAAGTTGCGGCTCGCCGTGTACGCAAGCTTGAAGTGCGCGTTTGCCAGAATTGCGTCGAGGCTCTGCTGCTCTTCGGCGTCAGTCGCTTCGCGAGGCCCCACTTCGTCGATGATGCGCTGGTAGAGCTGAGCCGCGGAATCGAAGCGGTTCGTGGCCTCTAGCGCAAGCGCCGCGTATTCGAGCGCGAGCGGTGCTTGCTTGTCGTTCGGGTTGCTGTTGACCGCGGCCAGCAACATCGTGGCTGATTGCTCGTACAAGCGAACGCTTTCGCTGCCAGTCGTTTGGCCGGCTCGCTTATAGACGTCGAGGGCGTCCTGATAGACGAGTGCGTTGAGGTCTGCGCCTGCGCGACAGATCGGCTTGTCGCGGTTGGAGGGCTTGCTGCAGTCGATCTTGCTCGCGCCCGCCGTGAACGTGCAGCCGCGCTCTTGGATGTCCGTTGCAAGGCGCCGAATCTCATCGCTGTCTTCCTTGGCCATCGCCATCGCGCGCAGATTTTCCCATGCGATTTGGCCAGTCGCATCGGCCTCCGCGCCCGAGCAGCGTTCTTCGTAGATCCGTGTGAAGCGGCTCTCGGCTTGGGGCCAGTAGCCGTACCAGTAGAGGAGCAGCGCGTTGTTGTAGTCGTAGGCCGTGCGGACGCCCTCGGTATCGCGTTGGGGGCTCACGCGGCCGAGGTAGATTTCCCTTGCGCGCGCCAGCCGCTGCACCGTTTGGGGCATGGCGGTCGGCTGAACCGTGGGCGGCTCGCCGGCCGGAGGCGGAGCTTCACTGCGGATGACCAAACGCCCTTCTTCGACATCACGATCGGCGATTCGGTTCAACGATTCGACCACGCGCCGCGCGGATTCGGCGAGGTAGCTGTCATCCACGTTCGAATCCCGAACCTCGGCGTACTCGGTTGCGGCCTGCTCGTAGTTCTTCGACCAGTACAGGGCGTCGGCGAGATTGTAGTGAAGCTCGTAGCCCTGAGGGTTGTTGGGGTAGCGCTCGAGGTAGCTGCGATACGCGGTGGCCGCCAATCCATACTCGGCCTGCGAATCGCTACAGAGTTTCACGTTGCGCTCTTGAACGCACCTCTGACGTAGCCGCTGAGCGGACTGATGGTGATGAATCGCGGTGACGATGAGCGCGTTCTCGGCGAGCTGCTCTGCGGCCCGCTGCTCCGAAGGACGGTCCATGTTGGCGTTCCACCAGGGGCTGCCTTGCACGTATTGGGTCAGCTCAGAACGCGCGACGATGGCGTTCTCGAACTGGTTATGCATCTGGTGAGCTGTCGCGATTTGGTTGAGAATCGCGGGCGTACGGTGATGGTTCGGCCACTTCGAAATCGCCATCCGCCACGCCGCGATCGCTTCGGGGTACTTCGCTTCGTCGAAGTAAACCTGACCGAGCTGGAAATAGACCTCGGGCGTCCACGGCCTCTGTTGCGGGAGGAGCGAGGGCTCCTGGATGCGCTCGATCCCCGTTGGCTTGCCCTCGACCGGATCGGGAACCTGATTCTCGTTCCAGTCGTCATACGCGAAAGCGATACCGAGGTATTCGATCGCCTCCGGCCGAAGCTCGGAGCCAGCCTTGCCCGTCTCCTGGCGCGTGTCGTCCGACCATTGGACCAGCTTACCGAAGTTCTGGATCGCCTCCGGGTAGCGGCTCGCGCGATAGTAGGCCCAAGCGACTTTGTAGAGCGCGAGGTTGTAGTTGCGGTCTTCGCTGTTCTCTAGGATGCGCCCGTACGCGGCGATCGAAAGATCCAGCGCGTGGTCGCCTCCGAAATCATCGAAGTGGTACTCGCCGATTCGAAACCAGGTTTCGCTGACGAAGCGTGCCTGCTCCGAGATGGGCTGGCAACGCGCGTATGCATTGACGAAGACGCCGCGGACCGTCGCGCCGAGCGGCCGCCCATCGAGCGTCAATGCGGGGTACTTGGCTTGCGCCGCCAGCGATGCATCGACGGACGGCGCGCGCCAATCGGGGTCGTAGTCGTAGTTGTTGGCGCAGACGAGCGCGAGCCAGGCGGCCAGCGCTTCCTCGGGCCGTCCCATCTCGTTGAGTGTGTACCCGATCAAGTAGTACACACCATCGGAGCGTTCATAGTCGGGGAAACGACGCGCCAAGGACTTGTAGATGAGGACCGTTGGCGTGAAGTCCGGCGAGCTCGGCAGCTGGTCTTCGGCGGTCAAATCGCCGGCCTCGCGCGCCGCCTGTGCTTCGTCATACAGATCCTGGAACTCGAGCGCGCTGCGTTCAAAGTAGAGCTCACCCAAACGGAACATCGCGTCCGGCGTGTACTTGGGTTGGCTCGGATAGCGGCGAAGGAACTCCTCGAAGACCCGGATCGAATCTTCGCGAGCCTCTTTGAACGCGAGCTCCTCGGCCTGGAGTTGCTCGCCGTACCAACGGTCGCGCTCCCGGCGTTGCTGAAGGTATTCGCGGCGCACGAGCGAGGTGACGGTGGAGCGAAACGCATCGCCAGTTTCGCTGAATCGCTCGACCTCTTCTTCGAGCTGCCTCAGTGCTTCCAGTTGTTGCTCGGTCGGAGGCGGGCGTTGGTCCACGATGCGTTTGCCAGTGTCCTGCAGGAACGGTGG
The DNA here is from genome assembly GCA_049645265.1 of Polyangiales bacterium. GTDB lineage: Bacteria > Myxococcota_A > Polyangia > Polyangiales > Houyiibacteriaceae > SG8-38. The sequence continues at coordinate 7,592 of JBARTN010000002.1, forward strand.
CAGGCTGACGTCGGTGGCGCCTTCCCAGGGTGCGGCCTCCTCTCGTTCGGGCTCCGCGCCCGGCTCCTGCGCAACAGCCGTAGCGGGCGCCCACCAGGCCGCGGCCAGTGCCGCGATCAAGAGGAGCGATGCGAGCGGATGACGCCTGCTCATGGCTCGCCCTCGCTGCCCTGATTCTGATCCATCACGTCTCGGAACTCGTCGTCGAGCGCCTGAAGCTCGCGCGCGCGTTCGCGGGTCAGGGCGTCGATCCGGACTCTGTGGTCCTCGCGTCGTGCCCAAGAGACGTCGATTTTGCCGACGTCCGCGCGGAGAACCAGGTCGTAGAAGCGATCGTGGACGCGGTTGAAATTGAGATAGGTGATCGCGCCGACGACGTCTTCGGTCTCGCCTTCGAGCGAGCCGAGCGCGGTGCGATAGCGCCGAAGGTTTGCGGTTTCCTCATCGACGGTCGCCAACATCTGGGAGACGCGTCGATTGACGACCGCAGCCACCTCGGCGTCACGTTGATCGAGCCGGCGCTCGAGACCAGCCACGCGCGAGAACGCTGCGTCGTATTGGGGCCCGCCAGAACCTGCAAGCTGGCGCTCGCGCTCGACCAGGTCGATGAACCTGTTCCGCTCGACGTCGTCCGCCTGGTACCGCTTGTCGCCAACGCCCACATGGAGACGGCCGACTTCGAGGCGGCGCCGAATCCAAGCGAGCTGCTCTTCGTACTCCTTGATTTCCCCTTCGTGTTCCGTGAGCTGTGCGGCCAGGGCCTGCGGATTGACCTTTTGCGGATCGATGGCGGGCAGGCCCGCCCTCGAGGCCACGATGCGTGCTTCGAGACCTAGGATTTCGACCCGGAGTCTCTGCAGGTCCCGTTCGGCGGCCCTGAACTCCCCGAGCCTTTCCATGTCCCGGTCGACGAAGTCCTCGGTATCGACCGGCATCTTCATCACGTCGGCCTGGACCTCACGACGTCGCGAGCGCACCCGCGCGACTTCACCCGGGCGATCGCCCCGCGCCCGGCTCTCGGCCTCGGTCAGGGTGCCACGGGCGCGTGCGGCCCGGTTTCGAAGGCCGGTCGTCCTTTCGTGCTGACGGCGGAGGTCGGCAAATACGCCGATGCGATTCGGCGCGCTCAGAGCTGCGGTGATCCGTTCGGCGAGCTCGTCGGTCTCTCGGACGAGCTGCTTGGCTTCGCTGAGGTCCGCGAGCACTTCGAGCGCGCGCTCGTAATCGCCTTCCAGATCGATCCAGCGCCTGGCCGACTCGGGGAGGAAATCGTCAATGTCGAAATCGTCTAGGTTTTCGCGGACAAGCTTTCGGAAATACGCGTGAAGGTCGGGGTGTTCGCTGCGCTTGGCCGAGAGCTCGTCACGGATGGGACCGAAGGTTGCCCGCACCTCGTCGAACACGACCTCGGCTTCGTCGTAGCGGCCGTTTCGAGCCAGAAGGTCACCCCGCAGCACCTTGCCATCCGCATTGAGTGGGCTGTCGGGAGCGGCAACGGAGAGCACCTCGAGGGCCCTCTCCGCTTGGATGGCGTCGCCCATCCGAATGTACGTCCAGGCGAGCTCGAATAGCGCTTGGTCGAACCGAGTCGAGGTCTGCTCGACGGCGCGGTAGGCCTCGAGCGCCTGCTCCAACTGCTCGGTTTCGTAGTACAGGCGTCCGAGCGCAAGATAGGTCAGCTCGAGGACTTCCCCCTCCGGGTCGTTCGCAGGCTCGTGCCCCGGGATACTGCGGAACGCTGCAATGGCGTCGATGTACTCGCCGCGGAGGGTGTGAATCGTGCCGACGAAATACTTGGCGCGCAGGGAGAATTCGGTACCGCTCGGGATGGCGATGAAGCCTTTGCGCGCCTGCTCGAGGCGGCCCTGATCGACCCCGCGGATCGCGGCGCTGACTGGGGCGTTGAGCACGTCATCGATGGGCACCGCGCGGTTGTACAAATACTTCGCGCGGAAATACGCCGTCGTGATCGACAGCGTGGCGGATGGGATGGCCTCGAGTCGCGACAAGTAGCTGTCGACGTCACGGAAATCGCGCGTGTGGATCGCAATTTGAATGAGACGGCTGAGCGAGCTTTGCAGGAATGGGGAAAAGGTCGGCTCGGCGCCACGATCGATCACCTCGGCGTAGCGCCGCCGTGCGCCCAGGTAGTCGTCGGCAAAGAACAGGGACTCCCCGAGAAGAAAGAGTGCCTCGGGATACGCACGATGCGTCGGGTAGTGCTCGACGATGTCGGTTAGGAGAATGGCAGCGCGAAGGTAGTCCTCGAGCCGCAAGTAGAGCTCTCCGTCGGTGAGGCGCTCCTCGACGAAGGTCTCACTCTTGAGGTCGTGGCGCCGGACCGGATCGGCGATCAAGCGCTGCGCGTCCGCTTCGAGGTCGGATAGCTCGCGGTTCGCCGCGGCCAGATCCTGGGCCATGCCTTCTGAGGCGGGGGACGCAAGGAGGCCCATGACCAGGAAGAAACCCAGACAAATCCTTTGCGCTCGCCCCCTGCCTAGTGTCGGTGAGGGCGGCGATACGGTCCCGCCGCCAGGTCGCATTAGCGATCGCCCTCACCCATTTCGTCGGGCCGAACCGGACGCTCGACTCGTTCGATGTATCGGACCGCCGGCCGCTCTTCTAGCGGCGTCGCCGGACCACCCTTTTCGTAGCCCACGACGTGGACCGTCGAGACCCGGCCTTCCGGCACGGCGAATGTGTACGTCGAACGCACCTTGAAGCGATACCCTTTGAGGTACGCAAAGACACCGTAGCCGTGTCCGCGATACTCGAGGTTGACGGTGAGCGTGTGCTCGCCGGGAACGATGCTTCCGTTGTAGACCTCGAACTCTTTTTGATCGCCGAGCGTACCCTCTTCGTCCGCTTTGGTGAAGATCGGCGCGCCGTCGAGGGCGTACACCACTCTGACGAGTTTGTAGGACTGCGACATGCGGTTCTCGTGGACGATGGCTGCCTGTCCTCCGCCCACGACGCCTTCGAGCACGGTCTCGGCGAGCAACGAGAGCCTAGCCTTCGAACGAAAGATCTGCTCTTTCAGCTCGTTGATCCGCTGCTCGAGATCCCGAAGGCGTACCGCATACGTGCCAGCGTCGATTGGCTTGCTTGGCGCGCTGGGCACGGCCGCTTCTGCTGGAGCCGAAGTCTCAGTTCCGGCTTCCGGCGGCGCGGTGTCCCCGGTTTGCGCCGCCGCAACGGCGCCCTCCACCCAAATGCACGCTGCCACAACGCAGAGCGCAACGATCCTGCGCATCGCAATTCCCCTCTAAGTGACCACCATGTGACGCGAAATTGCCCCTCCGGCGGTCTCGGAGCTTATACCGCAGCGCGAGCAGCTGGGTCAATGAAGGTCGGCGGCATTTCTGACCTGTGGTGATCGCCGAGAAGTCCTGCATTGTCGTTTACTTGCATCGAGGCGATCGCCGGCCCGAGGCGCCCTCAGCGGAGGAGCCGGTTCAGCAGCGCTCGCCACCTCGGCGTCCGCTCCTTGGCTGCCCGATCGGCCGAATTCCGCGCGGCTGCAAGCGCTTCGGCCAGGTTGGGCGCGATTTGCATCGCGTCCAGAGGAATACGAGCATCGGCCGCGGCGGCCCTCCAGCGTTGATCGACTCCCGTGAAGAAGCACTGGCCGCCGAGCATTTTGGCGATCTCGTCGGCGGCAAACACCGCAATGGCTCGTTCCCGGTTCGGCTCGCCAAGCTGTGTGAGGTCGACGATCGCCAGCTCGACGTCGGCCTCGAGCATGGCCCGGCCGAGCGCGTCGACGCAGTCGCTCAGGACCGCAGGCTCGTGTGCTCCCGTGATGACCAGCGCGAAGATCGAGCCATCCATGCGCAGAGGTTTCAGGCAGCTCGCCGCGCGCTCCATCGCGACTTGAGAGACTCGCTCTTCTCGCCCAAGCACGAATCCTTCGACCGCCGCAGCGAACGCATACTGCGCAAATCGCTCCGCGCCGGCCTCCTTCGACGGGTTCAGGGCGTCCAATGCGAGGCGCGTCACTTGAATCGTGGTGGTCGGCGTGAGGTCGAGCAGCGCGAGGCGCCGGCCGACGAGTGTGAGCACGGTAAAGCACTCTCGGAATTCGAAGGACTCAAAACTGCCTCCCGCTCGCTTTTCGGCGGGCAACTCGGTCAAGAGCGGCAGCAGCGGCATCACCTCGGCAAGAAGGTCTTCGAGAGGCACGCCTCCGGTGGCTGGCCTGGCCGCTTCGAGCGAGGCTCGGAAGCGCTCGGTCACGGAGCTCGTATCACTCTTTGGGTCGGCCATCGTCTAGCGTGATATAAACCGTTGCTGAATGGCTGCCACCATCCTCGTCGTCGACGATGAAAAGAACATTCGACGCACGCTTCGAATGGTGCTCGAAGGTTCCGGGTTCAACACGCTCGAGGCGTCATCGGCCGAGCAGTGCCTGGAAACCATCCAAAGTGGCGACGTCGATCTGGTCATCCTCGACGTTCGACTCCCCGAGATGAGCGGCATCGAAGCGCTTCAGAAGATTCGCAGCGAACCGGAAACGCGAAAGCTGCCTGTCCTGATGGTGTCGGGCCACGCCTCGCTCGCCGAGGCGGTGCAGGCGGTCCAGCTCGGCGCGACGGATTTCTTCGAGAAGCCCCTCGACCGCGACCGCGTATTGGTCACGGTGCGCAACGCATTGAAGACCTGGCAACTGCAACGCGAGGTCGAGCAGCTCAGGGCCGACGTCGAGCATCGCTACGAGATGATCGGCGAGAGCAATGCCATCCGCGCGCTCTTTGCGCAGCTCGAGAAGGTGGCGCCAACGAACGGTCGCGTTCTGATTTCGGGAGAAAGCGGCACTGGCAAAGAGCTGATCGCTCGCGCGATCCATCGCCTGAGTCCGCGCGCGGACAAGCCCTTCATCAAAGTGAACTGTGCGGCCATTCCGGCGGAGCTCATCGAAAGCGAGCTCTTCGGTTACGAGCGCGGGGCGTTCACCGGCGCGCAAGGCCGCAAGAAGGGCATGTTCGAGCTCGCCAACGGCGGCACCCTATTCCTCGACGAGATCGGCGACATGAGTGCCAGCGCACAGGCCAAGGTCTTACGGGCGCTCCAAAGCGGGGAGATCTCTCGCGTCGGCGGCGAAAAAACGATTGCGGTCGACGTGCGCGTGTTGGCCGCAACCAACAAAGACCTCGAGCTCGAGGTTCACGACGGCCGCTTTCGAGAAGACCTCTTTTTCCGCGTCAACGTCGTTCCGATCGTCAGCCCACCCCTCCGAGACCGGAAGATGGACATCCCGCTATTGGCCAGGGGCTTTCTTCGCGAGTTCTCGATCGAAAACGGGCTTCGAGAGAAACCGATCGACGAAGGTGTGCTCGAGGAATTGAGCGAGCGTTCATGGCCCGGGAACGTTCGAGAGCTTCGGAACGTCGTAGAGCGGATGGCGATTCTGAGCGGCGACCGAATTGCGGTGGACGATCTGCCGGAGGAAGGTGTCCTGAGCGACGCCCGGCGCACCTCGTCCCCGCCATCGGACATGCCTTCCACGCTCGATGAGGTCGGCGAACGCCTGACTTTGAGGGAGTATCGGAACCGCGCGGAAAAGGACTACATCCTACAAACCCTCGATCAGGTGGGCTGGAACATTTCGCGCGCGGCGACAATTTTGGGGGTGGAGCGCACCAACCTTCACAAGAAAATGCGCAGCTATGGTATCCGTCGAGAAGAGGAATGATCCGACGAACGATTAGGCTGGTTTGGACGGGCGCTGTTCTGGCGTTCCTGGCCTACGTGCTCTTCTTCGTCAGGCTCGGCGAGCGCACACCCTTTCAGCATCTGATGCGAGTCGCCGGCACCGAGGAAGCGCAGGAGCTCGGTCGCGAGGTGGGCGTCGCGACAGAGCGCATCACGAAGAAGATCGGTAACCAGGTGCATGAGGTGACGAAGCCACCCGATCAGGATGCGGGGCCGAGTCAGGTTCCGAAGTCCGTTTCCGACAAGCTCGGGGGTATCGTGGGTGGCGCCCACGAACGCACAGATCGGCTCGAAGCCGCTCGCGAAGAAGAATCCCAGTAGCGCCATCAAGGCCAATCGAGCTGCAGTCGCTTCATCTTGCGCCAGAGCGTCGTCGGGCTGAGCCCTAAAAGCTCGGCTGCGCGCTCTTTGTTGCCATCGACGTGCCGAAGCGCGCGAACGATCGCGTCGCGCTCGACATCTTGTACGATATTGGCGAGCGATTGGCGCGCGGGGTTCGGAGTTCGGCTTTTCCCGTTGCTGCTCGCGTTGGGAAGAATGTCCGACAGATGAACCTGCCCGTCTTGCGCGAGCGCAACGCCCTGCTCGATCAGGTTTTCGAGCTCGCGAATGTTCCCGGGGAAGTCGTAGCCGAGTAGATGGTCCATGACGCCTGGGCCGAGCGTCGCCTGCCTCCCCATCTTCTTTCCGTACTTTTCGAGGAAGGTTTCGACGATCGGCGGAATGTCTTCTTTGCGCTCCCGAAGTGGAGGAAGCTCGAAGCGTGCGACGTTTAGGCGGTAGTAGAGGTCCTCTCGGAATCGCTTCTCTTCGATTTGGCTTCTCAAGTCCTGGTTGGTTGCCGCGATGATGCGTGCATCGACGTTGATCGAGCTGTTGTCGCCGAGTCGCCGAATCTCTCCTTCTTGAATCGCGCGAAGCAACTTCGCCTGAAGCGAAGGCGGCGTCTCGGCGATTTCATCGAAGAAGAAAGTCCCGCCGTTGGCTTCTTCGAATAGGCCTTTTCGTGTTTGCACTGCGCCGGTGAATGCACCGCGGACGTGTCCAAAGAGCTCGCTCTCGAGAAGCGTTTCAGTCAATGCGGCGCAGTTGATCGACACGAACGGCCGCTCGGCGCGCAAAGAGTTGGCGTGAATGGCCCGCGCGACCAGCTCTTTGCCCGTGCCACTCTCGCCGGTGATGAGCACGGTCGCGTCGGTCGGCGCGATGCGAACGATGCGACCCAGGATGTCACGAATCTCCGCGGACTGACCGATGATGTTGCCGAAGTTGTATCGCTCCCTGAAGTCCGAAGCGACCGCCCTCTCGGCCGCTGCAAGCTTACGCGTCCGCGCGGCTCGCGCGACCTTGGTCAGAAGCTCCTCCACCACGAAGGGTTTTTGAACGAAGTCGTGCGCCCCGAATCGCATCGCTTCGACTGCGTCTTCGATCGTGCCGAAGGCGGTCATGACGATCACGTGCGTGAGTGGAGAAGCTTCCCTCGTGCGTCGCAGCACTTCGAGGCCGCCCACTTCCCCCATTCGGAGGTCGGTGATGACCAGGTCGTAGCCGTTGTCGGCGACCATGGCGCAGGCGGCCTCGCCGTTCGGCGCCTGATCGACGTCGTAGTCCTCGGCCTGTAGCATCTCGGAGAGTATGCTGCGTGCGTTGTCCTGATCATCGACGATTAGAATCCTGGCCATCCCCCAACCGGTTCTGTCACCTCAGACCTTACCGCAGATCCTCCTTTCGCGCTTGGAGGGTCAATCGAGGACGTGGTGGATGGCCGAGAGCACCTCGTCCCGGAATTCGGCGGGGAAGATCAGTCGCGGATGCTCGATGCGTTTGTTCCGGAGCTGTCCGAGGATGAAAGAGGCGTCCCCCAGGCGCTGAAGCGGCTGATGGCGTAGCGTCACCCACATCCCATCGGTGCTGCCGTCGGTCGGCTCGTGGTAGGGGACGTCATCGGCGATGTCGAGCCAGACCGTGAGGTCCGGGCGCAGTCCCTTGTTCGCCACGATTTCTCCTGCTCGCGCTTGCGCCTCCTTCCATTGCTCGGGGCGGCTCTCAGGAAGTGGCACCGTTTTCGGGAGCTCGCGGGATCGAAGCCGTTTGCTGAGCTCGGCGAGCGTCGAATCGGCGCCGCGCTCCCATGCGCTCAGGCAGGTCAGTAGCTCGGCGTCGTCCATGCGAAGGTACTCCTGGAGGGACAGCGATTCGCCGAGCGCTGCAGCGCGAAACGCAGGTAGCAGTGGATCGGGAGGTGCGCCGTCGAAGATCAGCTCGCTCACCCGCATGAAGATTGCGCGGACCAAGGCCTCCGCTGCGCGCGTTGCCTTGTGATGATAGACCTGCTGGTACATGAAGTGCCGCCCGAGGAAGAAGCTCTCTGCCGGCGGCAAGCCCTTGCGGCCCTGAATGGCGAGGACCCAGCGGTCGTCGACGCAGGCAAAGGTCAGCGCCTGGAGCAACCAGTCGAGGTCGTAGAGCCCGTAGCGCACGCCCGTCATGTGACTGTCGCGCAGGAGATAGTCGGCGCGGTCGACGTCCAGCGTCCCGCTCACGCTCTGGCTGAGGTAGCTGAGCCGATAGTCGCCGCTCAGCAGGCCGGTGACCCTTTGTGACATGCCTGCCGAGATCGACTCCAAGGTCTGGTGCACTTCGGTCGACGGATCGAGGACGATCTCCTGCGTCCACCGCTCATGATGCTTGGCATGTGGCAACACCTCCTCGAAGAGGTGTGAAAACGGCCCGTGGCCCAAGTCGTGCAAAAGCGCTGCGGCAAGGGCTTCCGCCCTCGCCTCGTCGTCGAGCCGTTGGTCCGGGGGAAGCTCTTCACTGCAAGCGTCGATTCTGCGAAGGAGCGCCTGCATGACGTGAGCCGTTCCCACCGCGTGCGAAAAGCGGGTGTGCTCTGCGCCAGGGAACACGAGCGAGGCGAGCCCGAGCTGCCGCACGCGGCGAAGTCGCTGCACTTCTCGCGTATCGAGCAGAGAACGAATGACCCGCTCCGCCATGCCTTCGAACGCGATTAAACCATGGACCGGGTCCCTGAGGATCACGCTGCACGGTACCACTGCGCGTTCAGAACGCCAGCGTCCCGAAGCGACCGTCTCGGGGCACATCGAAGCGAGAACCCCGGCGGACCACCGCGACGGTGTCGGGTTGCCAGAGCGGCAAGACGGGAACGTCACGGGAGAGGATGCGCTGAACCCGCTCGTACGCTGCGCGGCGCTCGGCCTGGTCGATCGTCGTTCTCCCGAGCTCGAAGAGGCCGTCGAGCTCCGCGTTCCGATAGCGCCAACGGTTTGCGCCCTCGCTTTGCGGGCCGGGGATTCGCGAGGAGTCGAAGAACCAGCTCAGCACGTGGGGCTCGATCACCTCGGGCACCTGGAGCAGTGTCATTTCGAAGTGGCCTCGGTTCAGGTCGGAGATCAGAGTCGCAGCTTCGGAGGGCCGCACGTCGACCTCTACGCCGACCTCCCGCAACATCGCGGCAATCGCGCGTGCCACCGATTGGCGAAAGCGTTCCGAGGTGGTTCGGAGCACGAGTCGCATGCGTGGTTCGGGGCCGGCCGGATCGGGAAACCCGGCCTCGTCGAAGAGCGCGCCTGCCAGAACGGGATCGAAGGGGCGCAGCGGCTCGGCGGCAAGCTCCGCCCAGTGCCCGTGTGGAATCCAGCTGTCGGTCACGCGCGCAAGACCTTGGTACTTGGCCTGGACCAAGAGCTCTCGATCGATCGCGTAGCCGATTGCGCGTCTTACACGGACGTCCTCGAGCTTGGGCGAGCCGGTTTGAAAGCCGAGATAGAGCGTCGAGATTCCAGGGGCGCTGCGCGTCTCGAATTCCCCGTCGTCCTCGAACAACGGAAGCAGCAGGGGCGGAATCGAGGCGATGGCAAGGTCGCCCTGCCCGGCCAGCATTCGCAAAGCCCGTGTGTTGTCGTCGCGAATCACGACCATTCGTAAGTTTGGATACTTCGGCGCTCCACGGTGCCAGTGGGGGTTGGCGCGGAGCTCGAGAACCCCGGGCTCACGCTTGACCAGCCGGTACGGGCCAGCCCCAATGGGCAAAGGCTCTTCGGGCGTGGCGATGCGCCGGAAGGCATCTTGACTTCGGACGATGGGGAGCTCGAGGTCTGTGAGAAACGGGGCGTGGGGCTCGTGGAGGATGAAAACGATGGTCCGCGGGTCCGACACCCGCATCTCCGCGATCCTTCCGTAGTTGTGGGCGTAGCGGCTTTGAAGCTTCGGGTCGACGACGCCTTCGAAGGTGGCGACGACGTCCCGCGCGTCGAGCGGGCTGCCATCGCTGAAGCGCAGACCTTCGCGGAGACGCACGTTGAATTGCGTCGGGCTCACGGGCTCCACCGACTCCGCGAGATCGGGGATCACTTCCAGGGTCCGCGGATCGATCGTCACCAAGGAGCCGAAAAGTAGCCGCGAGACGCGAAGGCCGTAGGGGTCGCCGACGAAGCGCGGGTCGAGTTGCTCGGCGTCCCGAGGGAGCATGACGACCAAGGAGTCCGGGTCGTGCTCGGCCGGCCGACTGCAGCCAAGGCCAATCACTAGGAGCAGCGCGAGGGCGCTGCTAGGCTGCAGCCGATGGCGCACCGATCGCTTCTCAGTCTTGCGATCATCGGCCTGCTGGTCGTCAGCGCAGGCGCGCGAGCGAAGCGGCCCGAGCCGCTCGCCCAGACGATTGCGAGCCTCGTCCGGCAGGCTGGGCTCGGCGATGGAATCGGGATTCATGTCGTTCGGCTGCACGATGGAGAGGAACTCTACCGCAATCGAGCCGAACGCCCTCGGAATCCGGCGTCCAACCAGAAGCTTCTGACCTCGGCCGCCGCCCTTTGGCGCTTGGGCCCTAGCTTCCAAGTGGCGACCCGGGTGGAGGGGAGCATCGTCAACGGTCGAGTGGCTCGCTTGGTCGTCCGGCCCTCGGGAGATCCGACCCTCGGCTATGCCATGCTCGCCATGCTGGCAGAGAACGTACACTTGCGCGGCGTGGAGACGGTCGATCGAATCGTCATCGACGACGGCTATTTCGATGACCAGATCCTCCCGCCGGCATTCGACCAGCAACCCAAGGAGGCCGCCTCATTCCGCGCGGCCATCTCCGCGTTCGCCGTCAACCGCAACAGCTACGTCGTGCACATCGCCCCCGGGCCCGAGGTCGATGGGCCGGCGCGCATCCGCGTGCTCGCGGATGACTACGTGCAGATCGACAACCGGACCGTGACCACGGCGGCCGGTCCCGCCACGCCGCGCATCGACCAAGGTGTCACCGACGATGGACATCTCGCCGTTCGGGTCGAAGGGGCAATTCCCCTGCGTGCACGAACGATGTACTACCGGCGCCGCGTTCCGGCTCCCCGAGCGTACGCAGCGAGCCTCTTGGTCCGGGCGCTGAGAAGGGCCGGCATCAAGGGCGCCATGTCCGTCGAGCACGGCCCTGTGGCGGAACCAGAGCGTCTCCTTGGCGAAGTGCAATCGCCTCCGCTCAGCGAGGTGCTCTATTCGGTGGGCAAGTGGAGCGACAACTTCACGGCCGAGATGCTGTTGAAGGTGATGGGCGCGCAAGCCGAAACGCCGGGCACCTCCTCGCGCGGCGTTGCCGTGGTCCGCGAAGAGCTCGGAAAAATGGGCGTCGATACGAACGGTCTCGTCATGGTCAACGGCTCGGGGCTTTTCGACGGAAACCAGGTTGCACCGCAGCACCTGACCCAAACCTTGGTCGCGGCCTATCGGGACCCCGCGATCCGCGCCGAGTACGTTGCTCACCTCGCCGTAGCTGGCTCCGATGGCACGCTGAAGTCCCGCCTCGAAGACTTGCCCCGCCCGAGAATGGTCCGGGCGAAAACAGGAACACTCAGGGACGTGATCGCCTTGTCGGGCTACGTCCTCGGAGAGCCCAGCCATTCTGTGGCGTTCAGCTTTCTCGCGAATGGGATCGCGGGGAGGCAAGCCGAAGCAAAGCAGTTGGCTGATGACATCGTGCGAGCCTTAGCGACCTACGCCGTCGAGCCCGCTCAGAACCACTGACGCTGGCACTGCGACTGACGCTGACGCTGACGCTGGCACTGACGCTGTCCCTGACACCGCCCCGGTCCCTGCTACAACGCGGCCTCATGCTCCGCGTCTTCCTTCTCCTTCTCCTCGCCAGTTGCGCCTCCACCCCGCCTCCAACAACCGGACCCCAACGCCCAACGATGCCCCCGCCCGTCGCCCAAACCAAGCCGCACACCGTCACGCTCCACGGTGACACCCGTGTCGACGAGTTCTACTGGCTCCGCGACAAGGAGTCGGCGGAAGTCACCGCCTATCTCGAGGCCGAGAACGCGTATGCCGACGCACAGATGGCGCCGACCGCCCAGTTTCAGAAGACTCTCTACGACGAGATCGTCGGCCGGATTCAGGAGACCGACCAGAGCGCGCCGTATCGCAAGGGGGCGTTCGAATACTACCACCGCACCGAAGAGGGGAAGCAGTATCGGATCTATTGCAGGCGCACGCCCGGCAAGCCGGACGGTGAGCAGGTTCTACTAGACATGAACGCACTCGCCGAGGGTCGCCCTTTCCTCGGACTCGGTGTGTACGAAGTGTCGCCGGACGGCCGCTACCTCGCCGTCTCCCTCGATGAGACGGGCTTCCGCGACTACACGTTGCAGATCAAGGACCTCCGCTCGGGCGAGATGCTTCCTGAGCGGGTCGATAAGGTGAAGTCGGTCGCATGGGCGAGCGACAGCCGGACGTTTTTCTACACCGTCGACGACGAGACCAAGCGGGCCCACCGGGTTCTGCGCCACCGGCTCGGTGCGGCGGACGAAGATGTGCTCCTCTCTCAAGAGGACGACGAGCGATTCCAGGTCGCGGTCTGGCGTTCTCGGAGCGGCGAATACGTCTTTCGTGGCGCGTTCAGCCACACCACGAGTGAAATTGAGTTCCTGCCGGCGTCCGAGCCAGGGGGCGCCTGGCGGATGATCGCGAAGCGCAAACAAGACCACGAGTACGACGTTGCGCACCGCGGCGGCGAATTCCTGATTCGAACGAATGACCGCGGGCGAAATTTTCGCATCGTGCGGGCGCCGGTCGGTAGCCCGGGTCCGTCGTCCTGGAATGAGCTGGTCCCTCATCGCGATGGCGTGATGGTCGAGGGGCTGGACGTCTTCGAGAGCTTCTACGTGCTGCTCGAGCGCGAGACAGGGCTCCCCTACATTCGGGTTTCCAGCCTCGTCGATGACAAATCACACCGCATTGGAATGGATGAGCCGGTGTACACGGTGTACCCGGGCAACAATGAAGAGTTCTCGGCAAGCTCCTATCGCTTCCGCTACGAGTCGCTGACGACGCCGGATTCCGTTTTTGACTACGACGTTTCATCGAAGCACCGCACCTTGGTGAAGCAGCTCGAAGTGCTCGGCGGCTATGACCCTGCGGCTTACGAATCGGAGCGACTCCGGGCGACCGCCGAGGACGGCACGCAGGTCCCGATCTCCGTCGTCTACAAAAAGGGCACACCGAGGAACGGCTCGTCCCCCATGTTGCTCGCCGGCTATGGCGCCTACGGCTATCCGTATCCGACCGGGTTCTCGCATTCCCGCGCGAGCCTGCTCAACCGCGGCGTCGCCGTAGCCATCGCGCACATCCGCGGCGGTGGCGAGCTCGGGAAACCTTGGCACGACCAGGGCCGCATGGAACACAAGATGAATTCGTTTACAGACTTCATCGCGGTCGCTGAGCACTTGATCGCCAAGGGCTATACGAACAGTGACCGTCTCGCGATCCAGGGCGGCAGTGCGGGCGGCTTGCTCATGGGCGCTGTCAGCAACCTCCGACCGGACCTATTCCACATCGTCCTATCGATCGTTCCGTTCGTCGACGTGCTCAACACGATGCTCGACGACAGCCTTCCCCTCACCGTTGTTGAATACGAAGAGTGGGGAAACCCCAACGAACGCGACGCCTACGTTCGAATCAAATCGTACTGCCCATACACGAACATCAAGGCGCAGCCCTACCCAACGATGCTCGTGCGAACCTCGCTCAACGACAGCCAGGTGATGTACTGGGAGCCGGCGAAGTACGTGGCGAAGCTGAGGGCGCACAAGACGGATGAGAATCTACTTCTGTTCAAGATCAACATGGACGCCGGGCATGGCGGCGCTTCGGGGCGGTACGACTATTTGAAGGAGACCGCGTTGGATTACGCGTTCTTGCTGACGCAGCTTCTGTAGGGGCAGTGACAGCGCCAGGGTCAGCGTCAGCGCCCGTGTCAGTGCCAGTGTCGGTGTCGGTGACCCCGGAATTGAAAAACGCCGGCGGGTTGCCCCACCGGCGTCTCAGTCGTGTGAGCCTCTCAGCTCACTCCTTGATCTGTCGCCGAATCTTCCCCAGCGCCTGCTCTTGCAGCTGCCGGATTCGCTCGCGAGACAGGTTGTACTTGTCGCCGATTTCCTTCAGCGTCAGCTCGTCCTCGTCGTCGAGGCCGAAGCGCCAGCGGAGGATGCGTGCTTCCATGGGGGTCAGCGTGTCGAGGAGCCTGCGCACCTCGTCGCTCCACTTGCGGGAGACGAGCTGCTCGTACGGCGTCGGCACGTTTTCCTCTTCGAGGAAGTCGATGAACTTGCGGCCGTCCTCGTCGTTGACCGGTCGGTCGAGGGAGAACGGAGTTTCGGCCCAGTAGCCCTTGATCTTCTCGAGCTTTTCGGCGGCGATGCCGGTCTCCTTCTCGAGCTCTTCGGGCGTAGGCTCCTTGCCGGTGCGAGTCGCAATCGCCTGAGTGGCACGCGCAACGCGGTTGTACGTGTCGAGCATGTGCACGGGGATACGAACCGCACGACCCTTGTCGGCGAGAGCGCGGCTAATCGCGTGACGAATCCACCACGAAGCGTAGGTGCTGAAGCGGTAACCACGGTTGTGGTCGAAGCGCTCGACGGCCTTCATCAGGCCGATGTTTCCCTCCTGGATGAGGTCGATGAGCGGAAGCCGGCCGCGATTGTAGCGGCGCGCAATCGAAACCACGAGACGAAGGTTCGCCGCGACGAAGCGGTTCTTCGCTCGCTGCTGCGCCTTTTGGGCGCCTCGAACATGCTGCAAATAGCGCTTGAACGCCGGGGTCATTCGGACGTGATCACCGACGATGTCGCGCTCGTCCGCGAAGTCACCGGCAAGGCGGTGCACCGCGCGGTCCGACTCCTGAACGAAGAGACGGTCGCTATCGAGCTCACGCATCTTGGTCGAAAGCTGGAGACAAAGAGTGTTCCAGCGTACTTCCTGGCGCTTACCGAGCTTGTCCGCCTTGGAGCTCTTGCAGAGCTTGCGCAGCGAAGCGAGCTCGGGGAGTGACTGATCCTCGACGCGACGCTCGATGACCGTGGCCACGCTCTCAAAGCACGCCGGATAGCTGAGCAGTGCTTCCCAGTAGGCGATTTCGAGGCGCTCGACCTGCTTCGCAGCTTCGATTTCCTCTTGGGGCGTGAGCACGCGATGACCGATCATCTCGCGGAAGTACCGCGTGAGGGTCGAATCCCCGGCACCCTGGCGCTCGAATTCCTTGAGCGCCTTCTCGCTTTCGACACGGGCCTTCTCGAGCTGCTCCTTGCTGGGCTCGGCGGATGGCGCCGCCTGAGCTGGCGCGCGCTTCTGAAGCTCGGCCTTGGCCTCTGGCTCCAGCGGCGTGGATGCCTTGGCCCTCACCTGGCTCTTTCTCGTGGTTTGTCTTGTCGCTGCCTGTCGTGCCATGTTCCCTCTTGCCTCCCGGTGGCGCCCGCAATGTGGGGCACCCCGCCTGAATGGCTGAACATTCGAAACCGCCCGACTCTTCCATCAGGCGTGAACCAATCGTTCGAGTCGAACCGAGATGCACGCACCGTGCCGGAATGCCCGGTGGCCGTGAGCTCGCCCTTCGAGCGCTTGGATGTTGTCGTGGGAGTAACTCGGAGTATATGGGTCCGTGAGCGGAGATGAGAAGGGGTATCCGGCGTGTTTATGCGGATAAATTCCAGTGACAATCGTGCTCGTACCGAGTTACTAAAATCGGTGCGGGCGCGGATGCCCCTCGTGTTGGCGACCGTTTTCGCTATGGCCGTGTCGGCCGCGGCAACTGCTGGCTACGCGTGGCTCGTGGGCCCGCTCGTGCGTAGTTGGGAAGGCAATTCGGGGACCGGAAGCTCCTTGGGCACCCTGCCGATCCCGAGCCTGAGCGTCACCCAGATCGTTTCGTTGCTGGTCGGGCTCGGCGCGTTGAGAGCGCTCTCCGAGACGCTCCGAACCAACCTCGCGTCCAGGCTCCAACTCCGCGTAATTCGCGAATTTCGCGGCAAATTGCTGGGTCATGTATTGGCCCTCGAACCGTCGAAGTTGCTCGCGTGGCCTCGCGGGGAGCTCTCCTCGCGGATTCAGGTCGAGGTGCATGGGGTCCGGATCTTGCTCCATTTGGGGGTCGGCCAGGGCATTCGAAGCATACTGGTGGCTACGGCACTAGCCAGTGTGGCGCTGAGGGTGGATACGGCGCTAGCCATCCCAGGGCTCCTGGGGCTGCCTCTGGCCGTCCTGTTGATCATCGTGGCGGCCCACCCAGCGAGGAAGATGCAGCGTGAGCTTTTCGCCGCCGAGTCCGCAGTGGTGGCCAGCACGGCCGAGGCCGTCGACGGGGCCGCGGTTCTTCGCGCCTACGTCGCGGCGGGATCCACGTGGAAGAACGTCGATGAGGCGGCGACGCGCTCCGAGCAACGCGGGATCGCGGCGGAGACCTGGAGCGCCGCCGCAGGGCCAATGGTGGAGCTCGCAGCAGCCCTCGGCATCGCTTTGGTGTTTGCCTTTGCATGGTCCAGCCGAAGCGCCGTCGACCCCGCCAGCGCGGGAACGGTGCTGGTCGCCTTGCTCTTGATGTATCGGCCTTTGCATGGGCTCGCGCAGGCGGTCTTCGGCTGGTGGTCGGGCTTGGCTTCGCTGGATCGGCTCGATGAGCTCTTCAGCCTGCCCGCCGAGCCCGCCGAACCGGTGGCTCCTCGCAAGGAGCCGGTTGTCTCGCTCGGCTTGGATGGGCTCTGCTTCGACTACGAGGGACGGCCCGTGCTCCACGGCGCGAGCGCGTCGTTTCGGGGCGGCGAGCTGGTCGCGATCACCGGCGATAGTGGCGTGGGCAAGTCGACCTTGCTCGGGGTGCTCGCAGGGGTGCTCTCGCCGTCCGCCGGGTGCATCGCCATCGACAGCCGGCCCGCGTCCCGCGATTCGTTGATCGCCGCGACTGCGTGGATGCCACAGAACCCGGCGCTGTTTCGCGACACGATCCTCAACAATGTCGCGCTCGGCGTGAGCCGTCCCGATCGCGACCGGGTGCTCGAGGTCTGTCGGAGCGTGGATGCCCACGACTTCATTTCAGCGAGGCCACAGAGCTACGATGGCGTGCTTCACGAAGGCGGCACCGACCTGTCGACGGGTCAGCGGCAGCGAATCTGCCTCGCGCGCGCGCTGTACACGGGCGCCCCGGTGTTGCTCTTGGACGAGCCGAGCTCTGCTCTCGACGACGAGCACGAGCGCAACGTGATTCGCGTTTGCAGGGAACATGCAGATCGTGGGGGCCTGGTCATCGTCGCGACGCATCGCGAGGATTTCCTTCGTCATGCGGACCGC
The DNA here is from genome assembly GCA_049645265.1 of Polyangiales bacterium. Classification (GTDB taxonomy): domain Bacteria; phylum Myxococcota_A; class Polyangia; order Polyangiales; family Houyiibacteriaceae; genus SG8-38. The sequence continues at coordinate 24,920 of JBARTN010000002.1, forward strand.
GTGCTAGAGCTGCGGAACGGGACGGTAATCGAGTGGGAACGACGAACCGCAGACGCGCTATTGCACTAGCGACCCTCCTCTCGGTTGCGGGTCTTGCTGGGACGGCTCTTGCGACGGTCGATCCGGCAGCGATTGCGGATGCAGTGAGCCAGCTCGACGCCGACCACGACCGCGCAACGGCCGCGGTTTACGTGCTGCAAGCCGGCGGCGAGCGAGCGGCGAAGCAAATCCGCGCAGCGTGGCCGATGATTTCCTTGCTAGGCCAAAAGCGCGTGCTCGGCGCGCTCACCCGACTTGCCATGCATCACGACGCGGCGATCGACACGCTGATCGAGGCCGCTCGCTCGGACGACGAGGGTCTGCGCGATCGCGCATTCGACGCGTTACGTCAAATCGGCTCTCGCGGACGCCAAGCCTTCGCAGAGCTCGTTACCGATCCTGCGGTGGGTGGTCGCGCGGCGTCCCTTCTCGCTCGGGCCGATCCCGATTTCGCAATTGCGCCATTGCTCGACGCGATGGCGGAACCGACCGGCTCGAATCGTCCCGAGCTTCGTGCGGCGCTTGGAACTGCGGTGCAGCGCTCCGTCGGAGATGCCAACGCCACGCTTCGCGCATGGCTTGCCGGAGAACCAGCGGCCTCCGCTGTCGCTAGCGCCTCCATGGGATTGGTCGGCTTGGAGGCGCAACGCGCGCCGATGACTTCGTTCATCGCGTATGCTGCGCCGAGGTCGAAGGATTTCTCCTCGACTTGGCGGCTGCTTCAGAGTGCCGCGGCGGCCGGCCCGAGCGTCGAGATCGACCGCTGGGTGCGAAGCCAAGTCGACGGGCCCGAGGAGTGGATGCTCCGCCAGGCTGCAGTCGAGGCGATTACGGCGCGTGGACATCGTGAGGACGCGCGGGCTGCTTTGCAGGACGCTTACCCACGGGTCCGCGCGAGCGGAGCAACGGCGTTGTCGGGCGACGAAGGCAGCATGTTGGAGCGCGCCACCCTCGCCCGCCGCGACCCTTGGCCCTTGGTTCGGACCGCTGCGGTGCGCAGTCTTCGGAGTGAAGGAGAGGTGCTTGCCGTGGTCGTTGCCTCGGTCGACGACTCGATGTCGCAAGTGCGCGCGGCGGCAATCGGGGTGCTGACCGCTTCCTCGCACGACGAAGGTTGGGAGCGCATTCACCGAAGGCTCCGCGCCCGTGACGAATGGCCGCTGGTGACTGTAGCCGCCATCGACTACGTGGTCGCCCATTGCCGGACCGATGCCGCCGAATCCCTCTTCCGGGTGGTGATGCGGGCCGCACCGGGCAATGCCCTGACCGAGGACTTGAACAGCGCCGCGCGTGCGATCGAAGCGCTACGAGCCCTGGGAAGCCCGGAGGCCGTTGCGACCGTCCAGCAGCTACGAAACACCGAAGACATTCCGCCCACGCTGAAAATGGCGCTAGAACAGCCCCTAGCCGAGGACAGTGGCTGCGCCCGAAGATCGCCCTAGATTGTCGCTCCCGGATCGCCCGTGTTACTTTGTTCGGAACAGGGGGAAACATGGGAGCTCGTCTAATAGGCCTGATGGTGGCTGGGTTGCTGCTGAGCGCCGGCTGTGAACAGATCACGTCCGCTTCGGAGCCCGAAGCCGAAGCCGAACAACTGCCCGAAATCGTCCCGAACCTTCCGGAGGTTCCGACGTTGCCGCCGCCGCCATTTCCAACGACATACGAAGATGAGTCGTACAGCGTGTACGGCCTGCGCCAACGTCCGAGCAAGTTGCTCGACGTCGACCTCGGCGTCACCGGGTACATCATCGAAATCTACGAGCCGCCCGTCTGCAAGAAGCGGAAGAAGGAAGAATGCCCCAAGGTCGCCGCGCCGCACATGTTCATTGCCGACACGGCGGACCAGACCGACCGCGCCGAGCAATTGCTCGTCGCCGGTTACGCGGACAACCAAGAACAGCTCCAGCGCGCTCGCCGTGGCCGCAAGACCACCACCATCGCCGGCGACGTCGTGGTGCCGAAAGACCTCGCGGTCGGGAACAAGGTTCGCGTGAAGGGTCACTTCACGTTGATTTCGTCCGGTGGGTTCAACACGAGCAACGGCTTGTTGGAGTACGCATCACACGAGACGCTCGCCAAAGGCGCGGCGCACTAATCAGGGCGCGGCAACGCCGGCATCGGGCTCGGCGACGAGCAGATCCGAAAGATCGGGTGCGCCTGCATCGCCTTTGACCTCGAACGCCTCTGCATGGCGTTCAAAAAGCGCGACCACGTCTTTGCCGACAACCGTGATCTCTTGACGGTCATCGATGCGCACGTAGCCGCCTCCGTCGACCGGAGCGCCCGAACCGAGTGAAATGCGCACCTTGGCGCGCCCCATCTCGAAGCTGACCTCCGCCTTGGGCGTGTCCATGCCGAAATTCCGTAGGTCCTCCGGGCTTGGGCTTTGGAGAGTGCGAACCGGGATGGCGAATTCCCAGTTGCGAAGGAAGTCCTCGATGACGTCGGGGTCGGCCGGAGCCTCTTTCGGCTCTTCGAGCGTCCACGTCTCGTCGAAGCCCTCGCCTGTTCGGACCAGCGCGACGCGTTCATCGCCTGAAGCGATTCGAATACGGGTGATCCGGTCCCGGACAAGCGCCTCCAACAGCAAGCCCGACCGGGAGTCGATTTCTTGGCGCCCTGGGCTGCCACGCTCGAACAGCATCACGTAGGCGAACAGGATGGCCGCCACGACGAGCAAGAGGATCGGCGTGCGCGCGCTCACGATCGCCTCGACCACCAAACGCCGAAGCCAGCGATGAGTGCGGCCAACGGCAGAAGAACCACGACGCGGAACAGGAGGTTCTGCAGATCCGCGTCGCTCATGATCACTGCGCGGGCGTTGGTCTTGCGCGGCGCGATGTTGATCAAGGCCTCCCGTTGCGTGAGCCAGCCGACGGCAGACGAGAGCAAGTCGATGTTCGAGAGCTGCGGGTTCTCCAGCAGCTCGGAGCTCATCCAGTCGCTATCGCCCATGACCAGCAATCGGCCGGGAGTCGGGCCGTCGGCCTTGACCGGCTCGAGGTCATCGCCGAGCGGCGGCACGTACTCCCAGGCGGCCGCCAGTGGCACGGCGCTTGGCGGTGTCGGCTTGCCTTTGGCGTCCGGGTCGAGCGAGCGCGCCAGGTCGGTTTCCGCAACGGCGGCCGGGCTCGTGCGGAAGAGGACCTCGGTGTCGCCACCATCGGCGACGTCGACCGAGCGGGCAACCGCGAACAGGATCCCCCCACCGCGCTTCCGAATCGTGTCGACGAGGCGATGGGTGCCGACGTTGGTGACGAGGAACAGGTCGCCGGGGTTGCCGGGCAGCTGCTGCGCGGTGTCGTTCTCGATGACGAGATCCGCGCCCACGATGATCCCTCGCTCTTCGAGCGAGCTCTCGAAGCCCGTCCGGGTCAACGTTTCCCTCTTCAGGACGGGGTCGAAGGCCAGGAGCAGGTTCCCGCCCGATGCGAGGTAGCGATCGACGATGCCGACCTCCTCTTTGGAGAACGGGCGCTGCGGGCTAATGACGAAAAGCGCGTCGCAGGCCTCGGGAACATCGGCCGTACGAATCTCGAACGGCTCGACTTCGATTTTTTCCCATTCGAGCTCGCGTGCCACCGGGTCAAAGCTGCGTTCGCCGTACGCTCCGACCTCCCACTCGCCGTGACCCGCCGCCACACAGACTTTGTTGGGCTCGCCGGTGGTCACCTCGAGGATCGCTCCAGTTAGTGCGCGCTCGGATTGCAGGTCGAGCTTGTGTCCGTCGGCGTCTTCGAAGGTCTCGAAGTCCTCGACGATCAATTGGTGCCGCTCGACTTTCCATTTGCGCTCGCCGCTGGTGACGACCACCGGCACCTGGGAGAGCGTCACGTCACCGGCAAGCCAGCTGTCGATTCCGAACTTGTCGGCGAGCACCTGGTAGCGGGCGCGGTCGCGGTCGGGGTCGACCCATTCCACTCCGATCCGGTCGGTGACCGCTTTGTATTCCTCCAGCAAGGTCTCCACATCGGCGAAATCCTGCTCGTCGCGTCCGAGGAAGACGTAGATCTCCACGTCTTGATCGAGCTCCTTCAAGGCCTGCTCGCTGCGATCGGACAGCGTGAACAAGCCGTGGCTGGTCCAGTCCCATCGCTTGTAGTGGCGCGACGCGATGTAGTTCACCAGGACGACGATCAGCAGGCCGAGCAATGCCGTGATCCAAAGGTTCAAGCGTGCACGAGGCTGCGCGCTCATCCGTGCCTCCTGGCCTTCATCGCTCCGATGCTCAGACCGACGGCCAGCACGGTGAGCGAGAGATCGAAGACTAGGTAACGGGTGTCGATCACGCCCTTGGCGAAGCTCCGCATGTGGCCCAGCATGCTCACGTACGCGCAGACTTCGCGTGCGGTCCCGTCGAAGACGAACTCGCCGATGCCCACTGTGAACAGGACGCCGAGCGTGACGAAGGCGAGGACAGCAGCCACGATTTGAGTCGGCGCCAGCGCGCTCATCAGCAAGCCCACCGCCATGAAGTACGCGCCAAGACAGAAGATGCCGAAGTAGCTGGCGGTCACCGCTCCCCAATCGACGCTCCCGTGCTGGCTCATGATCCAGGCGTAGATAACCGTCGGGATCCAGAGCACGCACCAAATGACGAGCGAGGCGGCGTACTTGCCGAGAATGACCGAGCTCTCGGAAACCGGTGCGGTCATCAAGGTCTCGATCGTTCCGGCCTGCTTTTCGCCGGCGACCAGCCGCATCGTCAGGACCGGCACGAACACCAGAAGCGGGATGAAGAAAAGCGCGCTCCCGCCGAAAAAGCCAGACAATGGAGTCGACGCGCCCGAGGAGACGGCGTTGCGCGCGTAGAACTCGGTGAGCATCCAGAACCAGACGCCATTCCAGACCAACCAGGACGTGAGCACCACGTACGCCAGCGGCGAAACAAAGAACGAAGCGAGCTCCCGCCTCAAGACGACCCAGGCGCTCCTCACGAAGCCTCCTGCGCAACGCTGGCCATCGTGAGCTCGGCGAAGACCTCTTCGAGGCTGGTCTCGGAATCATCGGGCACAAGGTCAGCGACCTTCTGACCTTCCCGAATGATGATCACCCGGTCGCAGACGGCTTCGACCTCGGACAGAATGTGGGTCGAGAGCAGCACGGTCTTCTTTCCGCCAAAGCTCCGAATGAGCTCACGAAACTGCCGAACCTGATTCGGGTCCAAGCCCGACGTCGGTTCGTCGAGGATCAGGACGGGCGGATCGGCGATGAGCGCTTCTGCGAGGCTCACCCGTTGGCGGTACCCTTTCGAGAGCTGGCCGACGATTCGGGTCCGGGCGTCTGCGACGCCTGCAAGCTCGAGACAGCGGTCGACGGCGTCCTTGACCTCGGGGACGCGCTTCAGATGGCCCCGATGGCGGAGGTACTCCTGGACGCGCATCTCGCGATACAAAGGCACCCCTTCGGGCATGTACCCCATTCGCTCTCGCGCCCGAATCGAGTTTCGGAGGGCGTCGATGCCGTCGATCCGAATCTCGCCCGAGCTAGGCGCGAGGAAGCCGGTCAGCATGCGGAGGGTCGTGCTCTTGCCGGCTCCGTTTGGACCCAGGAATCCAACGATCTCCCCATGTTCCACACGGAACGACACATTGTCTACCGCGAGTCGGCTTCCATACAGCCTGCTGAGTCCTTCGACTTCGATCACATCTTGCTCGTTGGGCGCACGGGGTACTCGATGCGATCGGCGGTTGCAACTGCAGACCTGTCCAGGTTCTGCGGCTTTCTCGCTTCGGTCGGCTGGGCTTCCTTACGATCCATTCGAGATGTCCTCGATCCCCAGGAAGGTTCGGCTGAGCGCGTGCGTCCTTGCGCTGGTTGCCGGAGGCTCGTTCGCCGGCGCTTCCGAGATGCGCAGCGTGCCGATCGCGATCGACCCAATCACGATCCGCCCCTCTCCCATACTGGAACCGGTCCACCAGGAGCCGGGGCCCGAGGTGCCTGGCGTCGTCCCCATCGTCCACGAAGACGTGACCGGCCTCCGCTTCCCGAGCGGCCTCACGATTCACGGCGGTAGCAAGCACCGCACGATTCTTTTCACGTTCGATGACGGCCCTTCGAGCCGAACCACGCCGCGGCTCCTCGACCTACTCGACGATCTCGAGATCAAGGCGCTCTTCTTCGTGACGAGCGAGAGCTTTGGCAATGGAAACCCCTGGGAGCGGCGGCACGCCAAAATCGTCCGCGAGATCGTTCGGCGCGGGCACCTGGTCGGCAACCACACCGAGACACACCGTCAGCTACCGCTGCTCCGCAACGAAGAGATCCAAGCCGAGCTGGCCATCACCGAGCGAAAGCTCGAGAGGGCGATTGGCCGAACGCCTCGATTGATCCGGCCGCCCGGCGGCGCCTTGTCGAAGCGCGTCGAGCGCCTGCTCGGCGAGCTCGGGTATACGAGCGTCATGTGGGCGGTCTACCCCGGCGATTTGGAGGCAAACACGCCCGAAGAGGTGGTTCGAACCTTCTTCCGGGTTCTGGACCGCCGCGAGCGAGAGACGGGGGACCGCGGTGGCATCGTACTGATGCACGACACGAAGCCCCACAGCCTCGATGCCCTCCCGCGCTTGGTGCGCGCGCTGCAAAACCGCAACTGCACGCTGCTCGAACGAGGCGAAGAGCTCTATGACATCGTCGACGACCTCGGCTACTTCATCCCCGGCCACGAGCCGGACCAAACGCTCGAAGAGCGCCAAGAAGAGCTCAAGCGCGATGCGCAGCGGGCTTGCAACACGGTTGCGCTTCGGTAGCTAGTCTCGCGTCGCGAGAATTCGCCAAACCGGCAGGCCGTCCTCGAGTGCTCGTTTCTCACGGTTGGAGCGGGCATCGAACGGGTTCGAGTCGACGTAGCCGCCCTCCGAAGCGAGTGTGAAGCCTGGCGTGTCGCGAAGCTGAGCGCGGTACTGCTCCGCACGGTCCTCGACGTCGGTCTGGATGAAGAGCTCGCCGCCAGGCTTCATCAGGCGGGCGAGCTCGCCGAGGAGGGCCTGACCGATGACCCGCCGCTTGTCGTGCCGCTTTTTCCACCAGGGGTCTGGGAAGTGCAGCGCGACCCGCTGAACCGATCTGCCCGGTTCAGCTCTTTTCAAGATTTCGCGGGCATCCCCGCACAGAATCTTCACTTTTTCGAGCGCATGCTTTTTGAGCCGGTCGGCCGCTTGGTAGGCGAGCTTGGTCTTGACCTCGATGCCGATGATGCGGCTTTGGGGCGCCGCCGCGGTCCGCTCGAACAGCGACAAACCCCGGCCAAAACCGATGTCCAGCTCGAGGGGCCCTGATCCGGCGATCAGGTCTTCGAGCGAGAAGCGACCCTCGGGGGCTCTCGGAGCCTGCTCCCGATAGAGCCGGCGTAGGTCTGAGTCCGACACCCGCGCTCCCTACCGGCGGCCGCGAATGGCGTCAAACCGGATACGCTCCTTCTTGACCGCCGAGGTGCCGATCGCGTATGCCAGCGACATACATCTTGGTGAATGGGGCTTGATGTCGATGAGGATTTTGATCGCCGAAGACAGCGTGACCATGCGCAAGGTCATGGAGATGACTTTCGCTGGCGAGGACGCGGAGTTGCTGTTCGTGGAGAACGGCGAGCTTGCACTTGAACGAGGGGCTGCCTTTGCTCCGGACGTGGCGTTCATCGATTCCTCCCTTCCGGGGATCGATGGGTACGAAGTGACTCGCGCGATCAAGGCCGACCCGGAGCTTTCCGGTACCGCGGTGATTCTCATGGCGAGCCAGCATCGACCGATCGATGCGGCACGTGCCTCGGAAGTCGGCGCCGACGATCACATTCTGAAGCCGTTCGACACGCAAGAAGCCATCGACAAGGCAAGCGGCCTGGCGGGCCAAACCGCCGGCTTCTCCGACATGCCCTCCATTCCCGTGGCCCGTCCCGCGACCACGCCGGCGAGGCCGGTCGCCCAGCGCTCCCATCGGCCCACGCCACCGCCGCTGCCCGTCGGTCCCGCGGCGCAGCCCGCCCGACGGTTGTCGGGAACCCCGATCAGTGGCGCGCAGGTTTCGGTTGCGCCCGGGACGGCCGCCTCCCTCCACTCCTCGTCGCCGCCCGCGAAGATCGTGTCTGCACCGGACGCGAAAGTTTCATCCGCGCCACCTGGCCAGTTTTCATCCGCCCCACCCGCCCAGTTTTCATCCGCCCCACCCGCCCAGTTTTCATCCACCCCACCCGCCCGGGTTTCACCGGCTCCGTCCGCCTCTCCGCTTCAGGCTGCAGGCGCGAGCGAAGCCCTGTCTCATTCGGTGGTGTCGCGACTCGAAACGCTCGGCCTCACGCCTGACCAGGTCGAAGGCGTGCTCAAGCTCTCGGCCGAAGTCGTGGAACGCGTGGTTTGGGAGGTCGTGCCCGAGCTCGCCGAAGCCATGATCCGCGAGGAATTGCACCGTCTCATCGCCGACTGAGGCTTGACTGCCCAGCGATTTCACCGCACACGGTCGGTCGGATGAGCGATTCGACTGACGAGATGCCCAAGCAGTACTCGCCCACCGAAAGCGAATCACGCTGGTACGAGTTTTGGGAGACATCGGGGTTCTTCGCGGCTTCGGAAGAGCCGGGAGACAACCGTCCGACCTACACCCTCGCCATACCGCCGCCGAACGTCACGGGCTCGCTCCACATGGGCCACGCCTGCCGGACGACCTTCGAGGACGTGCTCTGTCGTCACAAGCGGATGCAGGGCTACAACACCCTCTGGGTGCCCGGCATCGACCATGCGGGGATCGCGACGCAGGTCGTGGTCGAGCGGCAGCTCAAGCAGGAAGGTCTGACGCGGTACGACCTGGGCCGCGAGAAGTTCATCGAACGGGTCTGGCAGTGGAAAGAAGAGTCGGGGGAGCGGATCCTCCAGCAGCTCCGCAAGATGGGTGCTTCCTGCGACTGGCCGCGGACCAAGTTCACAATGGACCCCGACATGGTTCGGGCGGTACGGGAAGCCTTCGTGCGGCTCTATGAAGAGGGGCTGATCTACCGCGACACGCGCCTGGTCAACTGGGACGTGGAGTCCCAGACCGTGCTCTCGGACCTCGAGGTCGAACAGGAGGAAAACGTCGAAGGCGCGATGTTCGACTTTGCGTATCCGTTGGCGGACGGCGGCGGGGAAGTGGTGGTTTCGACGACGCGGCCCGAGACGATGCTCGGTGACACGGCGGTGGCGATCCATCCGGACGATGAGCGTTACCGGAAGCTGCACGGCAAGTACGTGCGGCATCCGTTCGTGGACCGTTTGATCCCGGTGATTCTCGACGCGGAGCTGGTCGACCCCGAGTTCGGCACGGGCGTCGTGAAGGTGACACCGGCCCACGACCCGAACGATTTTGCGACGGGCAAGCGACACGGCCTCGAGGAGATCAACATCTTCAACCTCGATGGCACGATGAACGAGAGCTCCGGTTCGTTCCAAGGGCTCGACCGCTTGGAGGCGCGCAAGGCCGTCGAGATCGAGCTCAGCAATCTTGGGCTGGCCCGAGGAAGCAAGAAGCACATGATGACGCTGCCGCGTTCGCAGCGATCGGGGACCATCGTCGAGCCGATGATCTCGACCCAGTGGTTTGTGAAGATGAAGCCGCTCGCTGCGCCCGCGATCAAGGCGGTCGAAGACGGCACGATTCAGATTCTGCCGCCCGAGTGGAGCAAGACGTATTTCCACTGGCTGCGTAACATTCAGGACTGGTGCATTTCGCGGCAGCTTTGGTGGGGACACCCGATTCCCGCTTGGTACTGTGAGGGCTGCGAGCACGTGACGGTGTCGCGTGAGGACGCGACGGTGTGCGGCGGCTGCGGGGGAACCTCGATTCGCCAAGACGACGACGTGCTCGACACCTGGTTCAGCTCGGGGCTCTGGCCGTTTTCGACCCTTGGTTGGCCCGAAAAGACCGTCGCGCTCGAGCGCTTCTACCCGACGCAAGACATGGAGACGGGCTACGACATCCTGTTCTTCTGGGTGGCGCGCATGATCATGATGGGCCTTCACTTCATGGGCGAGGTTCCCTTTACGCGGGTCTTGCTGGCCGGCTTGGTCACCGACGAGCGCGGCGAGAAGATGAGCAAAGTGAAGGGCAACGTGGTCGATCCGCTGGACGTGATTTACGGCGCCACCAGCAAGGAGCTCGTGGCGAAGGCCGAAAAGGCAGGTGCGAAGAAGGCGGGGATCAAGTACCTGAAGAGCACCTACCCGGATGGTTTTGTGGCTTACGGTGCCGACGCGCTCCGCATGACACTCCTCAGCTATTCGCCTCAGTCGCGCCGTATCGCGCTTTCAATCAAGCGCATCGAAGGCTATCGAAACTTCGCCAACAAGCTTTGGAATGCCTCGCGCTACGCGCTGATGCGGCTCAGTGGCTCCTCGACCAAGGCCTCGCAGCAATGCCCACAACCCAAGGCGCTGGCGAACCGCTGGGTGCTGTCGCGCCTCTACCACGCGCTCGAGGTAGCGGCCTCGGGGCTTGACGCCTACCGGCTCGATGAAGCGTCTGGCTCGCTTTATCACTTCGTTTGGGACGAGTTCTGCGACTGGTTCCTGGAGCTCAGCAAGCCGGCCCTGGACAGTGGCGATGGGGCTCTGGTCGAGGAGACCGAGGCGACCCTGGCGCACGTGCTCGAAACGGTGCTGCGGGCCCTTCACCCGATGATGCCTCATATCACCGAGGAGATCTGGCAGCGGGTTCCGAAGTGGGACGAGGCGCCGAGAAGCATCATGATCAGCCGATTCCCGACGGGGCTCGTCGATGCAAAGCTGGATCGAAATGCCGAGCGCGACTTCGAAGTGGTCCAGGCGTTCGTCGGAAGCGTGCGGACCATCCGCTCAGAGCACGACGTGCCGAGAAGTCAGCCGATGCGAATCCACTGGCATACGGAAGAGGAAGACAAGCACCGCGTTCTCGACGCCGAGCGACGGACGATCGAGGCCCTGGCGCGCTGTGAGCTCTGCTTCGAGGCGGACCCTGCGAAGCTCGATGATCCGAACGCGCACTTCAAAAACGCTGCCGTTTTCGTCAACCCGGGGGTTCGGGCCGCGGTGCCGGGCGTCATCGACACCGAGAAGGAGCGCAACCGCTTGCAGCGCGACCTCAAAAAGGTCGAAAAGGAGCTCGGCGTGCTAGAGAAGAAACTCGGCAACCCGAGCTTTGTCGAGCGCGCGCCTGAGGCCGTGGTCGACAAGTCGAGGCGGGACTCCTTGGAGCTGCGAGAGAAGCGTGAGCGGTTGGAAGCGGCGTTGAGTAACCTTTGAGGGAGCACTTTGAGCAACGCGGCCACAGATTCGACCCATGCCGAACCCGAGCGGCCGCTTTGTGTGGACCTCGACGGGACGCTCCTGGCGACCGATACGATGGCCGAAGGTTTCATGGGCTTGCTGAAGAGCGCGCCATGGAAGCTTCCAGGCGCTCTCGCCGCGCTAAGCAGCGGCCGCCCCAAGCTCAAGCGATACCTCGCGCAGAACGCTCCAGTGGACCCCGCGACGCTTCCCTACCGGGATGAAGTGCTCGACGAGATCAGCGAGGCGCGTGCGGCGGGCCGTCGAGTGCTGCTGGTGACCGCCTCCGACCAGGGCACCGCCGATCGGATTGCAGAGCATCTGGGGCTCTTCGACGAAGCGATCGGAAGCGACGGACAGAACAACTTGAAGGCCCGGCGCAAAGCCGACTATTTGACGGGCCGCTTTGGCGCCGGTGGTTTTCAGTATCTCGGCGACTCGTCGGCGGACCTGCCGGTGTGGGAGGCCGCCAACGAGGCGAGCATGGTCTGTCCGAGCCCAAGCACCCAGCGGGCTGCCGAACAGTTGGTTCCGAAGGCGACGGTCTTGGTCCAGCGGCCTCCGAAGCTCGAGGCCGCGGTGCGGGAGCTCCGGCCCCACCAGTGGGCCAAGAACATCCTGCTCTTCGTCCCGCTCTATTTTTCGCATCAGTATACGGATCTGGGCCTGGTCTTTAAGGCTGTCATGGCCTTCCTCTCGTTCTCGTTTTGCGCCTCGTCGATTTACGTTTTGAACGATCTCGTCGACCTTTCCGCGGACCGTCAGCATCGGAGCAAACGCAATCGGCCGCTTGCCGCCGGCACGCTTTCGATTGCAGACGGGGTTGCACTTGCCCTTGCTTCGCTCGCCGTGGCGATCACCTTGGGCGCGGTCTTCGTTCGCCCCGAATTCGTCCTCGTGCTCCTGGGCTACGTCGCGCTCACGACCGCGTACAGCTTCGTCCTCAAGCAGCAAATGATCGTCGACGTCCTCGCTCTGGCCACGCTCTTCACCTATCGGGTGGCCGCCGGTGGTGTCGCGGTCGACGTGAAGCTCTCGCCCTGGTTGCTCGCGTTTTCGATCTTCTTCTTCACGAGCTTGGCCTTCGTGAAGCGCTACAGCGAGCTGATTCAAGTCAAAGGGGACGGCGGGCAGTCGCTCAAGGGCCGCAACTATGTCCCGGCCGACATCCCGATCATCACCTCGGCAGGGCCGGCAGCAGGGCTCCTCGCCGTGCTCGTCTTCGCGCTCTACATCAACAGCCCCGCCATGCTGAGGTATTACTCGGTGCCCGAGGCGCTATGGGGCATCTGCTTGATCCTGGTCTACTGGATCATCCGCATTTGGTTCCTCGCCGCCCGTGATCAAATGCACGACGACCCGGTGCTGTTTGCGTTGAAGGACAAGATCAGCCTCCTCGCGGGCGCGCTCGTGATCGTCTGCTTGCTCGCCGCGCGATACGGCTAGCTCAAAAGAGCTCCATCTGGCCGGGCTGCACCACGCCCTCGTGAAAGCGCACGCCTTCGAGCTCGAGCAAGAGCTGCTTGCGTTCGAGCCCACCGCCGTAGCCCCCGAGGTGATGTCCGGCCTCGACGACGCGATGACAGGGTACGATGATCGGGATCGGATTGACGTGGTTGGCCTGACCCACCGCGCGCATCGCACGCGGCGATTGGATCTCCTGAGCGATGCCGCCATAGGTGCGCACCTGGCCCCAGGGGATCGTTCGGAGTGCCTTCCAGACACGAATCTGGAAGTCGGTGCCCCGAAGGTCGAGCGGCACGGCCGCGAAGTCCTCCGGCTCGCCGTCGAAGTAGCGACGAAGCGGCTCTGTGTAGACCGTCGGCACCGCTTTCTGGTCTGAGAGCGCGCGGTCGAGACGCTCGAACGAAAGGAGCAGCAATCCTGCGTCGGTCCAGGCGAGCCAAAGCGTGCCGAGACCTTTCGCTTCGAACGTGCCCCAGCCCGTGACGGGCGCTTGGTGGGGCTCCTTGGCGGTGGTACCTTCCGCGCTCATGGCTCGTTGGCTCCTTGCATCTGCCTTGCTGCTTTCAATTGCATGTGGATACAGCCTTAAACAAGCCCAAAGGAGCGAGGAGGCATACGAGCAGTGCTACGGCGCCGATTACGACCCCGCCGCAACCCCCGCGCAGCGCCGCGACTGCTGGACCGACTGGCTCCGAGCGCATTCGCCGGCAGAGCCCCCAGAGCGCATCCGCTACGCAGAAATGCGCCTGGATCAGCTCGCCATCGACGGATCCACCCGCCCACTCCCGACCGGCGACCCCCCGGAGCCTCTGCCCGCCTACGAGCACGAGTACCCACGCCCGCCGCCTGGCGAGTATCAGCTGTCGGGCTGTAATCCGCTCTGCAACGACCGATGGGCGGGCTGCAACAGCTACTGCAAGCTGAAGGACCTGGGCTGTGTCACGGCTTGCGAGAGTGAGTTCCGGGTTTGCGTCGACGGGTGTCCGTAGGGTGGCCAAAATCCATCAGCCGCAAGCCGGCGCCGTAGCTCTCGGCAAGGGTGTCGAGGAACGGATCGAGGAACTCGAAGCCCGCTTGGCCGAACAAGGCGTTGGTGACGCGCAGCCGAAATGGCTTCGGTGCGTTCGCGCCGCCGGGCGCGATTCTCTACACAGTCGCAGTCCCCCTGGCGGTATCTCACCAATCCTCCTGATGCTAGACGACTTCATGGGCTCGGTGATGTGGCTGCTCCTCATCGGAATCCCGCTCTACGAGGCGTGGAAAGTGAACCAGGGCAACGGAGCGCGTCTCGTCGAGGGACCGTTCAGGGCCGTTGGCCAACTCCTCCAATGCCAACAAAACGTTACTGCCAGTTCGATTTAACTTGACGGATCTAGAGAGCGCTTCGGTTTTCTTCTCTGATCCTCTCCGGAAGATCGATTGCTCGCGGTCCATGCAGGGCGGGCGCTTCGTTTACATCGCGGAGATCGATCGACGGAAGCTGTACCTCGAGCACGCGTTTCCCTCGATGTTCGCATTCTGTACGCCGCGCTTTCACATGTCCGAGGCGATTGCGGCGAAGCGCATCCGAGCAGGCCGCGTGGCCGGTCGTTTTCCCCGTGTTTTTGGCATGATCGCGCGTGGGGAGCTGCATTTGAGTGGGGTTCACTTGCTAGCTCGGCAGCTGACTGAGGAGAATCACGAGGAGGTTCTCCGGCGAGCGAAGCACCGGAGCATGCGCGAAATCGAGAAGCTCATCGCCGAGATTGCCCCGAAGCCGGATGCGCCGGCTTCGATTCGGGCGTTGCCGGAGAAGCCACGCGCGGCGCGGAAACGAGGGAAGAGCGAGACCCGGGCGATTCCTGCTGGGGTCCGGCGAGAGGTGTTCACGCGGGATGCGGGGCGATGTGCGTTTGTAGATGCCGAAGGCCGGCGCTGTTCATCCGCTTGGCAGGTGGAGTTTCACCATCTCGTTCCTTATGCGCGAGGCGGGCCGCATGGCGTGGAGAACATCGAGCTGCGGTGCCGAGCGAACAATCAGTATGAGGCGGAGCTGGAGTATGGGGCGGGTTTCATGGCCTCGCGACGAAGTCGGGGGTCAGGGACGGGCTCAGTG
>JBARTN010000003.1:0-20384 GCA_049645265.1 Polyangiales bacterium
GCGGAGGCCGATACCGTTTCCGGTGACGTCGCCGCAGCGGAAGCGCAGGCCGACACCGTCGCCGGAGACGCCGCCCCCGAGACGGAAACGCCGAGCGCCGCAGGGGATCTGGACGCGGCGGAAGGCAAGAAGAAGCGTCGCCGGCGCCGCAAGAAGAAAGGCGCGCAGTCGGGCGCGAGCGAGGCGCCGCAGGATGCGAAGTCCGGGCATCATCACGCCCCGTTTCTTCATCTGTTCTCCGGTGGGGTGGCGCGGAAGCACGCGTTTTCGCCGGGGGAGGAGATCGCGGGACGCGTCGAGCGCGTCGAGCATGGAGCGGTCATCATCGACGTGTTCGGGAAGGCGAGCGCGATCGCCGACGTGAACGAGCCGCGCGACATTCCAGTCATCACCCACGCACCGGACCTATCGAAGCCGGAAGCCGATGTCGCTCCCGAAGCTGCTGCAGCGGAGGCTCCAGTCGCGGAGGGAACCGTTGCCGAGACGCCGACCATCGAGACACCCCCGATCCACGCACCGTTACCCGAAGTGGCTCTCGCCGTCGAACGCGACACCTCCGAATGGGAGTTCACGTCCACGGACGTCACCGACATCGACGACCTCGCCGAAGCGGACACCGTCGTGGCCGCACAGGCCTTCGATCCAACGAGTATGGTTACCGTGCCGCCGGCGCCGCCCGTGCCGAAACCCGAGACCGGGGCCCTATCCGAGGCCGGATCCGAGACCGAGGCGGTGACCGGGCAGCAGACCGCGAACGACCTGGCTCTCGCCCTGACCGAACCTCCCGAGGATCCCGCGGACGCCGATCTCAGCGTCCTCGATCCTTTGCCCGAGCTCGAAGTGCCACAGATCGGCGCGATCTTTCGTGGCCGCATCGCTGGGGTGGCCGAGAGCGGGCACATCGTGATCGTGAATCGGATCATCGACAAGCCGGCGGTCCGCAAGGCGTTGCGCGCCTCCTGCCATCTGCATCAGCGCGTCCAGGGGCTCGTCTACGGATACAACCGCGGCGGCTTCGACGTGCTCGTCGGCGGAGTGCGGGCGTTCTGCCCGGCGAGCGCCATGTCGCTCACGCCCATCGAGGATCCCAACGCGTTCGTAGGGCAGCGCTGCGAGTTCTCGTTGCCGCAGGACAAGGGCGGCAAGAAGAGCATCATCGTCAGCCGACGGGGCATCCTCGAAAAGGAGGCTCGAAAGAGGGCCCGTGAACGGATGGCCGAGCTCGAGGTTGGCGCACGGCTCCAAGGTAAGGTGCTCGAGGTGCGCGACTACGGCGTGCTGGTCGATCTCGGAGATGGCCTCGACGGTCTGGTTCACATGAGCGAGGTATCGTGGGGCCGGGGCGTCAGACCGCAGGACGCTGCCAAGCTCGGCGATGAGGTCGAAGTCGAGGTCCTGAAGGTTCAACAGGCGTCGCGCAAAGACCGCTTTGGTCGCGTGTCCCTGTCGATGCGCGCCTGTCAGCCCGATCCTCTCGAGGCTGCCAAAGACACCATCCGACCAGGAACGCCCATCAAGGGCACGGTCGTTCGGACGACGGAGTTTGGTGCCTTCGTTCAGCTCCAGGAGAACATCGAAGGGCTGCTTCACATCTCAGAGCTCGGCGGGAGCCGAGAGCTCACGCACGCGAAGCAGGCGGTCACGGAAGGCGATGAAATTTATGTCGTCGTCGAGCGCGTCGATCGTCAGCAGAGGCGCATCTCGCTCTCGAAACTGTCGGACGCAGACGCTGCCGGGATCGAAGCCGGAGAGATCGAAGTCGGCAAGTCTCCGCGCTCGCTCAAGCCGGGCTCGATCGTGTCGGTGATCGTCAAGCGGGTCGACCATACCGGTGTTCAAGTCCAAGTCGATGGGATGCTCGGAAAGCGCGGGCGCGGCTTCATTCGCAGCCGTGAGCTTCAAGACGCGCAGGACGACAGGAAAAAAGGCGTCTCTCAGGGCGACGTCATCGAGGTGAAGGTCATTGGCACCGAGCGCGACGGGTCACTTCGCTGCTCGATTCGCGCGCGGCTTCTCGACGACGAGCGAAAGGCCGTCCGCGAGTACCGCAAGGAGTCGGCCCAGCAGGGACTTGGGACGTTCGGGGATCTGCTGAAGGCCAAGCTCGGCGGCGGCTCCGACTAATACCGGGACGCGACCGAGCACGCCCGTCGCGAGCCGGTCTCCGATCGTATGGTTGAACCTGTTAGGGCATGGATCGACTTGTCGGGTGGCTTTTCGTCGTTTAGGCTCCGCGCCGATTCGAATTGGGCGATTAACTCAGGGGTAGAGTGGTTTCTTCACACGGAACAAGTCGCTGGTTCAAATCCAGCATCGCCCACCAACAAATCATGGCTCGTTGAGAGCGATCCGGAGGAGAAGCGCTTGTCTGACCTGTCGACGCTGATCCAGGGAATCCAGACCGGGCGCATGCGGGCCCTGGCGCGTGCCTGCCGGCTGATCGACGAGCGGGACCCATGCGCATTCGAATTGCTGAAGAGCATCTTCACGCATGAAGGCCACGCGTACGTGATCGGTGTGACCGGCACGCCGGGCGCTGGAAAGAGCACCTTGGTCGATGGCCTGATTCGGCTCTACCGCGAGCAGGGCAAGCGCGTTGCGGTGCTCGCCATCGATCCGACGAGCCCATATTCAGGCGGCGCGATCCTCGGCGACCGCATCCGCATGCAGCAGCACTTCACCGACGAAGGGGTGTTCATTCGTTCGATCGCGACGAGGGGACACCTTGGCGGCCTGTCCCGCTCGACCGGCGACGTCCTTCACGTTCTGCACGCTTCGACGTTCGACATCGTGATCTTGGAAACCGTGGGCGTCGGACAGGATGAGCTGGAGGTGACTCAGCTGGCGGACACGACACTCGTCGTGATGGCGCCCGGGCAGGGTGACGACATTCAAGCGATCAAGGCTGGCATCCTCGAAGTGGCGGACGTGTTTTCCGTGAACAAGTCCGATCGCGTCGGTGCAGACGCCACCGTGCAAGACCTGCAACAGATGCTCGCGCTTCGGCGCGTTCCGACGGGTGTCAGCAAGATGCAGGGGCACACCGCGGTGTCGACGCTGCGAAAAGCGCCCGAAGCCGAGGCCGGGGAGTGGCTGCCCCCGATCCTCAAGACCGTCGCCCACCGTCAGGAAGGGTTGGCCGACTTGGTCCATGCGTTCTCGAAGCACCGCGAGTTCCTCACGACGACCGAGGCTGGCCAGGCGATTCAGGCGCAACGGAGGGTCGCCGAGTTCCGTGCGATTTTATACCAGGCACTGATCGACGCGGTCGACGCACGCTTCGCCGAGCAGGTGAGCGAGAAGCTACAAGACATCGTCGATGGCCGGGCCGATCCCTACTCGAGCGCGGAGGCTCTGGTTCGCGGCGCAATGGGCGAGCCTGAGCCCTAGCGCAGCGCGCTACGCGCCGGTCCGGGCAAAGCCGTCGTACAAGTGGCGGCCGGGACCGCTTGGGCTAAAGTGCGCGCCATGACCTCGTTTGTGGAAGTGACGTATGACGGCCGCGTCAGCACCTTGACGATCAACCGACCTGAAAAGCTCAACGCGCTCAGCCAGGAGGTTCTCTCCGACTTGGGGGCCGCGATCCAGGAGCTGGCTGGCAAAGACGAGGTCTGGGCTGCTGTGATCACCGGGACCGGAAAGGCATTCGTCGCCGGTGCCGACATCGCCGCGATGAAGGGCATGAGCGAAACCGAAGGGCGCGACTTTGGCGCGCTCGGGCACGGGGTGTTCACCGCGATCGAGAATCTGCGCTGTCCCGTCATCGCCGCGGTCAATGGCTTTGCGTTGGGCGGCGGTTGTGAGCTCGCGCTTGCGTGTGACTTCATTTACGCCTCGAGCAAGGCCAAGTTCGGTCAGCCCGAGGTGAACCTCGGGATCATCCCCGGCTTCGGTGGGACTCAGCGCCTGCCGCGACGTGTCGGTTCTGCGCTTGCGCGCGAGCTCGTCTACACCGGGAAGATGATCGACGCGCAAGAGGCGCTTCGGATCGGTTTGGCCAACGCGGTGTTCGAGCCCGATGAGTTGCTCTCCGCGGCAACCAAGACGGCTGCCGAAATCGCAAGCAAGGGGCCGCTGGCCGTGGCTGCGGCGAAGCGTTTGATCCGGGATGGCATCGACCTGCCGTTGCCCGAGGCGAATCGACTCGAACAAGCTGCCTTCGGCGAAGCCTTTGGTACCAAAGATCAAAGCGAAGGCATGGAGGCGTTCCTCGAAAAGAGGGTGCCGGCCTTCACCGGCGCATAGGCGGCGCGCTAGCGCGAGCCGAAGGCTCGCTCGACGCCGGGCATGTGTACGCTCGCCTTTTCAGCGCACAGCAAAATCGCCTCGACGGCACCAGCCAGGTTGCGCGGCCCGCCGGAAAGCTCGGCTACCCTGGGGCGGAAGAAGCGCTCGACCTCTGCGGCCGCCTCCCTGCTGCAGAAGGATGCCGCATTCCACGGCGAGGCCCCGAGCTCCGCGCTGCCGAAGCGGGAGGCGAGGTCATCGAAGTGTTCGGTGAACCATTGCCACGCGCGGTGGCGCGTCCGTGGATTGTGGAACTGCGTGCGTAGCACGTCGCGGATTTCGTTGACGCGGAGACGTGGGTCGAGCGCCAAGTCGAGTGCGCGCGTGGAGAGCTCCGGCGTTTCCGCGTGTCCGAGTGCGGAGAGGATCCGGCTGCGGTGGGTCGCGTCACTGCTCGACTCGAGAAGACCGAGCAAATGGTCGAAGAACCTCTCGTCGCCCTCTTGGACGGCGGTGGCGAGCACGAGCCCCGCCAACTGGGCATCGACGACGCCGGGATTCGCCTTCGATCGATAGCCGATGTAGCTTCTGCCCAGTCGAGCCGCACGCGCGCGCGCGTTTGGGTTTCGAACGTCCATGACCATGAAGCGAATGACGGCTTCACGAAGAAGCTTGGTATCGCTCGAATCTGCAGACCTCGACCGCCAGCCGAGCTGACGGTAGCGTTTGCGATAGAGCTTGCCCGCATACGCGGTGACATCTCCGCGAAGCCCGGGCGGAGCAGCGTTGTCGATCAGGAAGCGAAGCGGCCTCATCGGTGCCACTGCGAGCTGCCTCGGTGGGCTCGAGACCCAGTCGGAGAACCAGGGAAGGAGAGCCTCCAAGTCCATGATGCCGCGATCGAACGAGGCTTCCACGCTGTCGACGACTGCTATCCGACCCCGGTCCGACAGCTCGGGGAAGCCCTGGGTACGCAGTCGCGTCCAGTCATCGGCGGACATCGAGAAGCGGAAGTAGCCGGCACCGTCCGCGTTGGGCATCCACCAAGAGGGGCAGCCCGGCAGCTCGATGCTTCCTTTGGCGCTGCTCAATGATGTGCAGGTCGTCCCGGCGCCGTGCCGGATGCAAAGAGGGATCTCCCAGATGCGGTCCGGATCGCCGCTCGAACCCACTGGGAGGTAGCGTTCTTGGGAGAGCTGCAGTGTGCGGATGCCCGCATCACAGGAAGCGTCCGGCACCCCGGTCACCAAGGGGACGCCAGGTTGGTTCAGGAACGAAAGAAACGGCGGCGTCACCTCGCGGTCGCTGACTTCACCGAGGGCCTCGAGAAGATCGGCGGAGGTCGCCGTGCCGCCCTCGTAGCGCCGCAGGTAGAGGCGGATGCCTTCACGGAACGTGTCGGCGCCCATCCAGCGCTCGAACATCGCGAGGACTGCTCCGCCTTTTTCGTAGGTGATGGTGTCGAAGGCGTTCTTGATGTCGTGGTTGGTCTCGATCGGCTGGCGGATGCTGCGCGCGCTGCTGAGGCTATCGAGCCGCATTGCGCGCCGCGCAGAGGCTAGCTCGCCGAGCTCCACTTGGTACTCGGGGTGCAGCTTCTGCATGACCTTGTTCCCCATCCAGGTCGCGAAGGCTTCGTTGAGCCAGATGTCATCCCACCAGGGCATCGTGACGAGGTTTCCAAACCATTGGTGCGCAAGCTCGTGCGCCAAAACATAGGCAAACGCGCGCCGTTGGCTTTCCGTCGCCCGTTCTTCGTCGAGCAGGAGGAGCCACTCGCGAAAGGTGATTAAACCGACGTTTTCCATGGCGCCAGAGGCGAAATCAGGGACCGCGACCAAGTCGAGCTTTCGGTAGGGGTAGGGGATGCCGAAGTAGTCCTCCAGTGCCAGGACGAACTTGCCCGTTCGCTCCAAGGCGTGGCGGAGCCGTTCCCCCTGGCCTTTGGCCGCGATGCCGCGGAGCGGGATCGGGAGCGGGCGGCCCTCGTTGGGACCGATCGCCGGCCCGATGACGACATCCAGCGGGCCTACGGCCCACGCCACGAGATACGTGGGGAGCGGCAAAGTCGGCATGAAGCTGATGCGTTGAAGGCCGTCGGGGAGCTCGATCGCCCGTTCGACCGGGGTGTTCGCCGCGGCAAATTGGCTCGCGGGAATGGTGAGGGTCACTTCGAACGGGGTTTTGAATCGCGGCTCGTCGAAGCATGGGAACGCAAGGCGCGCGCTGATCGACTCGAACTGGGTGAAGGCGTAAGCGCCCCCGGCCGACTCGACCCGGTAAAGCCCTCGCAACGGCGTATCGAAACCAGCGGAGTACTCCACGTGCAAGGTGCTCCTGCCGGCGGGCAAGGGTTCTTGGAGATCGATGCGTACCACCCCGTCCGCGGTTTGCTGCTTCCAAGTCGCTGGGACGCGTGCCGTCGCGTGGGTCGCGTGGATCGAAGTCACGTCCAGGCCCTGGCCGTGCATCCAAATCGTGGCCGAGGGTTCGTCGAGCTCGATTCCGATCACCGCCGTTCCCGAAAACCTGTCCTGCGCGGGGATGATCGTGAGGCTCAAGCGATAGCGTGTCGGTCGAGTGCCTTCGGGAAGCTGGCCGGTGGGAACCTGCTCGACCGTCGGAGTGGTTTCCGCGGGCTCCTGGGAACCTGCGCAGCCGATCGGTAGGAGGAGGAACGAAGACAAGGCGAGGGCGGCGCGAATCCGGGCGTTCATCGGTGGGGTCTTCGTCCGGGGTCGTGGCCGAGTGCGTACAAGCGATCGTAGAGCGCCGGACCGAGTGGCTTGTGTGAGGTGCGTGGCAGCGCCTGGCCAAGGCACGGCGGTAGACTGCGAAGCGACTGGGCAAGCTCCTCCATCGATGGGCCCTCCGAATCGAGCAGCAGCTTCGGCGAAGGGCGCCGATTGGCGAACCAGCTTGCAGTGGCGGTGAAGAAGACGGCCAGGGCGGTCGCGGCAACGAGCTTGCGTGGCTCGTCCGCGCCAATGGCGCCCGCCGCCGTGAACAGGACGACGGACAGCGCAATGGCGAGGGCCCAGCGCGGCGCGCGGGCCTGCCGCGAGCTCAAGGAGCCCCCCACCTCGTATCGCACCAACGTTTGCCAGTGACGTTCAGGCGCACGGTTGAACAGTCCGTCACTCACCAATGCGGTCCTCAGCCAGGGTAGTGCGGCGGTGTGCGTGAGATAGGGAGTCGGAGCCGGCAGATGCGCGAGGCGCCAGGCATGGCGCCCGACTTCGAT
This sequence comes from Polyangiales bacterium, assembly GCA_049645265.1. Taxonomy (GTDB): domain Bacteria; phylum Myxococcota_A; class Polyangia; order Polyangiales; family Houyiibacteriaceae; genus SG8-38. The sequence continues at coordinate 7,472 of JBARTN010000003.1, forward strand.
GGGTTTGGGGAATACCGGCCAAATGCCGAGCTTCATCACCAACCAAGGGCTGACGACGATCACTGCGGCCACGGAGAGCAGCGCAGCGGTGATCGCTTCTGCGACGCTGCCAGACAGATCGAGTCGCTGGGCAGCGAACCGCCCGAGCAAGGCGAGCCCGGTGGCCATGATGGGCATCGCGGACAACTGCACGGCGCGCCCCGCGGTTTCCAGATGGGACATCGCGTTGGATTCTTCGGGGGTCCGCCGTGCCAACGCGATTGCGACCCAAGCGGTCGTCATGCTCACGCTCCCGACGAACCAGGCACCGGTCGTCGGAAAACGCGTCGTCAGCGCCGGGTCCGCAACGAGCGCTCCGGCAGCGGCAGCAGCTGGAAGCGCGATCACGCTGGCGTAGAGGCAGGCGCGCCGATAGTGCACCAGGGCTCGTTCTCGCGTCGCCTCGGGGGCAGACCCATGCACTGGAAACCAGGCTCGGAGGGCGGCACCGGTGATCCAGGGGATCAGGGCGCATGCGGCCAAGACCAGGAGCGAGCTCATGTGAACTCCACCACGACCGGCGCGTGGTCCGAGGGGGAGTTACGCGCGCGCTCCTCACGGTCGACGATCGCGCCAATGGTGCGTTCGGCAAGCTTCGAGGTGCAGTACACGTGGTCGATACGGAGTCCGTTGCCTCTCTCGAAGCCCCTGCCTCGGTAGTCCCACCAGGAGAAGACGCCACCGGTTGGGTGAAAGGGTCGGAACACGTCTTGGAGCCCGAAGGACGCAAGCTGGGTCAACGCGTCACGGACTGCGTCGCAAGCGAGCACCGACGACCGCCATTCTGCAGGTCTTCCGATGTCGTCGTCGAAGGGCGCCACGTTGAAGTCACCGCAAAGTGCGACCTGATGGGCGTCGGGGTCGAATCTCCTGTCGAGCGCCTCCCGAAGTCGCCGGATCCATTGCAGCTTGTACTCGAACTTGTCCGAGCCGACCTCTCCACCGTTCGGAAAGTACGCGCTGAGGATCGTCACCCCGTCGACCTCTGCGCTGATCAGCCGAGCCTGCGGGTCGTCTTCCGAATCGCCCAGGTCCGTGACGACGTTCGAAACCGGGCGGCGGCTCAGGATCGCTACGCCGTTGTAGGTCTTTTGTCCGAACACCGCGGCTTCGTAGCCGCAGTCCTGGATTTCCTCGTAAGGAAAGTCGTCCTCGGCCACCTTCAACTCCTGGAGACACAGCACGTCCGGCTGCGCGGCGTCCAGCCAGTCGACTACATGCTGCCGGCGTGCCCGGATCGAGTTCACGTTCCACGTGGCGACCTTCATGCCAGTATGAAGTAGCATGGAATCATGACGAACAAACGAATCGAGACCGATCAGGCACCCGCTGCGATCGGCCCCTACTGTCAGGCCGTTGCCGTCGGAGACTGGGTGTATTGTTCAGGACAGCTCGCACTCGACCCAGGCGACGGCCAGATGCGGGGTGACGGCGACATCGAAGCGGAGACTCGACAGGTGCTTCAAAACCTCGACGCCGTCCTCGAGAAAGCTGGAGCCAGTCGAGGCGACGTCGTGAAAGCAACGGTGTACCTGACGGATATGAGCGAATTCTCGAAGATGAATCAGGTTTATGCTCAGTTCTTCGAGGGTCGCACACCCCCGGCACGCGCGACTGTGCAGGTCGCGGCGCTGCCCAAGGGCGCAAAGGTCGAAATCGACTTCATCGCGCGAGTCGAACGCTAGCTGCCGAAGGGGTCGCGAAGTTCGGCGGTGTCCTCGCGATCGGGGCCGACGCTGACCAAGCCTATGGGGCAGCTCACCTCTCGCTCGATCCGATCGAGGTACGCCTGTGCGGCCGCGGGCAGGTCGCCCCGGCTGCGGCAGCCGGAGAGGTCTTCGTCCCAGCCCTGGAGCGTCTCGTAGATCGGCTGGACCGCTTCGAGGCGATCGTAAGGCGGGTAGTCCAACCGCTCACCGTCGAGATCGTAGGCCACACAAATCTTGATGTCGTCGACGGCCGTCAAGACGTCGAGCTTCGTGATCGCCAGCTCATCGAGCCCGTTGACCGCGACGGCATGCCGAAGGGCGACCAAATCGAGCCAGCCACAGCGGCGCGGACGCCCGGTCGTCGAGCCATACTCCGCGCCTGCATCGCGCAGCAGTTGGCCGATCTCGTCCTCGAGCTCGGTGGGGAAGGGGCCGCCGCCGACACGTGTCGTGTAGGCCTTCGCAATCCCCACGGCTTGGTCAATGTGGGTCGGGCCGATGCCGGCACCAGCGCACGCTCCGCCCGCAACCGCGTTCGAGCTCGTCACGAACGGATAGGTCCCGTTGTCGATGTCGAGCATGGTGCCCTGTGCGCCTTCGAGCAGGATCTTCTCGTCGGCCTGAATCGATGCGCGAACGATCGCGGCGGCGTCGCCGATGTACCTCCGAAGCGCTTCTCCGAGCGCGGCGTACTGCGCGGCGATCTCCTCGGCGCTTGGAAGGGCGCCGCCAAGGTCCTCTGCCACAGGGCGCCAGCATTCGAGGTTTGCGTCGAGCTTGCGCCGCAGCGTGTCGGCGTCGAGCAGGTCCCCCATGCGAACGCCGCGCCGCGCGACTTTGTCTTCGTAGCAAGGGCCGATGCCACGCTTGGTAGTTCCAATCGCCTCGTCCGACCTCTTCTCTCGAAGCTGGTCGATGAGCTTGTGATGCGGCAAGACGACGTGCGCACGCTGACTGACGAGCAGCCGGCCTTCGGTCGCGACGCCGCGTTCGCTCAGGGCCTCGATTTCCTTCAGGAACACGACAGGGTCGATGACGGTCCCCTGGCCGACGACGCACGTGGTCTGCTCATGAAGAATGCCGGATGGGATCAGGTGCAGAATCAGTTTTTCGCCGTTGACCACGAGGGTATGCCCCGCGTTTGCCCCGCCGGCGTATCGAACCACGAGCTCGGCGTACGGCGCGTAGAGGTCGACGACCTTGCCCTTGCCTTCGTCGCCCCACTGGGCCCCTACCACCACCACTGCACTCATGCTTCGTCCCCAACTCGTGCCCAAGAGATCAATTTCCCGAACAGAGCGTCGCCGGGCTCACTTTTGAGCACCCGCGTGCGACCGTCCTGTAAGCGCGTGAGACGCGCGCCGCTCCCTTGATTCCAGATCAAGAGGTCGTAATCCCAGGCCTTCGCGTACTGCTTCGCTTCGTCCGCGCTTTTCGCCGGAATCGCAGCCACTCTCGCGCCGCGGCTCCGCCAGAGCTCCGCCGTATCGCGACGGCGCGCGTAGCTGCCCCCGGCCACCACGGCGCGCAGAGGCAGCTTGCCTTTGAGCGAGACGCCTGCCTCCGAGAGAGCCCAAAGGACGTTGTCGACTTCGAAGGCGAATCCGGTTGCCGGCGCAGGTGCATCGTAGCGACTGAGGAGGTCGTCATAGCGCCCACCCATTCCGAGCGGCTCACCAGGCCCCGCAGCGAGAAGCGTCATGCTCACCCCGGTGTAGTAGCTGTGTCGGCGCAGGTCGCTCAGGTCGATCGCCACTCGCTCCCCGAGGCCCGCGGACTCCAGCCGTTGCACGACCCGCTCGAGCTCGTCCAGCGCGCGTCGCGCGGCGCTGTTCTTGAGGCCCCGCCGCGCGTCCGCGAGCACCGAACGGTCTCCGTAAAGATCGCAGAGCATGAGCAGGCGCCTGCGCTCGGCGGCGATCACCCCGGCGCCCTTGAGCAGTTTTTCGAGGTTGGTCGCGTCCTTGGCGGCAAGCGTTTCGACCACCGCGAGACGCGCGTTTGCAGGCACGTGTTCGAGCACCTCCGCCCCGATCTTCACCTGTGCAAGCTCGACCAGGAAATCCCGAAGGCCCACCTGCTCGCACGCGCGGACCGCGACCTCGATCACCTCGGCATCCGCTTCGGGACCTTTCAGCCCGACGCACTCGATGCCGCACTGCAGAACTTGATGCTGCTTGCGCGCGCGACCTCGTCGGCGCCGCACGATCGTGCCTTCGTAGCAGAGGCGCCAGGGCGCAGGCCGGTCTTGGAGCCTCGTCGCGACGATGCGCGCGATTTGTGGCGTGATATCCGGACGCAGCAGCGCGACCTCGCCGGAGTCGGGCTCGATGAATCGCACGAGGTCGCGGCGGTCGACTGTGCCGAGCCCGCGTTCGACCACTTCCGCGTACTCCACCGGTGGCGTGGTGACCCGCTGGTAGCCGTAGAGGTCGAAGGTCTCCATCAGCCCCTGCCAAAGAAGGGTCCGCGTCATGGACGCCGGAGGCAGAAGGTCGCGCATTCCACCAGGAGGAGTCATCGGCAGGCCGGGACTCGAGGTCCCGAGCCTCGAATCGCTCCCGGCCCGTCGCTTTCGCGGCGAAGGGGCCATCTCAGAGCCTCAGGGTATGCACACTGCTCACGTACCCGATGCCGCGAAGCTCGTCGAGAGCCTCGCTGCCTAGGATCGAATCGACGTTCCAGAGTGCCAATGCCTGGCCGCCCTCTTCGTCGAGCCCGACCTGCATCCGCGAGACGTTGATCCCGCGGTTGCCGAGCAGGGTGCCGACCGATCCGATGACGCCGGGTCGGTCCTCGTTACGAATGATGACGACGGGGCCCTCCATCACCGCGTCGATCTCGTAGCCCTCGAGGCCGACGAGACGCGGCTCGCCCTTGCGGCCCGGTGTGCCGGTTGCCGTGTGGATGCCCTTCTCGCCGGTGACGGTCACGCGCACCGTCGTGGCGTACCGGTCGCTTGGTTCTTTGACCTCGGCGAGCCGAATGCCGCGCTCTTGTGCCTCGTAGGGTGCGCTGATCGGATTGACCGGCTCTTCGAGGTGATGTTCGAGGAACCCTGCGAGGGCTGCGCGCGCAATCGGAGTCACGCCGAGCTCGCCCGCTTCGCCGGTGCAGGTCACGCGCAGCTCGCGCACGTCGACCGGATCGAGCTGACCAACCAAGCTGCCGAGCAACTTGGCGACGTCCAAGTACGGCTTGAGGCGCTCTGCGATTTCCTGCGGGAGCGCCGGCACATTGACGGCGTTCTTGACGATGCCGAGTTGAAGGTAGCCGATCGCTTGCTCTGCGATTTCAACGGCAACGCGCTCCTGCGCTTCTGAGGTCGAAGCCCCGAGATGCGGCGTACACAAGACATTGTCCAGGCTGAGCAGTGGGTGATTCGGATCGATCGGCTCTTTGGTGAACACGTCGAGAGCGGCGCCGGCGATCTCCCCTGCGGTGATCGCGCGAGCGAGGGCCACTTCGTCCACGATGCCACCGCGGGCCGCGTTCACGAGCAGTGCGCTGCTCTTCATCTTTTTGAAGGCTGCGTCGTCGATCATGTTTTTGGTGTCGGGCGTGAGCGGCGCGTGAATCGTCAGAAAGTCGGCCCGCTTGAAGAGATCGTCGAGCTCGACCATCTCGATGCCGAGCTCGGCGGCGCGATCGCTGCTCATGACCGGGTCCACGCCGATGACCTTCATCTTGAGGCCCTGGGCGCGGTCGGCGACGATGCGTCCGATGTTGCCGAGGCCGATGATGCCGAGCGTCTTGAAGGCGATTTCGCGTCCCTGGAACCTATTCTTCGCCCACTCGCCGTTACGCATCGAAGTGACGGCCTGTGGAATCTTTCTCGCGAGTGAGGCGAGAAGCGCCAGCGAGTGTTCGGCGGTCGTCACTGAGTTGCCCGTCGGGGTGTTCATCACCACGATGCCTCGCCGACTCGCAGCGGGGATGTCCACGTTGTCGACACCGATCCCGGCGCGGCCGACGACCCTCAGGCGGTGCGCTTCTTCGATGACTCGCGGGGTGACCTGGGTGGCCGAGCGGATGATGAGGCCGTCGTAGTCTCCGATGATCTCACAGAGCTCATCTTCACTCATGCCGGGTCGAAACTCGAGGTCTACACCAGGCGCGTTGCGCAAGACCTGGAGCCCCGCCTCGGCGAGCTTGTCGGACACGAGGACACGTACGTTGGACATCGCTGCTCCTATGAAATCGGCCGGAAAAGCCGGGCGCAGAGCTAGCAGCAGCCCATCGGGGGGTCAAGGAGGGACGGCGGCCGCGCTCAGACCCACTGAACAGCGCCAAGACTGAGCAGAATCGCGGCGACCCGGTAACCGCGCTGTGGGTCGCTGTCGCCCGACTGCTGAGCGACGAATTGCGCCAGCTCCTCGATGCTCTGCGGTGTCTCGCAGAGTCGCAGGGCGGCGCGAAGGTCGTCCGGAAGGGCGGCAGTTGCCACCCCGGTGTCGATTCGTTCGGGCTGGGCGACCCTATCCTGCCCCCGCTCCAAGATGAGCTTGGTTTCGAAGCCGGCGGCGATGCGGCGCTGCAAGCCCCGATCGAGGATCTCCCAGGCGTCGAGGCGCAGCGGAAAGCCGCTACTGGGCGGGTCGACTCCATCGTAGAAGGTCGCGGTGCCCGACTCCCAGCTGAAGAGGTCCAGAAGCTTCTCGCGAACCTGCTCGGCGATGTGCTGAAAGAGCTCCAAGGGCTCGACGAGCGCGAGCGCGACCAGTGTGTCGCCAAGCTTGCCTTCGAAACGCGGCATCACTGCGAGCGCCATGTCGAGCTCCGTCCGTGTGATGACGCGCTCCTTGACGAGATACTCGCCCAAGAGCTCGCTTGCGAGATTGCTCGTCACGAATGCCGGGACGCCGTCCTTCGTGTAGACCTCCTTGCGGACGCCTCCTTGCTCGCAGAGCCAGAGGCCGGTGCGTCGTGCGACCAGCGTGCGAGCCAGCGCTCTCACGAAGCCGCCGTCCTCGAAGTCGATGCTTCGGTCGGCGGCCGCCGAGGCATGAACGCGCGTCGTGGTCGGGGTCATGCGCGACACGGGAACGTGACGGTACAGGTCTTTGACCGAGGAGAGGGGTTGAAAATCCCCTCCGGCGATGCTGACGTCGTCACTGCCGTCGACCTGTCCCGTGGCCACGGCTTCGACGACCTTCGCGTACGCCAGCGGTCCGACGGTCGCCCCGTTCGGCTTTCGGATCTTGTACTCGAGCGGCGTGACGCTCGTCGTGCTCGGGTGCTCGTCGGAGAGCAAGAGCGGAGTCGGCGGCATCGTCGGCTTGGGGATCGTGTCGGCCGAGGTCTTGCGCAATCGGGATTCGGCGGTGATGGAACCGACCAAGGCCGCGAGCTCCGCGCGCAACACTTCTTCGGGCCGGCTCTGCCAAGGATCGAGCGCTGCCCAGAACGCGCGCGCGGTTGGCGGACGTTCGTCCGGGCTCGCCGCAAGCGCCTTGAGGATCACGGAGCCGAGCCCTTCGGGCAGCTGCGGTAGGAATTCGACGAACGGATGAACTTCGGCGTCCCGAATCGCGAGGAGCACTGCGAGCTCGCTGCCACCGGTAAACAGGGGCCGTCGCATGAAGAGCTCTGCGGCAATGACGCCGGTCGAGAAGAGATCCGCGCGCTGGTCGACGTCACCACCCGACACCTGCTCCGGCGCGAGGTAGCCGAGCTTGCCGTTGGCGCGCACGGCGGTGTTCGCCTCGAAGGCGTTGACGTCGGCGCGCGCGATGCCGAAATCGGCGATCTTCACATCGCCGTGAATCGAGATCAGCACGTTGGACGGGCTGATGTCGCGATGGACGATTCCGAGCGTGCCGCCTGAGGCATCGGTCGCGCGGTGCACCGCGTCGAGGCCGCTCAAGATCTGGCGTACCAAGTAGACCACGAGATCGTGCTCGAGCTTTCGGCTGTCGCGTGTGAGGCGGCGGTTCAGGCGCCAGAGGTCACAGCCCGGCACGTACTCGAGCGTCAGGTAGGGCTGTCCCTCGATCTCGCCATGGCCAAGGACGTGGACCACATTCGGATGCGTGATGTGACTAGCGAGTCTGGCCTCTTCGGCGAACATCTGGTGAGCGTTGGTCTCATCGGCGATATGCGGCAGCATTCGTTTCAAAACGACGACCCGCGGCTCGCCGGCCGCGCGTGGCTCGAGGGCACGAAAGACTTCCGCCATCCCTCCAACTGCAATACGGTCCACCAATGTGTAGTCGCCCAACGGGGTGTTCGGTGGAGGCGCCGGCGGCGGTGACGATGGTCGTGGCACACCTGGATTGTAACGGTGTCAACGGAAAATATCGATATTAGCGAAACAAAGTTAAGCAGAATTCGGAGAATTCCATGGCCGATCAAAGTTCCAGAGCCGGAGAACGGTATGCCAGTGCACAAATCCTGGACTATGCCGCGCGCACACACCATCCCGAGGACAGGGCGCTGGCGCGAGCGTTCGAGGCTCCTGCGCGGCACGGCATGCCAGAGATTCAGCTCGGTCCCGCGGAGGGCAGGCTGTTGGAGCTGCTTTTGCGGTTGACCCACGCCCGCAAAGTCGTCGAGGTCGGCACCTTGGCCGGTTACTCCGCTCTTTGGATCGCACGCGCGCTCCCGCCCGGCGGCCACCTGTGGACGATCGAGTCGGATCTGAAGCATGCGGGGGTAGCTGCCGAGGTGATCGGAGAGGCGGGATTTGGCGACCGTGTCACCATCGTTCGAGACGACGCCGCTGAGATCCTTCCAAAGCTGAGTGATTCCGGACCATTCTGCGCGGTCTTCCTCGACGCAGACAAAGGCCGCTATGACCTGTATGGCCGCTGGGCGACGGAGAACCTGCGGAGCGGGGGATTGCTGATCGGCGACAACGCCTATCTCTTTGGTAGGCTCCTCGAGGACAGCGACGAGGCGACGGCGATGCGCCGTTTTCACGAGGAGATGGCTCTCAACTTTGATTCCGTCTGCGTGCCCACGCCCGATGGTTTGGCGGTTGGGGTCAAGGCGGCGCCAGAGGCTTGACCATTTTTCGCCGGACAGCGATATAGGCTTCCCCGCTTCAGATCGCTCCGGGCTTGACGGGGTTTTGGAGCGGCCCTAGCGGGCCCGCAGGGAGAGCCAAAGTCGAGTGCAGCCTTGGCTGCGCAACTGCCGCCTGGATCTTGTTCGTGGAAAAGTGACGAACCGACTTGTCCGACCCTCGAGCTTCGCCTAAATGGCGGCCGGTCGTTTAGAGGACTGAAGAGAAAACGCAGCATGCAGATTTTCCCCCGCGAGTTGAACTACTTGCCCCTCGCCTTGGCCCTCGTGGCCGGCGGTCTCGGAGCGGGCGTGTTCATGTTGTTCTGGGTCTACTTCACCCCACCCAACCTCCAGGTTGGCTATACGCCAAAGCAGCCCGTCGACTACAGCCACCGCTTACATGCCGGCGAGCTCGGAATGGACTGTCGCTACTGCCACTCCCAGGTCGAGCGCTCCGCCAAAGCGATGGTTCCGCCGACCCAGACCTGCATGGGCTGCCACGCGGTGGTACGCACCGAATCAGTGAAGCTCGCGCCGGTCCGGCAGAGCTGGGAGTCGGACGAGGCGGTCGCTTGGGTTCGCGTCCACCAGATTCCCGATCACGCGTTCTTCAACCATAGCGCTCACCTGAGAGCCGGTGTCGGTTGTGCATCGTGCCATGGCCGGATCGACCAGATGGAGGTCGTCGGGGTGGTCCAGCCGATCGCGATGCAGTGGTGCTTGGAATGCCACCGCAATCCCGAGAAACACATTCGGCCCAAGAGCGAGATTACGAATATGAAGTGGGAAGCCGACGAGGCCTGGCTGGCCCAGCGCGCCGCGGTCGCGGGCGTTCTCAATCCACCCTTGCACTGTTCGGGGTGCCACCGATGACCCGCAGAAAGTCCTATGAGCTGAGCCCGGGGAAGGGTCCGTCGATGTGGCGGAGTCTCGACGATAAGGCCCGCGGTGCGGAGGAGCTGACGAAGCTCGCCCAAGAAGAGCAGCCTGGTGGATTCATCACCGACCTGTTGAGCCCGAAAGCGCTCGTTTCACGTCGGTCATTCGTGCAGGGCTCCTCGGTCGCCGCCTTGGCTGCAGGGCTTCAGGGCTGCGTTCGCCGACCTAAAAACGAGATCCTCCCGTACAGCAAAGCGCCGGAGTACTTGGTTCCGGGCATCCCTTCGCACTTCGCCACGGTGACGTCGCGGGGACGCGATGCACTCGGAGTCGTGGTCACCAGTCACGACGGCCGCCCGACCAAGGTCGAGGGCAACGAGCAGCATTTGAGAAGCCTTGGTGGCACCGATGTGCGTGCTCAGGCGTATGTTTGGGACCTCTACGACCCGGACCGTTCACAGTCCCCGGCGCAGCGTCGCGGCAATGCGCTCGTCGACGCGACCGACGCCGACTTCGACAAGGCCTTGAAGGACTTGGCGCAGAAGCACGCGAAGGATCAGGGAGCCGGCCTTCGTATCCTCGCGCCGATTTCGAACAGTCCGTCGTTTCGCCGCATGCGCGACAAGGTCATCGAGAAGCTTCCGAAGGCACGCTTCCATACCTACAGCCCGATCAACGACGACAACGCACGCGAAGGCGCGCGGATGGCGTTTCAGGGGGCGCCGCACATCCCGCTCTACGACTATTCGAAGTCGGCGGTCACGCTGTCGCTCGGCTCGGACTTCCTGGGCTCCGAGCCAGGCGCCGTTGCTGCCGGTCGTCGATTCGCGCTGACCCGTATGCTTGGGTCTTCGGAAGCGCCGATGAGCCGACTCTACGTCCTCGAGTCGAACTTCACGGTGACGGGCAGCATGGCCGACCACCGCCTGCGGATGCCGCAGGCGGATATCGAATGGTTTGCGCGAGCTCTATTGACCGTCCTAGCGGCTCGAGGGGCAGCCGAGCTCAAGCCGATCGCCGATCTCATCCAAAGGGTCGAGGGCGCGCTGCAAGCCGACGCGATCGACCTCGGGTGGCTCGACGCGGTTGCAGATGACCTGATCGAAAACCGGGGCCGCTCGCTGGTGATTCCCGGCGCGGGTCAGCCGGCGCGCGTTCACGCAATGGCGATCATGATCAACGGGGCGCTCGGCAACTTCGGCAGAACCACGTTCTTTGGTCCGGTCATCGATCCGGACGACGCTGCGAGCCGCGCGAGCATCGCGGACGTCGTCAAGACTACCGACGCGATCTCGTCGCTGATCATCCTCGGCGGCAATCCCGTCTACGATGCGCCGGCGGATGTGAAGTTCGCTGGGCTCCTCGACAGAGAAGGTCTCACTTCAGTCCATCTCGCGACCCACCGCAACGAAACCTCGGAGCGATGCAGCTGGCACGCACCACTCGCTCATGAGCTCGAGGCCTGGGGTGACCAGCAGGCGCTCGATGGCTCCGTTACGATCCAGCAGCCGCTGATCGCACCGCTCTACGGAGGACGCAGCGAAATCGAGCTGCTTGCGACCCTGGCGGGCGAGAAGACCAGCTCGGGTCACGACATCGTTCGAGAGACCCAAGCGGGCCAGCTCGACAAGGATACCAAAGCCCTCCTCGATTATGGCGTCCCGGCGACTGATTTGAGCAGCGACGTCATCTGGCGACGTGCGCTTCACAGCGGGATGCTACTGAGTCCGACACAGTCCAAACCGCCGGTGAACATGGCCAGTGTCCTGGAAGCGCTCATCACGTTCCCGACGCGCAACCCCGTCAACAAGGACAACTTCGAGGTCGTCTTCGAGCCGGATCCCGCCCTTTGGGACGGCACCCACGCCAACAACCTCTGGGCGCTCGAGCTGCCGAGCCCAATGACCAAGCTCGTTTGGGACAATGCGGCGCTGATCTCACCGACCAGTGCACGGGACCTCGGGGTCAAGAACGGTCAGATGCTTCGCCTCAGCAAGGGCGAGGCCAAGGTCGAGATCCCGGCCTGGATCGTTCCCGGACATGCGGACCACTCCGTGACCCTGACCCTGGGTTGGGGCCGAACCGCCGCGGGCCGTTACGGCAATGGCAAGGGCTTCGATGTGAATCCGCTTCGCACGACCGATGGCATGGACTTCACCGACGGAGTGACGGTCGACGCGCTCCGGGAGGTTTACACTCTGGTGCAGACCCAGACGCACGACCGCATGGAGGGCCGCCCGATCGCGATCGATGCGACCCTCGATGAATACAAGAAGGAGCCAGACTTCGCTTCTTACCGGTCAGTCGATCCGGTGAGCACGCCACCGCTGTGGAAGCAGCAGGACTACAGCGAAGGTCACAAGTGGGGCATGACGATCGACCTCAATGGATGCACCGGTTGCAATGCCTGCGTCGTCGCCTGTCAGTCGGAGAACAACATTCCTGTGGTCGGCAAGTTCGAAGTGGAGCGAGGTCGCGAGATGCACTGGCTCCGCATCGACCGGTACTTCGTCGGCGACGACGAGAACAACCCCGAGGTCGCCGTGCAGCCGGTCACCTGTCAGCAGTGCGAGGAAGCACCTTGTGAGAACGTCTGCCCGGTAAACGCGACGGTTCACTCACCAGAGGGCCTCAATGACATGGTTTACAACCGATGTGTTGGCACCCGATACTGCGCGAACAACTGTCCGTACAAGGTTCGCCGCTTCAATTACCTCGACTGGCACGGCCACCTGGACGACAAGTTTGGTTGGTACAAAGACTTCCCAGAATCGAGGAAGCTCCAGTTCAATCCCAACGTCACCGTTCGCATGCGCGGCGTCATGGAGAAATGCACCTATTGTGTGCAGCGCATCGAAGAGGGGAAGCTCTCCGCCAAGCGCGACGGCCGCACACTCCGGGATGGCGAGATCAAGAGCGCATGCCAGCAGGCTTGCCCGACGGGTGCAATCACATTCGGCGACCTCAACGACCCGAAGAGCAGCGTAGCCAAGTTGGCTGCAGTCGACCGCAACTACAAGCTGCTGGCCGAGATCGGCACGCGTCCGCGCACGTCGTTCCTGGCGCGCATTCGGAACCCAAACCCCCGGCTGAAGGGAAATGGGTAAGAACCAATGAGCTACGACGCGCCCATCAAAGAGCTCGGCGAGACGTCCCTTCTGCCCGAAGGCACGACCGCCAACGAAATCACCGAGACCATCGCTGGCGTCACGGAAAACCCCGCCCCACGGGGTTGGTGGCTCCTGTTCTTGCTCTCGCTTTCCGCCCTCGGTGCGATG
>JBARTN010000004.1:0-3767 GCA_049645265.1 Polyangiales bacterium
ACTCCCCACCGAGCGGCGTCTACTACTTTCGACCGGGCGCGTTCAGTCCGTACAACGGGCGAAAGCTAGTGGTCTCCGGGCGCCAAGACGTAGATACCGATCTCATCCCGTATTTCCCAGCGCGACTCACCGAGATCGAAAACGCGCCCGAGGTCAATGAGAATCGCGGGCCACTCGAGACGACGATCGCACTCATGGCCGATCACACCCAGCCGTTTGCGCTCGAGTCGCCGATCGAGGTCGAGCCGATGCAGAACCCCTCACCGAATCGATTCCGTCGCGTCTACCGCGCGCTGTCCGGTGTGCTGACCGCCGACTACACTTCCATGCTCGACGCAAGTCCGGGGTCTTCGGACTGGTCCAAAGAACAGTGGGCGCACTACACCGAGACACCGCCCGATCCGCGCTACGCCGAGCTGGCGAACGAGCTCACCGCCGAGCTGCCTGTGAGGCTAGCAAAGAATCCGGTCGCGAAGGCCTTCGCCGTGACCGGCTGGCTCGGGCGCGAAGGCATCTACAGCCTCAAGAATGAGCACAGCGACGCCGAGGATCCCACGGCGAGCTTTTTGTTCGGAGATCGAACGGGCTATTGCGTGCACTTCGCCCATGCCGCGACCTACCTGATGCGAAGCCTCGGCTTGCCGGCCCGGGTGGCGACCGGCTACGCGGTGAGCGAATCGGCGCGTCAGGGAGGCTCTTCTTTGCTCCTGTCTGGCTCAGCGTCCCACGCCTGGCCGGAGGTTTTCATCGATGACTTCGGCTGGGTGGTCTTGGATGTGTATCCGGAGCGCGCGCTCGATCCTCCCGAGCAGCCCATGGATGCGGACTTGCAGCGGCTCCTCGGAGAGCTTGCCCGCGGTGCGTCTCCCGTTCCGCTGTCCGCGACCGACTTGCCCAAGCTCAAAGAGTTGGCGCGGCGCATCTCTTTGACGTTCGGGACCTGGGTCTTGGCGCTGTTCGCCTTCGTGCTGCTCTTGCTCTACCTGGGGAAGCTCTGGCGCAGAATGGCGCCCAGCTTGGCTCCGGCTGCTTCGCTGCCCAGGTTGATCTATCGAGCCGAGCTCGACCGCATCGGCGAGCTCGAGGTTCGAAGAGGTTCCGGCGAGTCGCGAGAGGCCTTCGCGCGACGTGTGCGCGACCGATTCCCTGCGTTCGAGCCGTTGACGAATGCGCACCTTGCCGCCGCATTCGGCGGGCACCAGCCCGATTCCGGCAGCCTGCGCGATCAGGCAGCGAAGGTGCGCCGCGACATTCGCAAAGGATTCCCGCTTTGGAAGCGGTTTTTGGGGCTCCTCACGCCCTGGTCTTGGTTACGGTCAAAATGATGCCATCCTTCTCAACCGGAGCCCGGAGCTGACATGCAGCAAGCGATTCAATCACCCATCGATGACAGCCTCAGTGGCGCGCGCGAGGTCGCGGAGCGCCTGGGCGCCCGCCTGAGAGCAGCCGTTCGAGGTCGGGACGAGGTGGTCGAGCTGGTGCTCGTTGCGCTGCTTTCCGACGGCCACGTGCTTCTCGAAGACTATCCGGGCTCTGGCAAAACGACGCTTGCACGCGCGCTTGGCAATTCGCTCGAAGAAGGAGACGGCACCTCTGGCGTTGCCGCGTTCCGCCGCATCCAGTTCACACCGGACCTGCTTCCAAGCGACATTACGGGCACGAACATCTTCGACGTGGAGACGAGCCGCTTCGCATTTCGTCGTGGCCCCGTGTTCGCACACATCGTACTGGCGGACGAAATCAACCGCACCTCCCCAAAGGTGCAGGCGGCCATGCTCGAAGCAATGGCCGAGAAACAAGTCACGGTCGACAACCACTCGTATCTGCTCGACGACCTGTTTTTCGTCATTGCCACGCAAAACCCGCTCGACTTGGCCGGCACGTACCCGCTTCCAACGCCGCAGCTCGATCGCTTCCTCTTCAAGATCGAGATGAAGCACATCGACCGCGCCTCCGAGCTCGAGGTGCTGGATCAGTATCCACGGGCCAGCCTCGAAGTGGCCCGCGATCACCCCGGCGTGACCCGCGGGGAAATTCTCGCGGCGCGGCGGCAGACCCGCGGCGCAGTTCACGTCGCCCCTGTCGTGAAGGAAGCCTTGGTCGACCTGGCGCGCCTGCTTCGAAGCGATTCCCGTGTCCTTCAGGGGGCGTCGACGCGCGCGCTGGTCTTGATGCTGCCTGCGCTTCAGGCTCGTGCCGTCATCTACGGGAGGGATTTCGTCTCCCCCGAAGATATCGCGGCGCTAGCGCCTTACGTGTTCAAACACCGACTCGAGTGTGCGCCTGGGGTAGAAGACGTGGACGCGCTCATCGAAGAGGCCACGGCCGTCGAGGTCGAAAAGCTCGCGCGGGCAAGCCTGCGCCGCGGTTGACGATGCCCGCCACCGAGTCAGCTCGCGTCCTGCAAGTGATGCTGGCAGCGCTGCTGGCGGCGATTTGCCTCGCCGTCCGCCCGCCTTCTCGTGCGGCCGCGGACGATATGATGGCGCCGCTGCTGCTCGAAGGGGAAGAGGCCGAAGTCGAAGAGCTCGCTCTGTGGGAGCTGATCGAACGCGAGCGCTATGTGCGATCCCGCGAGGAAGCCGAGAAGTACTTGATAGAGCACCCGAGCTCTTACGTTGCAAACCTCGTTCTCGGCATGGCGCAGCACTACGGTGAGGCGAATTTCCCCAAGGCCCTTTTTCACGAAGCCCGCGCCCTCGCGCTTTTCGAGGCGGCCGAAGGCGTACAGCCAACGCCGAGTCAGCCCTGGCGATGGCACGCGAGGATCTTGATCGCGTTGACTCGGGCACACGGCGACCTCGAGCACTACGACGAGCAGCTTGGTTTCATGTACCGGTACAACGAGCTCTACACCCCGCAGCTCAAGGCCGAGCTCGCCTGGCCCTTGATGAAGAAGCGGGACTTCGAAAAGGCGCGACTCGCAGCCGAAGACGGATTGGCCACCGGCGATCCCTATCAAATCGAGCGCGCAAAGAACGCCCTGTGTGCCATCGAGTACGAGGCCGGCGACGACGAGAAGGCCTACGAGGTCTGCGCCGACGCGGTGGAGTACGGGCGCACGCATTTCGGCAGTGCGACAGCGGTCGACCTCGGGAACTTCGCCGAAGCGGCCAGGTCGGTCTTTCGGTTCGACGAAGCGGAGCGCCTCTTGATGGATGCATCGAAGGGCGGGCTTTCCTGGTATGGGAACCCCTGGCTCGAGCTAGCCGATCTCTACATGAGAGCGGGCCGCTTTGCCGAAGCCTTATCGGCCCTCCGGGAAGTCCCACGCCACAGGGCAGCTCGGCCGGCGCACGTGCGCGACTCGGATCGCAACGAAGCGCGTCGGTCTTTGGCGGCGTTTCTTCTCCTGATGGGACGGCCCGAAGAAGCGCTGCGCATCACCGACAAGGCTGCCGTGCTTCCGGACCGACGTGCGCACAACAGCCGTGATCCGGAGCAAGATCGGAGCATTGTCGCGCTGCTCGATCGGCAAGCGCGCTTGATGTTGGCCGAGATGACCTTGGAGCGGGCCGCGGCCAAGCCGTTTCACTTGCGCTGCTGGGCGCATGGAAAAGCCCTTTGGCTGCGGTTCCAGGCCTGGATGAGCGCTCGGCAAGTCGCTCGCTTCCTCGACGACGAAGCGCGGCTGGTAGGTACCTTTGCTCTCGGGACCGCACGGAGCGCAGTCATGCCAGCCTGGCTCTTGGGCGAGCTGATTGGAGCTCTAGGTCCCGGAGTGGTCAGGGCGGCAGTCACCGAGATGCGCCGTGAAGACCGGAGGC
>JBARTN010000005.1:0-3076 GCA_049645265.1 Polyangiales bacterium
GATCGAGAGACCTGGACCTACACTTACCTCATTGCCGACGAGGAGTCGGGTGAGGCCGTGTTGATCGACCCTGTCATCGATCAGTTGGAGCGCGACATCAAGCTTCTCGAAGAGCTCGGCTTGAAGCTCATGTACACCTTGGACACGCACGCACACGCCGATCACATCACGGGCTCCGGGCTTCTTCGCAAGCGCTTGGGCAGCAAGGCTGTCATCGGCGCGCATGCAGGCGCGGAAGGTGCAGACTTGCTGGTCGACGATGGCAGCCGGCTGAAGTTCGGCTCCGTCGAGCTCGAGGTGCGGTCGACGCCCGGACACACCGACGGTTGCGTCACCTTCGTGACCGCGGACCACAAGCATGCGTTCACCGGAGATGCGCTGTTCATTCGCGGCACCGGTCGAACCGACTTTCAGCAAGGCAGTGCAAAGCGGCTCTACCGTTCAATCCACGACAAGATATTCACGCTGCCCGACGACACGATCATCTGGCCCGGGCATGACTACCGAGGAATGACCTTCACCACGGTCGGCGAGGAGAAACGATTGAATCCGCGCGTCGGCGACGGCAGGACCGAAGCCGAGTTCGCCGAGATCATGGATCATCTCAACTTGCCGACGCCGAAGAAGCTCGACATCGCGGTACCAGCCAATCTGCACTGCGGCATCGTTCCCCCGAGCTCGATGTCCGGCGATCCACTTCCAGAGCGAGGCTGGGCTGCGATCGAGCGCGGCCCCCAAGGGATTCCCGAGGTCTCCATCGCCTGGGTTGCGAAAAACAAAGGCGCGGTCCGAATGGTCGACGTTCGGGAGCTCGACGAGGCCGAGTCGGACGGCAAAATCGAAGGCGTCGACGTCGTTCCGATGGGCACCGTCGACGAAGCCTCGAAGGCCTGGGACAAGGAAATCCCGGTGATCACGATCTGCCGTTCGGGTCGGCGTTCAGGGCGGGTCGCGCTCGAGCTCGAGAAGCTTGGATTCAAGCGGATCGCCTCGATGCGGGGCGGCATGGTCGCCTGGCAAAACCAGTAGGGCGGCTACTTTCGCTGGGCGGATGCGGGGACTGCAAGCCAGGCTTTGACGTCTTCGGGCCGAACCGGGTCGTCACCCGAGAGGTAACGCTCGAGATGGGGGAAGCTGTCCGTGCCCCAGAAGAGCTCGTCGTCGACGATCATCGTCGGAACACCGAAGACACCGAGGTCGATCGCCTCCCGACTGGCCTGTAAGAGACGCTGCTTGATTTCGGGATCTCGGATGCGTTCGAGCGCGTTGGGAACGCCCGCATCGGCGCAGACTTCGGCGACGACTTCGGCGGACCCCATGTCACGGCTGTCGGCCCAGGTTGCATGGAACAAGCTCGTCACCAGTCGCTCCCGGATCTGGTCATCCATGTCGAGGAGCGTCGCGCGGAGCGACGGAAGCGGATTGAACGGATGCGAAAACACCGGCGCAAAGGGCACGCCCAGCTGCGCCGCAGCCCGATGGCAGTCCTTGAACATGTAGATCCGTTTCGGCTCGATTTCCGCGGGCCCTTTGTGGCCGTACTGGTTGAGCAAGCCGGCGAGGAGCGTGGGCTTGGGCTCCACACGCAGCTCGTGCTCGTTCGCGAAGTCGCCGAGCTGCTGCCAGGCCAGGTAGCTGTAGGGCGAGATGTAGTCGAAATGAAAACGAAGGACGCGCTTGGGCATGCGTCTGTTCGAATACCCATGATGCCCATGGAGCACAAGGCGAAAGGGGTGCTAGCCTCGGCGGATGTTCGAGGTGGTCACGGTCGTCGTCCTCGTCATCGCCTGCTTCATCACGGCCACCATCTCGGGGATTCTCGGCATGGCCGGGGGGGTCACCCTCCTCGGCGTGATGACCGCCCTACTCCCCGCGCCCGTGGTCGTGCCCCTGCACGGCATCGTGCAGCTTGCGTCCAACTGGACGCGAACCTGGGCCTTTCGCCGGCACGTTCGTTGGCCGATCTTCTTCACGTTCATGATTCCCGCCGTCGCGGGCGTGGCCATCGCGGCGAACATCTGGGCCGATCTGAAGCTCACCTGGTTCCGCGCATGGATCGGCGCGTTCATTTTGTTCTTCTTGCTCTGGCGAAGGTACAAACCGAAGCTGCGGAACCCCCCAACCTGGTCGTACGCCTTCTTGGGCCTCGCGGCCGGGCTGCTTGCAATTTTCGTCGGCGCCACGGGCCCGTTCCTGGCCCCCTTCTTTCTCCGCGACGACTTCGACAACGAGCAGGTCATTGCGACCAAAGCGGTCTGCCAAACCTGGCTTCACCTCCTGAAGATCCCGGCGTTCCTGGCGCTGAGCTTCGACTACGTGCCTTATGCGCCCGTGCTCGCCGGCTTGGTCGTCGCGGTGATCGGCGGCACGTACTTCGGTAAGCACTTATTGGGTCGGATCTCCAAGGAACGTTTCGTTTTCTGGTTTCAGCTGGTTCTCGCCGTTCTCGCCGTGTACCTCATCGTGGGCTCTTAGCTTCGCAAGAAGTCGGTTGCCACCGAGACGAATCGCCCGGGAAGCGATTGCACGTCCGGCAGCAGCATCCAGCCGTGCAGTCCAAACATTTGGGTGAGATACGCTTCTCCTTTGTCGCGCACGGCGAGCGCGAGACAATGAACCCCCTGCTCCCCTGCCTCTCGAAGCGACTGGCGCACGTCTTCGACGCCGTAGTGACCCTCGTAGTGGTCGTAGTCCGTGGGTTTCGCATCGGTGAGGAGCAAGATGAGCCGGCGGCGCGCGCCGCTCCGGTCCAGCACCTCGAGGGCATGGCGAACGGCTGGACCGATACGCGTGTAACCCGCGGGCGCGATCCCATGGAGCCGTTGCAGCCCCAGACGCGCGGAATCATCGAATCCCTTGGTGACCAAGAACCGGCAGTCGCGCCTCGTATTGCTGTAAAACGCACCGATCGCAAGCTTGGCGGAGGTCGGCTCGAATGCCTCGACGAGCACTTGCGTGGAATCGCGGACCACATCGAAGATCCGTTTACCCGACACCCAGGAATCGCTCGAGAGGCTGGCGTCGACCAAGATCAGCATGGCGAGCTCGGAGTCGTGCACCTTTCTGCGTACGTAGA
>JBARTN010000006.1:0-3105 GCA_049645265.1 Polyangiales bacterium
ACCTACGCCGATTCGATGGTCGCTGCCGCACATCGCTCCCTCGACGACTGGAGCGACGGGAGGGTGATTCCGATTCACAAGGCGATGGCCGAGCTCACCCTCGACATCGTCGGGCGCACGCTCTTCGATGCAGATGTGCGGGGGACCGCGAGGGAGGTCGGCGATGCGCTCAAGGTCATCAGCGACTTCTACACCGACGTGCTGGAGAGCCCGATTCAACCGCCCGAGTGGTGGCCCTCTCCTGGAATGTTCCGGTTTCGAAAAGCCGTCCGAAACGTCGATCGCATCGTGTCGGGCATCATCGACGATCGGCGCCGGAACGGGGAGGACCGGGGCGACCTCTTGAGCGCGCTGCTCCACGCGTCAGACGAGGACGGCGCCGTGATGAGCGACCAGCAGCTCCGCGACGAGTGCATTACGCTCTTTCTCGCCGGGCACGAAACCACCTCGATCGCGCTCGCAAATACGCTCTACCTCCTTTCGGAGCATCCGGAAATCGAAGAGCGGGTGCACCAAGAGGCTGCCAACCTACTTGCCAACCGTCGCGCGACGTCCGACGACTACGAACGACTCGAGTACACCGAGCGCGTCATCAAGGAGTCGATGCGCCTCTACCCCCCAGTATACACCATCGGCCGTCAGCTTCTCGAGGACTTCGAGCTCGGCGGCTACACCTTCGCCAAGGGCGACACCCTGCTCTTCGTGCAGTGGGTCACCCATCGAAGCGCGCAGTGTTTCCCCTACCCGCTCCGTTTCGACCCCGACCGCTGGCTCCCCGAACGCGCCAAGTCCATCCACAAGTACGCCTACTTCCCATTCGGCGGAGGCCCACGCATTTGCATCGGCAACCACTTCGCCATGATGGAAGCGGTCCTGGTCCTCGCGACCTTGATCCGCGAATACCGATTCGAGCTACTCCCCGGCCAAACTCTCGAGCTCCAGCCAGCAGTCACCCTTCGCGCAGCGAAGGACTTGCAGATGCGGCTCGTGGCACGCGGGGCGGATCCGGCAAGGGCTGCGTAGCCTTCTTACTCCACGTAGCCGAGCGCGCGGAGTTGCTCGACCACGGCAGGGTCGACCTCCTCCCGTCGACTCTTTCCCGACTCGATCGCCGCAACCAAGGCCTCGAGCTCTGCGCGTTTCGGGTGATCGCCGAGGGGCTCCGGTGCGAGCTCGCCGGGATCCCGGGCGAGATCGATCCGCATGTACGTGCCGCCGATCCAGACGAGCTTCTCATCGCCAAACCACATCGCGGCCGCCGGCATCGAGGCGGGTCCCTTTCGCCGTCTTCCATCGGGGTTTGGAATCGCGACCGATTCGACCACCGGCACGGGATCGGGAAGCCTGCCGTCGCGCAACAGGGAGTGGATGGCGATGGCGGGGAATGGCTCGGGGAGCGCAGGCGAGTCGCCGTCGGTCCAGTAGAGGAACGGAACGCGCGTGTTGCTCTCGTACACGAAGAGATGCCGCCACATGCCGTGCTCCATGAGCATCTCGCCGTGATCCGCCGTAATGCCGATCCGATAGCCCGCTTGGAGCCAACCCGCACGTTCGAGCGTGGAGAGCGAGCGCTGCAAAGCCTGATCCTCGCGATAGACTCCATAGTCATAAAGGTCGGTGAGTTGATGGCGCAGCAGGCCCTCGTCGCCTGGCTCCAAACCGTTTCGCAGATAGAGGCTGAAACCCGTCTTGAAGTCCGCAGGCACCATTTGCGGATCGAGCAAGTCCCAACCCAACTCTCGGTCGGGCGCTACCCAGGGGTCGTGCGCCTGAAGGTAGTTGAGGACGAGAAACAAAGGCTTCGAAGGGTCGACTTTCTCCGCGAGGACACGCTGGAGCGTTGGTGGAACCCAGTCGGCCCGTGGGTCGTGTTTCCTCGGGCGCGTTGCAACCACCGAGAACCCGCGCTGCAAGCCAGCCTCGCCGAGGAGCCCATTGTCGCTCACCAGCACGGTCTGATAGCCGCGCTCTTGCATGTCTTCGGCCAAGGTTCGGACATCGCCGCGAAGGGGATAGACGTAGAGTGAACGTATGCGCTCTCCGTTCTCATCTTTGGCGTCGTGGGCGTAATGGGCGCCGTGCCGGGCGACCGAGACGCCCGTGAAATAGCTGGCGTGGGTTGGCAGGCTCCAGTCCCCCGGGGCGTACGCCCGGCAGCTATGCACCGCGCCACGCTCTTTGAGCGACTCGAGGTAGGGCGTCGTCTTGCGCCGGTACCCACAGAGCGACGTGTGATCCGCGCGAACCGTGTCGAGCACAGCCAAGACCACGGTCGGCGCCTGGGGTGTCGCCCGTGGAGGCTCGGGCGGCCGGGTTTTCAAAGCTTCGTCGAGGTGAAACGGACCGCGGGGGATGACCTCGTAGATGCCGTCGTCGATGTCGCCAGGAACCGGTTGCTCTTCGACCGCGCTTGCCTGCTCCGAGCCCTTGCGATCGCAAGTGCCCGATGCTTGGCATGCGGCGATGCAAATCAAGACAGAAGCGAGGCGCCAGGAGCCATCGAGGCCAAACGAGCCCATGACGAAATCCTAGAGCGCCACTCGCTGATTCCCCAACAAAGCGAAGGCCCCGGCGAGCGCCAAGCCCGTCTGCTTTTCGCGACTTCCATCCATGAGCATCCATGAGTATCACGTTCGAGTTCCTTTCGCGTCAGCGCCGCACAGCGCCCGCTCCTTGCCGCGCCGCGGCATGCGCGTCCGGAACTGTCCATTGATCGTATCGGCCGCGCCATGGTATTCGATGCGTTCGCGCAGTTGGATCGTCGGCACGCCGCCCCCGACCCGTTACTCCCTGCGCACTGGAGTTGATCATGGGTACCTCTTTGTCTCGAAAGTTGCTACGAACGTCGTTCACGCTCGGCATGGGCACGGCCCTTGTTCTGTTTGCCGCGGGCGCGCAGCCGGCGAGTGCACGCGGTCCGGCGCTTATCGCTTGGGAGACTCTGTACGGAGACTTTTCGGCCTCGAGTGATGTCGCCCAATGCGCGCTGTGTCACGCCACCGATCCCGGCGGTGATTCCTGGAACGAGTACGGCTGGGAGATCCGCCTGGTTCGCGAAAGCGGCGACCCGAACTGCGCCACTTGGGAGGACGCGATCCTGTGCGT
>JBARTN010000007.1:0-5212 GCA_049645265.1 Polyangiales bacterium
GAGTACAGCCGCAAGGAACGCTAGAATCCTATGACAACCATGAGCGCACCGTCCGCCAAGATCCGCATCGACATCGTCTCGGACGTGGTCTGTCCGTGGTGCATCGTCGGCTACAAGCAGTTGCAAGAGGCGCTCTCCCGTCTCGAAGGCGAGGTCGACGCCGAGATCCACTGGCACCCCTTCGAGCTCAACCCGATGATGCCGCCCGAAGGCCAAGAGCTTCGCGAGCACATGGGGCAGAAGTACGGGACGAACCGCGAACAAAGCGACGCCGCGCGGGGCCGTCTGACGGGGATCGGCGATTCGCTCGGCGTCTCGTTCAACTTCTACGAGGGCCAACGAATCTACAACACGTTCCTGGCGCATCAGTTGCTGACGTGGGCCGGGCAGCATGGCAAACAATCCGAGCTCGAAATGGCGCTGTTCGAGAGCTACTTTTCGAAACAGGAGAACGTCGGTGATGAAAAGGTTCTGGCCGCGGTTGCGGGCCGCGTAGGGCTCGACGAAACCGAGGCCGCCGCGGTGCTTGAAGATGGCCGCTATGCAGCCGACGTTCGAGAGCACCAGCGCTTCTGGTTGAGCAAGGGCATCCAAGCGGTGCCATCGTTCATTCTCGACCGCCGCTACTTGATTCCCGGCGCGCAAGATGCGGACGTTTTCGTCGCCGCGTTGGAAAAGCTCACCGAAGAGACGGCCGCGTGAGTGTGCGATGGAGAGCTCAGTAGCCGCTTCCGCGTTGAAACCGCTTCCAGGCCGCGCACGGGCTGCCATATCGCTCTTCGATGTATTGCAGTCCCCAGGCGATCTGCGGCCATGGGTTGCGACGATGGTCGACCCCGTACTTGTCGCCCATGCCCTTCATTTTGTTGCACGGGTACGATTGCGGAATGCCACAAGCGCCCGTCCGCTCGTTCACCGCCCGGTGGTTCCAATGGCTCTCGCGGTACCAAAGCTGGTCTAAACACTTCAGCTCTGTCGACGTGTTCCACCGCGCGTAGTCCTCGCGAATCATGTAACCTGCAAGCGCCTTGTTCCGCTCAGGGCTGTTCTCCGCCGCGCTCCGCAGGTCTGGGGTTCGACTCTTCGAGGCATCGTCCTGAGAGCATTCAACCCCGGTCAGCAGTAACAGGATTACAATTGCCCAAGAGAACGTCGGCACCGTCGGTCGAACACCCATCGAACGGAGAAGCCTACCCCCGCAGACATCCGCCGGCACGTTTTGCGGACTACTACGACGGCCAGAGCCTTTGAACGTCCGATCTGCTACCTTCGCTCCCGATGAATGAGCCTACGGCCAAGATCAAAGTAGACCGCTCCTGGGTCGGCGCGCCCAAGAGCGCGTTTTTCGGTAACCCCACCGTGTGGCTGTTCATCGCCGCGTCGAGCACGCTGGCGATCACCGCGGTCTATCACTTGAGGGGCACCCTGCCCGTTGCTCCGACCGTCGCTCTGAACGCAGTGGCGATCTACCTGATGTTCACGGTCATGCACGACAGCGTGCATCGAACGGCGCATCGATCGCGTTTCATGAACGCGACCTTAGGTCGTATTTCGGCTTTCGTGTTGACGGTGACGCTACCGCTCTTTCGAGCCGTGCACTACGAGCACCACTCCCATACGAATTACCCGGAGCGCGACCCCGACCTGGCCGTCGCCCGGCGCCCACGATGGTTGCTGCCGCTTTGGTGCCTCGGCCTCATCATCGAGTATCGCGTGCATTTCTATGGTCGAAAACTGTGGCGCGATAAGCGCGATCTTGCTGAAGCCCTCATGATGGACGCGATCTTGGTCGGCATCATTGTCGGTTCGCTGGCCACGGGCACGTTTACAGTGGTGGCGACAATGTGGTTCGGTCCGGTCCTCATCGCCTTGGTGTTCCTCGCCTTGACCTTCGACTTTTTGCCACACTACCCGTACGACTCGCGAGAACGCTTTCTAGACACGCGAATCTACCCGGGCCGATTGCTCAACGCCATTCTCCTCGGCCAAAACTACCATCTCATTCATCATCTATGGACCACGATCCCCTGGTACCGATACCAACGCGTGTTCCGCGCCATCCGGCCAGACCTCGAAGAGCGAGGCTCGCGCATCGGATGGAGCGTCGAGCCACTGCCGTCGGGCGATCGGCGCGCACACGTGGACCCGGCGTAGATCGGATTCTCTGTCACGACCCCGCTTCCAGCGAACGGAGAAGCGTTTCCGCGCTCATTCGTGGCGAGCCAGCGCCCGCCCGCTCGGCTTCATGAACGAGCTCGACGATGCGTCGATTGATCGGGGCCGCGATCCCATGCTCATCTGCGAGGCGTACGATCTCTCCGTTCAGGAAGTCCACCTCGGTCAGCCGTCCTCGCTCGAGGTCGGTCCACATCGAGACACGCGCTTCCGGGTCGACGCGAAGCTGCGCGCGAATTACCACTCGGACGATCGGTGTCGGGAGCTTCATGATCAAGGACATGACCGGAAGAGCAACCCCACGGAACTTGGCAGGACGGACACCGGCTTCGTGCAGCACGTCGAGCGCCTCGTCGAGTAGCCTCACGATCACCCGTCGATAGCCACGGGAGAGGATCAGTTCGCGCGTCGGAGCGCCGGACAGCGCGCCGACTGCATTGTTGAGGTTCAGGAGGAGCTTCGTCCACAGCTCGGGCGCAATCGGGCGCACCTCCTCGACCTCTACCCCAGATGCCCTGAGCGCATCCACCCACGGCCGATCCTGGCCCTCGGGTCGCGTTTCGATGATCAGAGGCCCGCTCGTCGTACGGTGAAATACTGCACCCTCGCGAATGATGGCGTTGAAGCTAACCACTGCTGGAAGCACCGGATTGCCGGGTAACGCCGCGCGAAGGATCTCCGGATTTCTGAGGCCGTTTTGCAAGCTCACGACCACGGTCTCGGAGTTGAGAACGCTCGCGAGGATCTTCGCCGCCTCCGCGGTCGCTCCGCTCTTCACGCAGCAGAACACGACGTCGCAAGACGACAGGGCGTGCGCGTCATCTTCGATGCGAACCATCGCGGCGTCGACGTGGTCGTCGCGATCGAACTCCCGCAGTGTGAGGCCGTGCCTCGCAACCGCGTCGGCCAACGCTCTGCGGCCGATCAACGTGACTTCGGCCGTGCCTTTCGCAGCGAGACGCCCGCCTACGTAGCCGCCGATCGCTCCGGCTCCCAAGATACCGATGTGGAGTCTTTCGTTTACGCTCACCGTCGGGCTCCGTTTCGTTCGACAACACGCAGTCGCTGCACCATCCTAAAACATGAAGACAGCTTTGATCTCGGGCGGCACTTCGGGAATAGGGCTGTCGATTGCAAGCGGCCTCCTCGAGAAAGGATACGAAGCCTATCTAATTGGAAGGAACGCAGAAAAAGGCAAGGCGGCCGAACGCGCGCTAGATGCTCAATACCCAGGCAAGGCTAGGTTTATCCCGCTCGACTTGAGTCACCTGCATGAGGTGAAGGCATTCGCAAAAAGATTCTCGGAAGAGCACGATCGACTGGATGTGCTGGCCAACGTCGCGGGAGTTATGCAGCCACAGCGACAGCTAACCGAGGAAGGGTTTGAAAAGACTTTTTCAATTGGCTACCTGAGTGCCTTCATACTTTCTACCCAGCTGACTCCACTTCTGGAAAAAGCTCCGCATGGAAGAATCGTGAATGTGGCCGGCGTGCCCGCCTTCATCTTCGGGGCACGACTCGATTTTAGTGATCTTAGTTTTTCCAAGAACTACACCAGCTTCCGCACGGCGATTACCACGGTTCACGCGAAGACCGTCTTAACCGAAATTCTCGCTGAGAAGCTTGCTCCGAAGGGGATTGATGTCAATTCCTTCCACCCTGGGGCGGTCCGTTCCGATTTGATGCACGACATGCCGCGGTGGGGCCTGCTCATGAACAAGCTTGTGCAGCCGATGATGTCGAAAAGCTGCAAGACGGGAATCTACGTCTGCAGCTCTCCGGAAATTGAAGGTGTCTCGGGAAAATTTTTCAAGAACAAGAAGGCCACGAACCTCGACTTCGAACCAAGTTACAAAGAGCGGCTGTGGCGCGAGACCGAAGCCATGCTTCAGTAGGTCGCACGGGACGTGTGCCTCCTCAGAACCCCGTCGACTACACAATCGTTGATGTTTGCGCGTTCGGAGTCGAGCTAACCTACCCCCGATGCTTCCCTTGCTGTACGCCCTGCTCGCGACCGCCAGCTCGAGCCTGAAGTCGCAGCGCGAGCTCGCTCTCGAAAACCTCGCTTTGCGACAGCAGCTGGCCATTCTGAAGCGCAAGACCAAACGCCCCAAGCTGACCAAAGCGGACCGCGCATTCTGGGTCGCGCTCTGCCGTCTGTGGCCAGACTGGCAGAACGCCCTGATCCTCGTGAAGCCCGAAACCGTGATCGGCTGGCATCGCAAGGGCTTCAGGCTTTACTGGAGCTGGCGGAGCCGAAACCGAGGCGGTCGTCCGCCGATCGACGCGGAGATCCGGGCGCTCATCCGTCGAATGTCCATCGAGAACCCGACGTGGGGAGCGCCTCGCATTCATGGCGAGTTGCTCAAGCTCGGCTTCGAGGTCGGAGAAGCCACGGTGTCGCGGACCATGCCGCGTCGGCGAAAGCCGCCGTCGCAGACCTGGCGTGCGTTCCTGCGGAACCACACCAAGGAACTTGTTTCCATCGACTTCTTTGTGGTGCCGACGGCCACGTTTCGCATCCTGTACGTGTTCCTCGTCCTTGACCACGAGCGCCGACGCATCGTGCACTTCGACGTCACCGAGGGTCCGTCCGCGCGATGGACAGGTCAGCAGTTGGTCAACGCCTTGCCCTACGACTCAGCGCCGAATTACGTCATCCGGGACCGAGACACGATCTATGGCGCGGACTTCGTTCGCCGAGCGCGTGCGATGGGAATCGAGCAGGTCCTCACCGCGCCACGGTCCCCGTGGCAGAACCCGTACTGCGAGCGCGTGATCGGGACCATTCGGCGGGACTGCCTCGACCACGTCATCGTTCTTGGCGAGCAGCACCTACGGCGAATCCTTCGGAAGTACCTAGAGTACTATCACGGATCCCGGACCCACCTCGCGCTCGACAAGGACGCTCCCGAACCCCGCAAGCGCGAGTCCACCGACGGGGGAAACGTCATCGCCCTCCCGATGGTCGGCGGGCTGCATCATCGCTACACGCGACGCGCAGCTTGAGCGAAAGTCTGATTCCACACGACGTCGG
>JBARTN010000008.1:0-104933 GCA_049645265.1 Polyangiales bacterium
TCCCTTCTTTGATCGCAGCTTCGAGATCGCGGTTGGTGGCTGCAAGGATCCGAATGTCGACCGCCTGAGGCTTCGTGTCACCGACTTTGACGACGACGCGTTCCTGAAGGGCGCGCAGCAGCTTCACCTGGAGCGCCAGCGGCATCTCGCCGATCTCATCGAGGAAGAGCGTGCCCCCGTCTGCAGCTTGGAAGCTGCCTTGCCGCGTGGACACCGCACCGGTGAACGCCCCGCGCACGTGACCGAAGAGCTCCGACTCCATGAGGTTCTCCGGAATGGCACCGCAATTGACGACGATGAACGGACCCTCGGCGCGATTGGAGCGGCGATGTAGCTCACGGGCGAATAGCTCCTTCCCGGTGCCAGTTTCGCCGGTGATCAGCACGTTGATGTCGGCGGCCGCCACTTTCTCCACGCGGCGAAACACCTGTTGCAAGCTCGGACAACTGCCGATGATCCCACCGAACTTCTGGGACTCCAGCTCCTCGGCGATGCGATCGCGATCGGTGGTGAGCTGATTGAGCAAGATCGCGTTCTGCAAGATGAGCGATGCCTGGCCCGCGAACACCGTGAGCACCTCGAGGCTCGATTGTTCAAACAGGTTCACCACGTTGTCGTTGCCGACGTAGATCAATCCGAGGAGCTGTCCCTGCGCAATCAGAGGCGCAACCATGACGGAGCTGAGCTGCAAGTCCATCACGCTTTCGCTCGAGTTGAACATGGTGTCATTGACGGCGTCGCTCACGATGAGTGGCTGGCGCGTGTCGATGCAGCGGCGAAGAATGCTGTCCGAAAGCTGAGTCACGGCATCTGGAATCGTCTCTCGATCGACGTTGCGCGCGGCGGTGATCTCTGGGTCTCCGTCGCGAAGCAAGATGACAAAGCCTTTGTTCGCGTGGATGACGTCGATCACCGCGTCGAGCAGCGCTTCGATCTGGTCGGGGATGGCCCGTATCTCGAGCAGCCGGCGATTGAAATCGCTCAGCTTCATCATCCCTTCGATTTCTGCCGTCTGAGAGGCCCTTCCGTCGGCGTCCGGATCGCGTGAGCTGCTCTCGTCGTAGAGCGAGAACACCAGCTCGACGTCTCCGAGAGTCAGCTTGTCATTGTGAAAGATCTTCGATTTCTTCTTCTTCTTGCCGTTGACCTGCAAGGTCGCGCCCGGGTCGATGGGCGCCACGGCGAAGTCCCGTCCATCGAACACCAGTTGCGCGTGATGCGCTTCCAAAGCCTCCGAATCGATCGACACATCGTTGGCCCCGGCCCGTCCGATGGACGTTACGCGCTTGTAAATCCCAAACAGACGGGGCCGGCCCTGCTGCACCATCCACTTGAGGCTCGGCATAGGGTCGGCACTCTACCAGACCCCAATTTGCGTGTCACCGGAATCAACACAGCATGCACCGATCGTAGGCCCCGATGGCAATAGTGTTGAGCTTGGATCGCGATGAGCCCGGCGGCTCGCGCGTGGTGATCAGTATACAACCATTCGTGCGATTGAGAACCCGAAAAGAGGAATCCGCAAAACGACATCCGAGCGATCGGTTTATCACCCCTTGCGGACTAGCTTTTCGTCGCGCGGCTCGGCACTCTTAAATAGCTATGGGGCATGCAAGGGCACAAAGGGATCGACGCACGAATCACAGGGTTGATCTGGACGGCCGTGCCATCTTGTTTCAACGAGGCGATCGCGTCGGTGAGTACACGCTCGAAAACATCTCTGCGGGAGGTGCCATGGTGTCGGGCGATCGCAAACTGCGTCCCGGCCACCTCGTGCACCTCTTGATCGATCTCCATACCGGCGAGGAGACGATGAGTCTGACAGGCTCGGTTCATCGTGCGCGCAGCGAGAACGGTGGTGTCGCTTTGGCGATCGCTTTCCCTATTTTGTCGGCGGATCAAGAAGATGCGATTCACAACGCCGTCTTGCGTGCGCTCGTGCGGCGCGACGCGATCGCAGCGCAGCTCCCTCTCCTAGTGTTCGAGCCTCGGCGTCGCGTGCGCGAGGAGATCGAAGCCGAAATCCGAAGCTTTGGCTTTCCGGTCTCAGTTGTCGATTCGCTCGCTGACGCGGTTCGCGAGCTGGAGAGCGAAGAGACCGAGTACGCCGGCCTGATCATTCACTCGGCCACGCACGATGCCCGATCGATGGAAGTGATCGAGTTTCTCACGAGGTCCGATGACCTTCGAACGATCATCTTGCCCGAGCCCGACGGGGAGCTTCACGAGCAGGCCAAAGGCCTGGCAAAGCTGCCGCAGGTCAGGGTGCCGCGAGTCTGGAGCCGCGCCGAGCTGCGACGCGCCCTGACGAACTAGCCCCGATCGAAAGGGACGACTTCCACGGACTTCACGCCGGGGAGCTGCTCGAACGCGCCGGCTACCTCGTTTGCGGTTGCAACCACGACAATCGTGAGGTCTCTGGTCGAGATCCGGGCGCGAGTCGCTTCGTTGGCTTTCTGCAGGCTGACGCCGGCCACGAGCTCGTCGTACTTCTCGACGTAGTTGCGAGGGATACTGAGTAACTCGACGTCGAGGCGGGATTCGAGCCGTTTGGAAGGCGTGTCTCGATCGAAGCAATGGCTGTTGATCAAGTAGCGCTGCGCAAAGCTGAGCTGGGCCTTCTTGATTCCGCGATCGACCCAGCGTTCGAGCAGCTCCAATTGTAGCGCTGCGCAATCCGCCGAGTACTCCGCCGCAGGCGCCGTCGACATGTACCACGCTTCTCGTTGCTTCGCGTGCAGCAAGCGGCTGTATGCGGAGTAGCTCCAGCCGCGGACTGCGCGAACCTCCTGCATGAGTGGACCGCTGAAGGTGCCACCAAACGCCGTGTTGGACAGGATGAGCGGGAAGAGATTGCGGTCGCGTGTGCGCGCGCCGAGCGTGCCGATGAAGAGTTGAGTCTGCGTTCGCTCCGGCTTGTCGACGATGACCACATGGCGACCGGGGCGTGCCCTAGTCGCTGGAACGACCGAGTCTTTCTGCTTACGCCGTTTCGTGCTTGGAAAGTAGGACGAGACCAAGGCGCGCGCCTCGGAATCGACCACGTCACCTGCGACTCCAACGAGGAAAGCCCCCTTTGCGATGTTTCGCGCGTAAAAGCTCTCGACCTGCTGGAGGCCGATGCGCGCAAGGCTGTCCGCGGTTCCGCCCTGAGCGCGGGCGTACGGATGCTCGCCAAAAAGCGCTTCACGGAAACACAGCGCGGCGAGGGTCTGGTCGTCGTCTAGCCGCGCCGTCAGCGCCGCCTGGGCTTGCCGTTTGAGCTTGGCGAAGTCGCTGGCGCGAAGGGCAGGCCGCCATACCAAATCGGACAGAAGCGCGAGCAATGGCTCCAGGTTGCGGCGAAGCACGGTCGCGCGAATTCGAGTGGAGCGCATCGAGACCTGGACCGAGACCCGGGCTCCAAGGCTTGCGAGCCGATCCTCGAATCGTTGCTGGGAGAGCCCTCGCGGACCCCGGCGCATGAGGTGCCCGGTGAGCTGAGCGAGGCCCTCTCGCCCTGCCGGGTCCTGAAGGCTGCCTGCTCCGAAGGCGATTTCCACATCCACGAGCGGAAGCACGTCGCTCGATTCGACCAATATGCTCATGACCCTCTTCGCACAATCTCGATGCGCGTCCGGCGCGAAGGACGGAGGTATTTGGCGACCGCCCGCTTCACGTCGCGGGCCGAAACTTCCCGGTAGGCCTCGAGTCGCTCGAACACGGCAGCGCCGTCATTGGCAACGGTCTCATAAAAACCGATCTGCTCGGCCTTCCCGCCCGCGGTTTCCATGCTGTGTAAAAACGAAAGCTCCAGCTGACTGATGGCCTTTTCGAGCTCGATGGGCGTCGGCCCCTCGGAGCCGAGCCGGCTGATCTCCCGATCGAGCAACGCTAGGGCATCTGCCTTCTTCTTTCTCTCCCGGAGAACGATCCACATCTCGAAGAGGCCTGGGTCGACAAAGGGTGAAATCGAGCCGCGCACCGAAAGCGCGAGCTCTTCATCGAGGCAGAACATGCGGTGCAGCCGCGAGCTTCGGCCGCCGAACAAGACCTCGTTTGCAACGACGAGAGACGGGGTGTCGGGGTCCAAGAACGATGGTGCGCGGTAGCCGAGAAGGAGCTTTTCGGTCGGCGTCGGCGCTGCGAGCTGGAAGACCCGCTCTGCACGCTGCGGGGGTTCCTTTGAAAGCCTGCGCCGCTCGACCCTGCGCGCACCGGACAGGTCCCCGTAGTGTTCCTGCACAAGCGAAAGCGCTTTCGATTCGCTGAAATCGCCCGCGATTACGATGGTTGCGTTGCTCGGCGCATAGTGTGTTCGATAGAATTCGCGGCAATCCTGCACGGTGAAGCCGCGAATGTCGTCCATCGAACCAATCGTCGGCCAGCGATACGGATGGCCAACAAACGCGGTCTCGTAAAGAAGCTCGAGCGCCTTGCCTTCCACGTCATCGTCCACGCGCAGCTTGCGCTCGTTGGCAACGACTTCCTTCTCCGAGCTGACTTGGGGCACGCGGAGAACGAGATTCGCCATGCGATCGGCTTCGAGCTCGATGAGAAGCGGCAAGGCGTCCCGGGGCGCGTTCTCGTAGTAGCACGTCCAATCGGTCCACGTCGCCGCGTTCGCCTCCGCCCCCGCGCCTTCCATGAGGCGGTCGAAGTCGCCCGGCGGATGGTCACGCGTCGCGTTGAACATCAGATGCTCGAACAGATGCGCAAGTCCCGTTTTGCCCGGGCGCTCGTGCCGCGAGCCCACGCGAAACCAACTGTGGTAGCTCACGGTCGGCGCGGATCGATCGATTAGCGTCAGCACGGTCAGCCCATTGCCCAAGCGAAAACGCCGAAGCCGGAGCGCGTCGCCAAACGCTACATCGCGTAGAAATGTCCAGTGCGCGTTGCGTTTCCGAACGCCGCGGTTGAGCCGTTCAATGAGGACCTCAGGCGTTGCCATGAACGCGTGAGCCTGATCACCGCGCCAGTCGGGGTCAAGGCGATTCGATGTGAGGAAAATGACCTGCTGGCATTTCGAGGGGTTAGGGAGTTAGCTTCGGGCCCTAGGAAATCGGGAAGGTCGAAGGAGACCAAGGAAAGGAGCGTGAAATGAAGTTTGCAATCATCGGTGCACGTGTGTTGCTGGGTTTAATTTTCGTGGTGTTTGGCTTGAACGGCTTCTTCGGGTTCATCCCAACTCCGGAGATGACTGAAGCCGCTGGCTCGCTGATGGGCGCCCTCGTCGCGACGGGTTACTTCATGATGGTGGTAAAGCTGGTCGAGGTCTCGGCGGGCTTGATGATCCTGACGGGACGTTTCCTCCCGCTCGGCTTGATCCTGCTGGCTCCGGTCTCCGTGCATATCCTGCTATTTCACGTGTTCTTGGATCCTGCGGGCTTGCCCATGGCGATCTTCATCATCGCCGTGCAACTGTTCCTGGCCTGGGCGTACCGTGACTCGTTCAGCGGTGTCCTGCAGGCCAGTCCAACGCCCACTGGCCAAAGCTAGCCGCCGCTTTGCTTGACCGCGTCACGGGCGGCAGGTAGCTCTCCCGCCATGTCAGAAGTTCGCGTTCGCTTCGCCCCGTCGCCCACGGGCTACTTGCACATCGGCGGCGTGCGGACTGCGCTCTACAGCTGGCTCTGGGCGCGCCGAAACCAAGGTACGTTCATTCTACGGATCGAGGATACCGATCGTCAGCGCAGCACCGAGGAAAGCATTCAGATCGTCCTCGAATCGATGCGCTGGCTCGGCCTCGACTGGGACGAGGGCCCCGAAGTCGGGGGCGATCATGGCCCTTACGTGCAAAGCGAGCGTCTCGACATCTACGCCGCGTACGCCGAAAAACTGATCGAATCCGGCCACGCCTATCGCTGCTACGCGACGAAGGAAGAAATCGCCGCTGCGCGTGAAGCGCATCAGAAGAGCGGCACCAAGGATGGCTTCCGCTTTCAAAGCCCTTGGCGCGACCGCAGGGACCCTCCGGCGGACCCGAACGCGCGTCACGTGATTCGCTTCCGTGCGCCTCATGAAGGGGTCACGAGCTGGGTCGACGAGGTCAAAGGGAAGATCGAGATCCTCAACTCCACCCTGCAGGACTCGATCTTGCTTCGCCCCGATGGGATGCCGCTCTACAATTTCGGCTGTGTCGTCGACGACCTGACGATGGAGGTGACCCTGGTCGCGCGCGGCGACGACCACGTGATCAACACGGCGCCTCAAATCTTGCTCTACGAAGCGCTCGGCGCGGCCGTTCCCAAATTCGCGCACATGCCGATGGTCCTCGCGCCCAATGGCGAGAAGCTTTCGAAACGTCATGCGGCGGTCGGCGTCCTCGAATACCGCGACATGGGTTACCTGCCCGACGCAGTGATCAATTACCTCGCGCGCCTAGGCTGGTCACACGGCGACCAAGAGATCTTCACGCGACAGGAGCTGATCGACAAATTTAGCTGGGATCGCGTTGGCTCGACGGCTGGACGCTACGACGCGAAGAAGTTCCTCCACGTTCAGGCCGAGCATCTCCGAATGCTCTCCGATGAGGAGATCGCGCGCGGGACGGTGCCTTTCCTCGCCAGAATCGGGATCGAGGTGGCTGCGGACGACCCGGTCCTCTTGAAGACGATCCCCTACGTGAAGCCACGCGCCGAAACCTTCATAGAGGTAGCCGATGCGGTGGACTACTTCTTTCGAAACGTCGAGTTCGATGCCAAGGGAAAGAGGAAGTTCCTCGCGCCAGCCTACGCGAACAACCTCCGACGCTTGGCCGACGTGCTGGAGGCAGTGGAACCGTTTGCAAGGGAGCCACTCGAGCAAACGATGAAAGCTTGGCTCGAAGAGAACGAGCTTTCGATGAAGCTGGTCGCGCAGCCAGCCCGT
Organism: Polyangiales bacterium; assembly: GCA_049645265.1. Classification (GTDB taxonomy): domain Bacteria; phylum Myxococcota_A; class Polyangia; order Polyangiales; family Houyiibacteriaceae; genus SG8-38. The sequence continues at coordinate 6,850 of JBARTN010000008.1, forward strand.
GTGGCACTGACCGGCCGCACGAAGAGCCCGGGCCTCTTCGAAGTAATGGAAGTTCTCGGCAAAGAAAAGACCCTGACGCGCCTGCGAGCTGGCGCCGAGATCGCAGCAGCCGGGGAGATGCCTTCCGCTTGAGCCCGTCGTCGTTTCTCCCGTTTCCTTGGATTCTGACTTGCAGACTTTGATCATCATTCTCTACCTGTTGACGCTCGGAGTACTAGCGCTCTACGGGATACACCGAAGCGCGCTTCTGCTCGCGTACCTGCGCCATCGTCGCGAGGATTCGTTAGCCTCGGCCACATTTGATGAAGCGGACCTGCCCCTGGTCACCGTCCAATTGCCGATGTACAACGAGATGTTCGTCGCCGAACGCTTGATCGACGCAGCGTCTCGAATCGACTACCCGGCCGACCGCCTCGAGATTCAGGTCCTCGACGATTCGACCGACGCGACGTCGTCGATCGCTCGCGCCCGATGCGAAGCGCGACGCGCGGAGGGGATCGACGTCGTCTATCTTCATCGCGAGGACCGCCACGGCTACAAGGCCGGCGCGCTCGAGGCCGGCATGAGGGTCGCGAAAGGAGACTTCATCCTGATTTTCGACGCGGATTTCGTCCCGGGGGCAGGAATCGTCCGCGAGCTGATCGACTTCTTCGCGGACTCTGCCGTTGGGATGGTGCAGGCGCGATGGGCCCACCTAAACCGGAACCGGTCGCTGCTCACTCGCTGCCAGGCGATGCTTCTCGACGGGCACTTCGTGATCGAGCACAGCGCGCGAAACCGCTCCGGGCGCTTCTTCAACTTCAACGGCACCGCAGGCATGTGGCGCAAGTCCGCCATCATCGACGCAGGCGGTTGGCAACACGACACGATCACCGAAGACATGGACCTCAGCTACCGTGCGCAGCTTGCGGGCTGGAAGTTCGTCTATGCGCCGCTATTCAGCGCGCCCGCAGAGCTGCCATCCGAAATGAACAGCTTCAAAGAGCAGCAATATCGATGGGCCAAAGGCTCGGTTCAAACGGCGCGCAAGCTCCTCCCAACGATCGTACGAGCCCCGGTGAGTCGCCAAGTGAAGACCGAAGCTGTATTTCACCTAACCAACAACTTGGCGTATCTGTTCTTGATGGTTTTGGCTTCGCTCCAGCTTCCAAACATGTTGATCCGGCGCCAGATGGAACACCCGGAGCTATTGATGCTCGACGTGCCCATGTTCGTGGCCACCTGTGGGTCGGTCGCAGCGTTCTATGTCGTCGCGCACCAGGATCTCTACGGTGGTCGATGGGAAGCCATCAAGCGACTGCCTGCCATGATGGCGCTCGGCATCGGCCTTTCGGTCAACAACGGGCGGGCCGCGATCGAAGGCTTGTTCGGTCGTGACGTCGAGTTCGTTCGGACCCCCAAGCGCGGCGCCCTCGATGGCAAGCCTCAATCGGGTGCCAAGGGCTACCGCGGCCGCTGGCGCTGGCACAACTCGGTCGAGCTCGGCTTCGCGCTTTACTGCACCGCGAGCTTGTTCATCGCAATCGCGACCCAGAGCTGGGCGAGCGTGCCCTTTCTGCTCCTGTTCTGTGCAGGATTCAGCTGGGTTGGCCTCGCCAGCCTACAGGAAGCGCTGCTGCGCAGTCAGGGCGAGGTGGAGCTCGCGGCACAAGAGCCGTCGACACATTCCTCGCCGAGCCCGCAGTCGATGTTGAGCTGACACGCGGCCAGCACCTCGCTGCTTCGCACACAGAGGTTCTGCTCTTCGACCGGCGCGCAGAAGCGGATGGTGGTGTCGATACGTGCGCACTCTTCGTCGGTCTCGCAGGGCGTGCGGCATTGGCCACGAACGCAAACACGGTCGGGCTGACATTCGTTCTCGGGACAGAACTGTTCTGGACGAGTGTCCGGGATGCACTGGAACGAACTGCAGTACTCGTGCTCGGCGCAATTCGTGTCGTCGGTACAATTGGTGAGGCAGCTCTCATCGGTGCAAGGACGGCAAGCGCCCGCCAGGCATTGCTGGGTTTCCGGACACGGATTGTCGAGGCAAGTGATGAGGCATTCACCATCGATGCAGATGCGCTCGTCCCCACACTCGAAATTGAATTGACAGCTGAATGCAGGCGGGTCGGGTTCCTCTTCGAGCGGGTTCAAGCAAAGGCCGTTGTCCGCACAGGTCGTGCCGAGCGGACAATCGAACGCTTCTTGGCATTCGCTGACGCAGCCAAGAGTCGTGCAAAGCTCACCGACCGCGCAGTCGGCGTCCGCCGCGCAAAAATCTCGTTGCGGCGCAGGCTGCGGATCGCATTCGTCCCCCCGGCACAAGAAACAACCGCGCTCGCTCAACGGCCCGTCGGCGATACAGAAATAGCGGGAGTCCCTGTCACAGCCGGCGACCCCGAGTAGAGCGATGATGAGAATCCCAATGCGTTTCATGAGAAGTTCGACGCGCCGGCCCGGGGCTTATTCATTGTCAGGATCTGCTTGAAAACCGAGCAATTCCGTTGAATAAGGGGACGGTATGAGTGGCCACAGCAAATGGTCGACAATCAAGCGGCGCAAGGGTGCTCAGGACGCCAAGCGCGGGAAATTGTTCACAAAAGTCATCAAGGAGATCACCATCGCCGCGCGCGTGGGAGGTGGCGATCCGGAGGGCAACGCACGGCTGCGGCGCGCGATCGACCTCGGACGAGGCGTGAACATGCCTGCCGACAACGTGACCCGAGCGATCAAAAAGGGCACCGGCGAGCTCGAAGGCGTTCAGTACGAAGAGCTTCTTTACGAAGGAGTAGGCCCCGATGGCACGCTGTTTATCTGCGAGGTCGTGACCGACAACCGCAATCGGACGGTTGCCGAGGTGCGAAAGCTCTTCGACAAGAACCACGGACAGATCAGCAGCGGCGGGTCGGCTCTGTGGTCTTTCGAGCAGCGGGGCATCATCCGAGTCGACCAGGAAGCAGCGAGCGAAGAGCAACTGTTCGAGGCCGCTGTGGGCGGTGGCGCCGAGAACATGGAGCTGGTCGAAGATGAATGGGTCATCACCACCCCGCGCAACGATCTCGACGTGGTGCGCGATGCGATTGCGAGCGCAGGAATCACGGTCCGAGAAGCGGCGCTCGAGTACATACCAAATAATCCGAAGGTCGTAGAAGGAACCGATGCCGAAAAGCTGATTCAGCTCTTCGAAGCGCTCGAAGACCACGACGACGTGCAAAACGTGTTTTCCGACTTCGAGCTCAGCGAGCAAGCGCTCGCCGAAATGGCCTGAACGGGACATGCGCATCCTCGGCATCGACCCCGGAAGCCGGCGCACCGGCTGGGGTGTCGTGCAGCTCGAAGGAACGAAGCTCCGTCAGATCGGGGCCGGGACGATCACGGCCGCAGAAAAGCTGCCACTCGCGAAGCGTCTGCACCTGATCCACCAGGGTCTCGAGCAAGTCATCCGCGAGCACCGGCCCGAAGCAGTTGCCGTGGAGGAGATCTTCTTCGCGAAATACCCAAACGCAGCCCTGAAGCTAGGACACGCCCGTGGCGTAGCCTTGCTGGTAGCCGCGCAGTCCGAGCTCGAGATCCACGAGTACGCACCAGCGGTCGTGAAGCGCACCGTCGTCGGACGTGGCGCCGCCGACAAGGTCCAGGTGGCACGCCTGGTCACCGCGCTCCTTGGACTCAAGACCCCACCGGAAGAAGACGCGGCCGACGCCCTCGCGGTGGCGATCACGCACATCCAGGCGAGTCGATCCAAGCCACTCGGCCGCTGAACCCGAACGCCGACCCCGTCCGGATCTCGCAGAAATGGACACACCTGTTCAGTAACCTGCTACGCTCGCCCCGTGATCGGCAGGCTCAGCGGGACGATCGAGCATCGAGAGGCGGATGGCTCGGTCATCGTCGACGTCAATGGCGTCGGATACGAGGTGTTCTTGCCTGGCGGCACGGCCGGGCGGCTTGGCTCGGAGCCGGGGCAGATGGTCGCGCTTCAGATTCACACGCACGTCCGCGAGGATGCGATGACCCTCTATGGCTTCGCCACGACCGAAGACCGTGCTGCGTTTCGGGCTCTCCTCAAGGTGAGCAGCATCGGCCCTAAGCTCGCGCTTGCGATCATCGGCGTCATGAACGCGAGCGAGCTCCGGGACGCGATTGCCCGACAAGACAAGACTGCCTTCAAAGGAATCAGCGGCGTCGGAAAGAGGACTGTCGAACGAATCCTTCTCGATTTGCAAGGGAAGGTCGACTTCGCCGGGAGCGACAAGACGGGGGTGCGGCTCCGGGCGGTTCGGAGCCCAGCTGGCTCGGAGGGTGACACAGTCGTTGGTGCCTTGGTGCAAATGGGATACAAACGAAGCGAGGCAGAGGCCGCGGTCGGAAGCGCGATGGGCGCTTCGAGCGACGAGAACGTCGAAGGGCTGTTGCGCGCCGCGCTATCGGCGTTGTCATGACTGAAATGGAAGCCAGAGCGAACGAGAACCTGAGTATCGACGAGCAGACCGAAGATCGCGTGTTCGACCGAAGCCTTCGCCCGTCGCAGTTCGACGACTTCGTCGGCCAAGAGCGCATCAAAGACAACCTGCGAATCTTCGTCGAGGCAGCGCGGCGGCGGGGCGAGCCGGTCGACCATACCTTGTTCTGCGGTCCCCCTGGGCTCGGCAAAACCACTCTGGCGCTGATTTTGGCCGGTGAACGCGGTGTCACGCTGCACTCGGCCTCCGGTCCGGCCATCGAGCACAAGGGGCAGCTCGCTGCGCTTCTCACCAAGCTCGAGCCAAACGACGTGCTCTTCATCGACGAGATCCATCGCCTGAACGCAACCGTCGAAGAGAACCTCTACACTGCGGTGGAAGACTTCCGCATCGACATCGTCAACGGTGATGGGCCGTACGCGCAAACTCTGCAGCTTCCGTTGAACCCGTTCACTCTGGTCGGGGCAACGACGCGGACTGGCCTCCTCACAAACCCGATGCGATCGCGCTTCGGGTACGTCGCGCGCCTCGACTACTACCCCGAAGAAGCCTTGCGCACGATTATCGAGCGAAGCGCGCGTTTGCTCGCACTTGCAATTAGCGTCGAGGCTGCGCAGGAGCTTGCTCGGCGGTCGCGTGGTACGCCTCGAATTGCCAATCGCCTGTTGCGTCGTTCGCGCGACTTCGCAGAGGTCTTGTCCGACGGCAAGGTCGATGCAGAGTCCGCACGCGAAGCGCTCGAGCGACTCGATGTCGACGCCGCGGGCCTCGACCAAATGGACCGGCGCTATCTGACCGTGATCATCGATCACTACGATGGCGGCCCAGTCGGCATCGAGACCTTGGCGGCTGCGCTGAGCGAGCCGCGCGATACACTCGAAGACGTCTACGAACCCTATCTGCTTCAGAAGGGCTTGCTGGCGCGCACGGCGAGGGGACGTGTAGCGACCCGACACGCCTTCGAGCACCTAGGAAAAGAGCAGCCCGCCAAATCACAAGCCGACCTGTTCTGAGACTTTTTTCGGACTGTGCGCCTCTTTGGAGGGGCGCTTCGAGAGCCCCATCCCCCATGAATTTCCAGCTAAACGCGGCCAGCGAGGGCCTTCTTTCGTCGATGGAGCGCTGGTCGCCAGCCGATGCGGAGGTCTGGGGCCGGTGGCGCGAGTCGCTGACGGCCGAGCAACGGTCGGACGCCTTGTTGCCGCTTCAAGCACTGCTCTCGGGGCTCGTTGCGTTTCGTCACTGGGAGAACCAAGCGCGTCCGGGACTCGGGATCGACTTTCATCCGCACCTATATGCGGTGCGGACGGGTTACGAGTGGGCTCTTCGGCTCGTTGCTCGACTGCGAGGCAACGGGGCTCCGCAGTCGGCGCTCGTTGGCGCGCCCCTCGGCGAGCCGGAGTCTTCGTTGCGCGCGCTCGAGCGATCCCTGCGTGATGCGCTTCGGGTCACCGAGCGTCTCTTGGAGCTCGCTAGGGTCGATGCAGGCACGTTTCAAGAAGCCTGCGATCTCTTCTTGCACGGGCTCGGTCGCAATCCGTTTTTCCAGCCGCCCGAGCCGCTGGATTTCTCCAATGCAGCGGAGCTCGTACGACCCGATGGCCTGACGCCTCAACTCGAGTCCTGGGAAAGCGAGGCGGCCAAGACGGCAACGATGATCTCGTTCCTGGCATTGCTCCGCGACCATCGCTTCCTCGGCATCGCCGACGGTCAGCTCGGAGAACCGGACGGAATATTCCGCTCGCACCTCGTGGCCGCGGCAGTCCGACGCGAGCTTCGTCTGCTGAGTCGTTTTCTCTTGGTGCAAGGGGTGGAAACATTTGCCGACGAGCTCGAAACCAGGCTGCTGTCGGTGGAAGCGATCGCGACGAGTATTCACGCGAAATCCAGGTCTCTGCTCAACGACCCCTTGCCCGAACCCGGTGTGCAGGGCAGTGACGCCGTCGCGGCCGAGCGGATGCACCATGGAATTGTCGAGCTTCGCGCCACCGTGCGGGACGCCGCGAAGAGGCTGCACGCCCTCGGTCGACCAGTGCGAGCAGAGCCCGTGGAACGAAAAAGCGAGCGTGTGCTGCGGAACCTGCATCAGGAGATTTGGGCGTTTCGCCTCATTTTACAAGCATTCCTTGCGAAGGCGTCCGCCGCCTCTGCGAGCGACGCCTGCTCGAACGGTGGCGGCGGCCTCGATTTCGCAGGCGAGTTCCTCCGGCACTTCCGATTGTTTGGGCTCCGTTTGAGCCGGGGTACCAAGTACCCGGGCCGGGGGCAGCTGACGCGTGCCGTGAGCGCGCTGAATGAGCGCCACGCGATCGACGAAGCCAAGCTCGCCCTTGCGACGGGCGAATGCGCCCTGTTCCTCGAGCACCTCGACGATGCGCTGGCTGAGCAACCGGAGTCGCCGCTTGCGCCTTTCGACAAGACCAAAGCCGCCGCCGAGCTTCGCGGTTACCTGGCTGCCGTCAAGCAGCGCAATTTCTAAACCACAATTCCGAAGGCCGCGAACATTCGTTCGATGAACCAGAATGCCGCTAGCGAGCCGATGACGTAGGCGGGAATGGTTCGGTTGCCTCGCCACGTCGACGGAAGCGCCGAACGGAGGGCTGTGAAGCTCAGCCATGCAACGGCGATCACCCCGAGCTGTGCGACTTCGAGGCCGAGGTTGAAGCCCAGGAGCGCGAGCGGGATCTCATCGCTCGGCAGGCCCGCATCGAAAAGAACGGACGCGAATCCGAGGCCGTGAAGAAGGCCGAGCGCGCCCGGGAGGATCCAGGGGTGCTTCCAGACTGGACCGTGCTTTCCCGACTGAATTTCGAGTGCAAGTACGACAATCGTCAGCGCGATCGAGGCCTCTACAAGCGCCGTGGGGAGGGAGACGATCCCCAGCACGGAAAGCGCGAGCGTGAGGCTGTGACCCACGGTGAATGCCGTCACGGCAGCGATGAGCCTGCGATGCCAGCCGAAAAGGACGAGAAGCCCGAGGACGAAGGTCAGGTGGTCCCAGCCGGTGAGCAGGTGCCCAACGCCGAGCATCAGGTACTCGAAGAAAGAGTGCGACTCGTCGACCTGCGCGACGATCGTGAGCTCCGGCGTGCCGCTGTCGAGGATCGCATGATGCACGTCGCCACCGAGGCGAACGATGCGGACGACGACATTGACGCTCGAGTCCTCGAAGCCACCGACACGGACGACTGCACCGAGCATGTCCCGCGGATCGCAGCGGATCTCGGTCGTTTCGAGGATGGCGGTTTCGTCTTCGGTCTTTTGAAGCGTGGCTGGACCGAGTTGCTCGCAGGTCTCTGGAATCTGCGGCCGCAGCGATTGACCGGTGGGCCGCTTCACCGGCGCTCGCCAGCGCATCGTGACGGTGCCGTCCGCGCGGTGCTCGAATGAAAGCACCGAAGGCGCGAGTGGGTGGGCGCTAGCATGCTTCGGAGCACCGAAAGCGAGCGCAGCCAAGACCGCAAGCAAAGAGATGCGCATCAGGGTGCCCTCTCGACGGTGATGCGATACGCCTCGCGAAGCGCAGCCATGCGTTCCTGCCGGAGCTCCTTGCGAATCTCGCGGAGCCGATCGGCACGGACTTCGGCGCCGATGGCATCGAGCGGGGGTACGTAGGCAGGCCTGGTGTCGATCACCTTCACGAAGTGAAGGCCGTACACCGAGGAAACGGGCCCTCGCCATGCACCGACCAGCGCGTCCTCCACCACGCCCGCCAGCTCGACGCCGTAGTCGTCTTTCAACTCCGATGGCGTCGCCGATTGCTCGGGACGAAGACCAGGCAAAGGGTCACCCAGACCCGCGGCCGCCGAGTCGCCGAGCTCGGCCAGTCGCTCGCGCATCTCGCGTGCATCCGCTGCAAGCGCCTCTTCACGCTTGGAACGGCTCAGGAACACGTGTTGAAACCGAACGCGCCCCTCACGTTCGAAGCGATCGCCGTGCGTGCGGCGGTGCTCCTCGAGCTCGGCAAGGCTCGGCATTCGATCGTCGGGCACGAACGCCAGGGCCTCGCGCGCGCGATAGAGCAACCTCGCCCGAACGACCGGATCATGCGCCTGCATGTTCATCTCGACCGCGCGCTGGAAGAGCGCCAGGTCATCGTCCTCGGAGTCGGGTTCGATGAAGCGCATGTTGCGAATCAGGTGCGTGTAGACGATCGGGTCGGTTCTGTCCCAGTGATAGCGGCGTGCCTCGTTCAGGAGAATCGCCTCACGGACCGCGGCCTCGACTTCTGCATCCGTGGCGTCCGCGGCAACGCGAACGGTGATCGCCGGCCCTTCGACACGGCTGCGTTGGTAGACAGCTTTGGCGCTGAATAGCAGACCACCGATCAGAAAGAACTGGACCAGCGTGCGCAGCATCAGCTCGGTGGCTGATGCCAGATCGGCGAGCTCCAGGCACGCTCCTGGATCGCCGGTTCGACCTGATGGCAACAACGCTCCTCGAGCTCAGACAGCAACGGGTCATCGCAACTCACCCCGTCGCAGACATCTGTATTCAGACCCGCGGCTGGATCACAGCAATCGCAGGTGTAGTTGCTCTCCGGCGTAGCCCAGTCGCTCGGATCGTCTGGGTCGTCGGTGAGCTTCTTGCACGCCTCGAAGTCCCAGTCGTTGCAGTCGTAGTCGGCCTGAGAGCACTGCCAGGTCGTCCAGCGGCAGGTCGGGTTCTCGAGCACGCGAGCGTAGTAATACGCGCGCTGCGTGGAATCAAACTCGGGGTCCTGCCAAACGTTGCAGAGGTCCCCGGCACCGGGGCCTTGCGTCTCACAGGTGTCGAGATCGACGGTCGCACCGTTGTTCGCATCGCCGTCGATGTCGTAGACCTTCACTTCGTAGTTGTCGCCGTCGAGCCAGCCTTTCACGATCTGAATTCGCTGCAAAGGCGCGCTTGCGGCGTCTTGTTTGGCCGACACGACGAACACGGGCCCGGTCGAGCCGGGCTGCGGAGCGAGTGTCCCACCCATAGGAACGCCGCCCTCGTAGCCCTGGGCGGCCAGGTCATCTGCGTCGCAAAGGTCGTTTGGATAGTCCCAGCCACCAAACATGCGGACCAGGATCCGAGTGCCGCTGGTGCCGAAGGTCTCCTTACGACGAAAGGCGGAAAAAATCGCTTCGCGCGCATTCTCTTCTGCCCAGACCGCGGTCAGGCCCCCTGGGCTGAGGTACTCGACGTCAGGAAAGCCCTGCGGTGGAGGGACGAAGCGGTTCGGTTGTCCGGCGCCGCCGTGACCTTTGAAATCATCTTCTGCGACGAAGCCCGGTGCGGAGATGTGCGTGTCGGTGGCGGCGGTGATGCCGTATTGAAATGGGTTGGTGCCTAGACTCTGTTCGAGCTTCAGGCCTTCGCCGTAGGCGACGCGTAGGAAGCCCTTGGGGTCAGGAGGCGTGAAACTTTCTTGGTTTGTCGTCGCGAGGTTTGAAAAAGGGAGCGCCTCGAAGCCGCAGAGCTCGTCGGCCGTCGCAGAGCCCGGCAGGCATTCCGAAGCGCCTTTGTGCTGGTAGATCTCGATGACCGGTTCCATCGCGTTGCGGGCGTCGACATACGCCTTGGTGAAGGGCTTACCGTTCGCCATCTTGTTCTCGAAGTAGATGCCTTCGGAGAGGTTTGTGTTGTGAGGAATCGTCAGCACGTCGCAGCCCGTGCCTGCGTCGATGCACTCTTCTCGAAGACGTGCCCAGAGACCTTCGGCGTAGGGCTCGTCGAAGTAGTTGTAGGGTAGACCGGTGACGTTCTCATTCTTGAACATGACGTTCCGGTGGAGGTTCTTGGCCATGGGCCCGCCGCTCCACTCGTATCCGGGAAACGTCGTGAGCTCGCAGCTGTCGCTTCGGTCATAGGCCGATTCCGCATCATCGACGACCCCACGCCAGACATCGATTCCGGCTTCTAAGCAGTGTTCGTCCCCCGGACCACAGAGCTCGGGATAGTGCGCGTCTTGAGGTTCGAACGCGGTGAGGCCGTTGATCTCGACGAAGATGAAGACCGGATTCTCCTCGGGATCGAATTCCTGTGCAGCGCGGTACTGCTGGCACTGGTCCGCGTCGTAACCGGGTAATACGGGATCGTTGCAGACCTTCAAGGTGCCGAGGAACTCCGCATGGTCGCTCAACATGACGAAGTCCAAAGGCCGATCGATGGTCGCCATCCGGGTCGGGGTCCCGTCTTCGTTGTAGGGCTGGAGCGGGATGGTCTCGCCCCGCGCGAAGGCGTACGCGTCGTCTTGGGTCGTGCGCGTGCCCTGCATGTTGGCGTCGAACGAAAGCTCGGTGTGGATGTGCGTGTCGCCCCAGTAGACCTGGCGGAGGGGGTCGAACTCCGCGCAGCGGCCGAAGTCATCGCTGGCGGCGGAACCGTCGTCCTTGCCACAGCCAAAGGACAAAACAGCGAGCGTGAGCGCAACGAGCGCTCGAACGAAGGTACGGGGCATCACGCAAACCTAACGGAAGCCGCCGATATTGCAACGGACCGGCTAGATCTCGAGTTCGCCCCAGAATACGAAGCGCGCTGGGCCCTGCATGAGCACGCTGTCACCAGGCGCGGCTACGGTGATCATGAGCGTCCCGCCGGGGAGTCGAATGCTGAGCGGCTCGTCTCGCTCGGCGCGGCCGGTTTCGACTGCCGCGACCGCGGCCGCGCAGGCGCCTGTCCCGCAAGCCTGGGTCCATCCGGCGCCGCGCTCGAGAACGTCCAAGCGCATGCTGTGCCCTTCATGCTCGGAAACGAAGGCGACGTTGACCCCTTCAGGGAAGTGCGGGTCGCTTTGAATCGCCGGACCGAGCGCTAAGCGCGCTTCGCCGACCTCGTCGAAAGTCACCGCGTGCGGGTTGCCCATCGACACGCCGGTCAAATGCAGCGTACGCCCGTCGATCTCGAGCGGATGATCGAGCCAGGGGGCGGCAGAGCTCAATGGAAGGTCGGATGGCACGAGCGACGGTGGCGCCATCTGCACGGCTACGGATTCTGCGTGCGCCCGGTTCACGACGACGCAAGGATGAGGCCCGGCAGCTGTGGCGACCGTCACCTCGAGTGCCGCCTCGCCGCGGCGGCGGGCGAGGTGCAAGGCCGCACAGCGAAGCCCATTGCCACACATCTCCGGGACCGAGCCATCGGAGTTGATCACCTCCATCGACGGCTCGTTCACGTCCAGCAGCAGCACACCGTCGGCGCCGATCCCGCGATGCCGATCGCAAAAGGCGATCGCCTGCTCGGTCGTCAGCTGCACGCCAGCGAGCGCTTCCTTCTCGATGATGAGGAAGTCATTCCCGAGACCTTCGTACTTGTAGAACCGCAGAGTCACCGGTGGGGGTTCTAGGGCAGGGACAGCGACAGCGCCAGGGACAGAAACAGCGGCAGTGTCAGGGACCGTGTCAGCGTCCGTGGCAGGGGCAGTGTCAGCGGCAGTGCAAGAACCTGACAGGGCTGAGTTGCGTCGATCGGCGAGCGCCCCCACAGGGGCGGAGTGAGGAATACGTCGGTATTCCGCAGCGGAGCCCCGAGGAGGTAAGCCGCCGAGCGGCGTGACTCAGCCCCGTCAGGAGCAGCCCATGGAATTTCCACAGTTCAGGCAGCGATAACACGCTCCGTTGCGCACGGTGATGTGCCCGCACTTGTCGCACATCGGTGCGTCGCCCATCATCTCGCCGAGCTGTTGGTCGAGGGCGTTGGCCTGCGGGGCTGCGTCGTCGAAACCGAAGGTGACCTGCTCGGCCGGCTCGATCGCCTGGGGCGGCTCGCTTGGCTGCGACCCTTCCAGGCGTTGGACGGCAGCCACGTCGGTCGGGTTTTGGAGCTCTTCCTGCTCCTCCTTCGGTGGCACCTGCGCAAAGTCGTATTGCTTGAGGTATTCGACACCGAGCACGCGGAACACGTAGTCGATGATCGAAGTCGAGAACTTGATGTTCGGATGACCTTCGACGATCCCCTGAGGCTCGAACCGCGTGAACGTGAACTGCCGAACGTAGGCATCGAGCGGCACGCCGTGCTGAAGACCCATCGAGACACTGATCGCAAAGCAGTTCATCAGAGAGCGGAACGCAGCCCCTTCCTTGTGCATGTCGACGAAGATCTCGCCAAGCGAGCCGTCTACGTATTCACCCGTGCGAAGGAAGACTTTGTGGCCCCCAACCCGGGCTTCCTGCGTGAAGCCGCTGCGCTTTTTCGGAAGACGATGGCGCCGGGTGCTCGGGGGCGTGAGCCATTCCTGAACTGGAATGTCGATGACCTGTGCGGGCGCCGTAGCCTTCGCTTCGGGGCTCGCGTCGTCCTTCTCTGCGCTCTTGGAGTCGTCCTTGGTGTTGAGCGGCTGAGAGGACTTCGAGCCGTCCCGATAGAGCGCAATCGCCTTGAGACCGAGCTTCCAACCCTCTTCGTAGATCTCTTCGACGTCTTCGATGGTCGCTTCGTTGGGCAGGTTCACCGTCTTGGAGATCGCGCCCGAAAGGAAGGGCTGCGCTGCCGCCATCATGTGGACGTGCGCCATGGGGTCGATGAAACGCTCGCCGATCTTGCCGCAGCGGTTTGCGCAGTCGAACACCGGAAGGTGCTCGGCTCTGAGGTGCGGCGCGCCTTCCACCGTCATTCGGCCGATGACGACGTCGTTGAGCTCGCCGATCTCTTTGTCGCTGTGACCCCAGAAGCGGAGCAGATGGAAGCCCGGCTTGTTGTAGGTGGCCGAGTCAATCCCAAGACGCTCGTAGGCTTCGGTCCCGATGACCCAAGGCGCCAGTGCGAAGCCGACATCGAACACGCCACGAAGAGCAGCCTCTGCTTTTTCAATCTCGCGCTCCGTGAGGCCGTTCTGGAGCAAGGCCTTTCGACCGCAGTGCGGAGCGCCGGTGAAGGTGTTGGTGCCCGTCACGTACGAAACGATGTCTGCGAGCTGCGCGTCGGTGTAGCCGAGCCGCTGGAGTGCGTTCGGAACGCTCTGGTTGACGATCTTGAAGTAACCGCCACCTGCGAGCTTCTTGAACTTCACCAACGCGAAGTCTGGCTCGATGCCAGTCGTGTCGCAGTCCATCAGAAGGCCAATCGTTCCGGTCGGCGCGAGCACGGTGGCCTGTGAATTGCGGTAGCCGTAGAGCTCGCCAAGCTTGCAGGCCAAGTCCCAATCCTCTTGCGCGGCCTGGATGAGCTCGGGCGGGCAAGCGGTTTGCTCCTCGTCGGTCATCCCGGGGCCGCCGGCCTCGTTGATGCGGTAGGCGGCTTCACGGTGCTTGCCCATGACGCGAAGCATCGGCTGGCGGTTGCGCTGGAATCCGCCGAACGGCCCCTTGCTCGCAGCGATCTCCGAGGAGGTGGCGTAGGCATGTCCGCAGAGGATCGAGGTGAGCGCGGCGCAGATCGTCCGACCCTCGTCGCTGTCGTACGGAATCCCGAGCTGCATCAGCAAGGTGCCGAGATTGGCGTAGCCAAGGCCGAGAGGCCTGAAATTATGGCTGTTTTTCGCGATTTCCTCAGTCGGATAGCTCGCGAAGTCGACCGCGATGTCCATTGCGGTGATCAGGACGCGGATCGCCTGCCGGTATCCTTCGATGTCGAAGCGTCCCTCCGCGTCGAGGAACTTCGAAAGGTTGATCGACGATAGATTACAGGCCGAGTTGTCGAGGAACATGTACTCCGAGCACGGGTTCGACGCGTTGATGCGGTCGGTGTTCGGGCACGTGTGCCAGTCGTTGATCGTGGTGTCGTACTGGACGCCTGGGTCGGCGCAGGCCCAAGCGGCTTGAGCAAGTTTTCGCCAGATGTCGCGCGCACGGTACGTGTCGCAAACTTCGCCACTGGTGCGCAGAGTCGTCTTCCACTCACCGTCCGTTTCGACGGCCTTCATGAACTCGTCGGTTACGCGAATGGAGTTGTTCGAGTTCTGACCGGAGACCGTGTGATAGGCGTCGCCGTTGAAGTCCGAGTCGTAGCCGGCTTCGATCAGCGCCCGCGCCTTCGTCTCTTCGCGGACCTTCCACTCGATGAAGTCGACAATCTCGGGATGATCCATGTCGAGACAGACCATCTTCGCGGCGCGGCGTGTAGTGCCTCCGGACTTGGTGGCTCCCGCGGCTCGATCGAGAACTTCGAGGAAGCTCATCAGCCCGCTCGAGGTGCCACCGCCGGAAAGCTTCTCCTGCTTGCCGCGGATCTTCGAGAAGTTGGTGCCCGTGCCCGAGCCGTACTTGAAAAGGCGCGCCTCGTTTTTGATGAGCTCGTAGATCGCCATCAGGTCGTCATTGACGGCCTGAATGAAGCAGGCGGAGCACTGTGGATTCTCGTACGCCGTGCTGGTCTCGAAGATCACGTCGCGCTCTGGGTCCCAGGCGTAGTTGCCGCCCGACCCTTCGATGTTGTAGCGCTGATAGAGGCCGCAGTTGAACCAGACCGGAGAGTTGAATGCGGCCTTCTGATGGATCAGGAGGTGAGAGAGCTCGGCCTCGAAGGTGTCGGCTGCCTCCTGGTCGGCGAAGTAGCCGCCGAACCTGTCGCCTGCCTCGCGGAGCGAGTGCGCCACGCGGTAGACGAGCTGGCGGACGCTACGCTCGCCCAGATTCTTGTCGCCGTTGATGCCGGCTTTGCGGAAATACTTGGAGACTGCGATGTCGGTCGCGAGCTGACTCCAGCCCTCCGGAACCTGCGCCCCCTTGAGCTCGAATACGACCGAGCCGTCTGAGCTGGTGATCTGGCTGTCTCGCAGGACGTACTCCACCGCGTCGAGCGGATCGGTGCCGGCCTCAGTCAGCCTGCGTTCCATCGATAGACCGCCGGCTTTCTGCGAAACTTCGGCTCGCCGGGCGCCATCGATCTCCAAGTTGCTAGTCATTCCTCTCGTATCCAATGCCACAGTTTACCTCCAACCAGACGCAACTCACCATCCAGGTCGAATTCACCTCGCATCCCCAGGCGAACCCCCACTGTCCACAATCGCCCCACAATAGGTTGCGCCGGCAGCCTCCTAGCCACCACAACCGCTTGAGGCGAGCCTGCGAAGTAGCTCCGCGGGGCGGGCCCAGTCAAGCAGAAACGATCGGCCTCCCGTGCTTTCTTCTTTTCACCCGTAATATCAAGTAGTTGAGAGCGACAAACAGGGGTTAATTTCGCGATTTCGCACCGCGTCATAGAAGGGTTTTGCTCAGCTCGCATTAGATGACAACCCATGTATGGCAATAAGTGAGATGCTACTAGATGTTGGGGTGTACAACAAAAAAACCGCAATATTTGGGGGATTGTGTGTGTGAATCTCCTACAGTGAACCCCATGGACACGCCTCCGTGCAGTGCTGAGGCGCCTTCTGCTGCACCTGCAAGATCGTTCCACAAGTCCGCGTAATGCGAGTCCTTCTGCCGGCTGCATGGTGCGGTGGCGTTGAACTGCGATAAGAGCGACTCATGAAGGTTCATCTGATCGACGGAACCTATGAGCTCTTTCGATCCTGGTTCGGGGCCCCGGAGGCGAGATCGCCAGCCGGGCAAGAGGTCGGCGCGACTCGCGGTTTTTTGCGATCGATGGCGTCGTTGCTCCGCGACGCGGAGGTCACGCACCTGGGCTGCGCCTTCGACCAGACCGTCGAGTCCTTCCGAAATGAGCTCTTCGATGGCTACAAGACGGGCGAAGGCCTGGAGCCGGAGCTCTTCGCTCAGTTCTCCCTCGTCGAACGCGCGAGCCGGGCGCTCGGGATGGTGACCTGGCCCATGGTGGACTTCGAGGCGGACGATGCACTGGCCTCTGCCGCCGCCAAGTTTCGCGACGCGCCTGAGGTCGAGCAGGTCGTGATTTGCTCGCCGGACAAAGATCTCTGTCAGTGCGTACGCTCGAACGAGGTGGTGACGCTCGATCGGCGGCGTCAAATCGTCTTGGACGCAGACGGCGTGCGCGAGAAATTCGGCGTCTCGCCGGAATCGATCCCTGACTACTTGGCGTTGGTCGGCGACGCGGCGGATGGCATCCCCGGCATTGCGCGCTGGGGCGCGAAGAGCGCCGCAACGGTTCTCGGCGGGCTCGTGCACCTCGAGGATATTCCTGACGATCACCAGGACTGGGGCGTGAAGGTCCGAGGCGCGGCGACACTCGCGGAAAACCTTCGTGAGCATCGCGAGGACGCGATGCTCTATCGACGGCTCGCAACCTTGCGCACCGACGTGCCGATCACGGAGTCATTGGGCGAGCTTCGTTGGACCGGTCCCGACCGTCCGGCGCTTGAATCACTCTGCGAAGAGCTCGGCGAACAAACGCTGCTCGATCGAATCTGATCAAGCGAAGCGATCGTCGGCGCCGAGCGCGTCGAGGTACTCTCGCGCGCGCTTCACGTAACCCGCCGCACTCTTTTCGAGGCTCTCGCCTTTGCTCGGATCGAGCTTTCGAACCACCTTCCCCGGAGAGCCGAGAACCACGGAATAGTCCGGAATTTCTTGCCCCTGGGTGATCAGCGCATTTGCGCCAATGGTGCAGTATTTGCCGATTCTCGCCTCGTTGAGCACCACCGCGTGGATGCCGATCAGGCTGAAGTCGCCGACCTCGCAGCCATGCACCGTAGCGTGATGGCCGACCGTGACACCGCGGCCGAGGACCAGACGGATGCCCGGGTCGGTGTGGAGGACGGCGCAGTCTTGGATATTGGTCTCTTCGCCCACAATCAGCTCATCGGAGTCGCCGCGTAGCACCGCGTTGAACCAGACGCTGCACTTGTCTTTCAAGACGACCGAACCGATCACCTCGGCCGACGGCGCCACATACACTTCACCCTCGATCTGCACGCGCCGC
Source organism: Polyangiales bacterium (assembly GCA_049645265.1). GTDB lineage: Bacteria > Myxococcota_A > Polyangia > Polyangiales > Houyiibacteriaceae > SG8-38. The sequence goes on from JBARTN010000008.1 coordinate 24,039, forward strand.
TCCCCGAGCTGGTAGATCATCAGAGCGCGCTCCCCTTGAACAGAACCGGTGAGTAGATGTTGAGGCCGATCGTGACTTGCCAAGTCTCCGCGTTCAGCTGGGACTCGCGCGTGGTGAAACCGTAGAACGTCGGAAAGCGGAAGCTCGCAAAGACGTCCATCATGGTGCTGCGGGCCTCGACCGTGTACCCCGCGCCAAAGCCGAGCGGGATGAAGTAGAAAGGGCCGTTGACGAGCCCGGAGGTCACAGTGCGAATCGTTTGGCCGAGGTCGAAGAGATCCATGCCGCTGTTGACCTTGACGAAAAACTGGTCGGTCGCGTTGGCGACGAAGTTGACTGGAATGTTGATCGACCAGACCGACGGGCCTTGGGGATTGGTGTCGACCGTGAACTCCAAACCGGTGTCGAACGAGAACCGTTCTTGGATGATGAAGCGCATCGGAATACCGCCGAGGAAACCAAACTCGGTGCGGGTGGGAATGCGGAACACCGCATCGAACGCAAGCTTCACATGCTCGTTCGAAAGCGCTTCGAAACGCGCATAGAGCGGGATGTCTCCGAACTTCGCATCTGGCGACATGCTGAAGGTGATCAGCCCTTCACCGCCGAATCCAAACGTAGGGAAGATGCTGACGCCGGGGAAGGACCCCATTCGATATCGGGAGAAGCCCAGCTCGAAATCTTTGGCAAGGCTGATCGCGACGCCAAAGTTCATCGTGGAGATCGTGCCCGTCGGGCCGAAGGGCCGGCTGAGACCCTGTGCGTCCTCCGTACGGCGGCCAACCACCGTGTCGAAGGTGCCGCGCATCATTCCGCGGGGCATGGTGAGGTTTCGATTCGCATAGCGGATGCCATAGACCTCCGACGCCCGGTCCTTCATCTTGCCGACCGGCGGCGCTTCCGTCTCCTCGACCCAGTCGGGATTCGTAGCCGAACGTTGCTCGTTCTCAGTCGGAGGGGCATCGGCCCAGTCTGGATTGGGCTCCGTTCGCGCGGGCTCGACCGGCTCCGCTGGCTCGGGATCGGGATCGGGTGGCGCCTGGGGCACGGGCTCCGGTTCGACCGGGGCAGCCGGTTTGCTGGGCGACTTGATCGGCTCGCCCCAGCCGCCCGACTGGGCAAACGTCGCGACCGGCTGCGCGACCAAGGCAAGGCTGAGAACAGCGAAGAAACAGATTCGTCTACACACGACCCCGGCCATAAACCAATCCCGGTGCGCTGCCAACCGCGGAACCCGGGTCACGCTCGAGCCCACATTGCGCGTGACGCGCACCTGCCTATACTCGCGCCCCTCTGGCGATGTAGCTCAGGTGGTTAGAGCGGGCGTTTCATACGCGCTAGGTCGGTGGTTCGAGTCCACCCATCGCCACTAGATTGGAAGAAGCGCCTTCGGCGCGCTCCCTGACCAAATCACGGATCTGACGGAGCTCGAAGGGTTTTTCGAGGCACGTCAGCTGCGTCTTCTTCAGGAACGAACGGGACTGTCGCGTGAAGGCGCCACCGGTCATGAATACGAAGCGTGAGGCGAGCTCCGGACGTCGCTTCGAAACCTGACGGAACACGTCCATCCCGCTGACCTCGGGCATCATCAAGTCGCAGAACACGACGTCGAAGGGCTCATCGGAACAAAGGCGCGCGATCGCTTCTTTGCCGCTAGAAAACACCTCGACTTCGTGGCCGCGAAGCGCACGCCGGATCGAGCGGCCGACCAAGGGCTCGTCGTCGATCACGACGACGGTCGCGCTGGCGCCGACCGTCGCCGTCGGTGGCGCCTGCGTTCGTTGTGGAACGTCAGCCCGGGTGGATGCCGGCAGGCGCACGACGAAGGTGCTTCCGTGGCCGGCCTCACTCCGCGCCTCGATGGTACCGCCGGCGTCTCGAACAATGTCCCTGCAAATCGACAAACCCAGACCGGTGCCTTCGGAAATGCCCTTTGTCGTGAAGAAGGGCTCGAAGACGTGGCTCATGCGGTCCGGCTCGATGCCGGTGCCGTTGTCGGCGACCTCGACCACTGCCCAGCCATCTCCGTCGGTACGGGTGCGGACGGTGATGCGGTTTTCGCTCGCCGCGCGCTCCGGCATCGCCTGGGCCGCGTTGATCAACAGATTCAGAAACACTTGCCCGAGCCGGGACTCGTTGACGTCCACCGTGGGAGTCTCGCCGAAATCCCGTTCGAGTGTCGCGCGGTGGCGCATTTCGTTCCAACAGATGTTGATCGAGGATTCGACGACACTTTGGAGGTCGACGTTGCCTCGGGGTTCGTCGTCGACGCGCGAGAAGGTCTTGAGGTCGCGCACGATGTTCTGCATGCGGATCGCGCCGTGGATGGCTTCGTCCAGCTGCTGCCTGGCGAGCTCTAGGGACTCGGATTCCGCCTGGGCGTCGATCTCTTCTCGCGTCAAGCGCAGGTTGGAAAGCACGTACATCAATGGGTTGTTGAGCTCGTGCGCGACGCCTGCGGTCAAGGTGCCGATCGAAGCCATGCGATCGGCGAACGCGAGGCGCGACTCCATCTCGTGTCGCTCCTCGGCGCGGCGATTGTCGTCTGCGATGGCCCGTTCGGCGATCAGGAGTCGGGTTCCGAGGATCTCCGGATCGATGGGCTTCGCAAGGTAGTCCGACGCGCCCGCGTCGAGGACCGCGTGCAGGTCCTCGACGCGATTGCGGCCGGTGATGACCAGGATGACGACATGCTCGCCGCCGGGTCGACTACGCACGGCCCGGCAGAGATCGAGTCCGGACATGCCCGGGAGCGTCCAATCGACCAGCATCAGGTGAAAGGGTTGCCGGAGATGCGCCTCGAGCGCCTCCTCGGCCGTCCCGACCGTCGTCAGTTCGTGATTTCGCTCACGTAGGAGCTCACTCAGGAGCTTCCGTACAGAGCTCGAGTCGTCCACGACCAGCGTTCGTAGGGCCACACCCGACATTAGCCCTAAAGTCTAGGCGAAGTAGCGGAAAGGTTCCTGGTTTCGTGCCGATCTTGACGGGAGCCGTTTCGTAGCTATCTTGGAGCCGGATAACGCGCCGCGTCATCCAAGGGAGGATAGAGACATGACTCGCAATGACCAACTTCGTCGGAGCAGCACCCGACTACAAAAGCAGGGGACGCTCTGGTTCCAGCAGACGCGGGGTGCCAGCGAGACCTTTCTCGCGGAATCGCGGGATGCGGGTGTGACGTTCGTGAAGGACGTGGGGGCCGCCAGCAGCGCGCTGGCCAGCACCACGGGCCGTTCTACGCAAGCGTTTCGCAAGGCTCTGGAAAAGGAAGTACTCGATTGGCAGCGCCTGGTTCTCCAAACCCGGGATGCCTACGTGGCCGCGCTCAAGGAGCGTTTCGATCGCGCCGAACGGCAGGCCTTGAGCACCCGCGACGCGCTCAGGCCGGAGTCCGTGGAGGTGACGGTGCTCGGATCGGCCAAGGGCCTGCTCGCGAAGGCGCAGATCCGGGTCGATGAACGACTCGAGCAGGCGGCAAAGCCTACGAAGCACGTAGCGGCGAAGTCCGCAAAGAAGCCCAGGGCCGCAAAACCAAGGCCCGCGAAGGGCCCAGCCAATTTGGCCGACGCTCCGCTACGCAACTATGACCAGCTGACAGCCAAACACGTGGTGAACCGGGTCCAGAGGCTCTCGGGGCTGCAAGCTACGGCCGTTTTGGAGTACGAGCGGGCGCGAAAGCGGCGAGCGACGGTCATTCGGGCTGCCGAGCAGCGCCTGAGCGCCGCGAGCTGAGCACCGCCGAAGCATCTCTGTACAGCGGACCCGGCTGCACTACACTCCGGGCCGTGGTCGAAACCAAACAGGTCCTCGTTGCCGATGACGAGGACAACCTGCGCCGCATTCTGAGGGCGCAGCTGCAACACGATGGGTATGAAGTCCACTGCGTCTCGGACGGAGAGGCCGTGCTCAAGGCGATGGCCGAGCATCACATCGATGTGCTGATCACAGATCTGCGGATGCCGCAGCTCGACGGTATGCAAGTGCTGAAAGCGGTCGGTGGGCGCTTCCCGAACGTGCCGGTGATCATGATTACCGCGCACGGAACGGTCGACACGGCGGTGGAGGCGCTCAAGCTCGGCGCTTTCGACTACGTGACCAAGCCATTCGATCGGGCGGAGTTTCGGGCAGTCGTCGCCAAGGCAGCGCGGACGCGCGAGCTCTCCCAAAAGCATGTGAGCGGAGACCCAAACGAACGGGGCCGCTACCGGATCATCGGGGAGTCCGCGCCGATGCGCGACGTGTACGATGTGATCGAGAAGGTCGCGGACACGCCAAGCACGGTCCTCATCACCGGCGAGAGCGGGACCGGCAAGGAGCTGATCGCCAGGGCGCTGCACGAAAACAGCTCGCGCAAAAACAAGCCGTTCATAAGCGTCAATTGCGCCGCCATCCCGCCGGACTTACTCGAGAGCGAGCTGTTCGGATATGAGAGAGGCGCCTTCACGGGGGCGGTGACGAGCAAGCCGGGTCGGTTCGAGCTCGCCCACGGGGGTACCTTGTTTCTCGACGAGATCGCCGAGATTCCGGTCAGTATGCAGGTGAAGCTACTGCGGGCGCTGCAGGAGCAGCAGTTCGAACGCGTTGGCGGAATCAAGACGATCACGGTCGACAGCCGCCTGGTCGCCGCGACGAACCGAAACCTAAAAGAGAGCATTGCCGAAGGCGGATTTCGGGAAGATCTCTACTACCGTCTCAATGTGGTCCACGTGCACCTGCCGCCCTTGCGCGCCCGCCCAAGCGACATTCCCCTGCTGCTCGAACACTTCGTGCCCAAATTCAACGACAAGCTCGACCGTTCCGTGACGGGCTTCGATGACCAGGCGCTGAAGCGCCTACTCGACTATGCCTGGCCTGGGAACATCCGGGAGCTCGAGAACGTCGTCGAGCGATGCATGATCTTCGCTGAAGATGGCGAGGTCGGCATACAGCATCTTCCGGCCGAGATTCGAGAAGCGGAGGGTCAGGTCGGCTCCGGCGTCGTCTCGGACATCGCGGCGACTCCTGGAACGACGGGGCTCAAGGAAGCGGTTCGGGAAGCCACCCTCAAGCTCGAACGCGAGTTCATCGGGCGCGCGCTCGATCAAACCGGGGGCAACGTCACCCACACGGCGCGGCTCCTGAAGATTTCGCGCAAGAGCCTGCAGAACAAGATGAAAGAGCTAGGCCTCCGGAACGACTGAGGATTGCCCGCTCGCGACTTCCTCACGGGGCGCGCAGATCATCGCCTCGAGATCCTCGCGGCTCACCGGCTTCTGCAATACCGGATTGGACACGGCCGAGGCGAACTTACGTAGCCGGGGCGTGAACGCGCCGCCGCTCATGAACACGATCCGGTCGATGAGCTCTGGATGCTCCTTTTTCACGGCGTCGTAGAGAGATTTCCCGTCGATTTCCGGCATCATCAGGTCGCAAATGATCGAGTCGAAGAGCGGGTCTTCGGAGAGGCGCGCAAGGGCTTCGACGCCGCCTAGGACCGTCACCACATCGTAGCGGCCCTGCAGTCGTCTGCGGAGCGCCGAGAGCACCATCGCGTCGTCGTCGATGATCAAGAGTCGAGACCGGTTGAGCGGGGACTCCGAGATCGGTCGGCTTTCGCGCTGTCTCTCGATGACGGTCAGCCCCGTGTCGAGCGGCAGGACCAACTCGAAGCAGGTGCCGCCATCGGGAAGATTCTGGACGTCGAGCCGCCCTCCGTGCTCATTCGCGATTCGCCGGCAGGCGCCGAGTCCCAGACCCATCCCGCCAGAGTGTGCCTTGGTGGTGAAGCCCGGGGTGAAGATCCGATCGCGGTACTCGTCCCCAATGCCGGTGCCCGTGTCACTCACCGCGACGACGACTTGCTCGTCCACGACGCGCGTCGAAACCACGATTCGGTGTTTGTCGTAGGCGCCACCCTCGATGGCCTCGGCCGCGTTGGTTAGCATGTTGACGAGCGCTTGGGCGATGCGACCCGGGTAAGCGCCGATCATCGGAGTCGGCTCGAAGCGCTTCACCAAACGCGCACGATAGCGGATCTGGTTGAATACCATCGCGCAGGCGTCATCGACGATGCGCGTGATGTCCAGCATTTCGGCCTGATCCTCGTCGGCGCGCGAAAAGGTTCCGAGGCTGCGGGCGATGTCTTGAATTCGGTGCATGCCTTTGTAGCAGTCGGTGAGCATGTCGGCTGCGTCGTCCATCACCTCCTTCAGATTGGCATCCGCTGCGATTTGCTCGAATGAGTGCGGCGTGATCGCTTCCCGGGTAGCCAGATCGACCTGCAGTTTCCGAATGAATCGCCGGATGGCTTGATGGGATTCGCGGAGGCTTTCGAGGTTCGCAAGGACGAATGTGAGCGGGTTGTTGACGTCGTGGGCGAGGCCCGCGGCAAGGCGTCCAACGGTGCGAAGGCGATCCTCGGAGACGCGGGGTCCAATCATGGCTGGTGGCGCGCTCGACGAAGCGCCAGGAGGGACGCTTGGGCGGAACGCGGGCTGCATCTGAATGATGGTCGCGTCGCGCCCATCCCAGATCGACAGGATCGCCGTTGCGGTCAGCAGAGAGAGGACCCCGTTTGCCTGATGCACCCGATAGGTGCTCGGCTTGGCCTCATCGGGAATCGCATGCTCGAAGGGTTCACCAATCAAATCTTCATGGTTGACCCCAAGCAGCGAACCGGCCGCGGCATTCGCAAAAAGGACGCGGCAAGCCGCATCGACGACCATGACCCCGTCGGTCGCACGGGCGAGCAACAAGCGGCGCTGCGTCTCGACGCCATGAGCCTCCCGCAGCTGGACGAGCACTCTACGGAGCTCGTACTCTCGATTGATCGACTGCTGGAGACCTGCAACGTATGAATCCGGCAGCACCGAATCCGTGCCATCCTCTTCGGGCACTGTGCAGAGGTCCTCACCCAGCAGCAGGGTACAGATGCCTCGACCGGTCGCCGGAAGCTCCGCGCCCAATCGCGTATCCCAACAGACGATCTGAGGCGCGTGGCTCTCCAGCTGCGTAATCGCGTCTTCGCGGTTCGCCGCCACCCGGAAATCCGCCGTCTCTGGCCAAGCGTGGAGACCCTCGCGGACGAGCACGATTCGCTCCGGGTTTGCTGAAGCGATGAGGACTCGGATTCTCCCCGGTCCCTCGATAACCGATTTTTGGGCCTTGTTTGGCTGCACGGTCCTCCCAGGCATCGAATCACTCTTGACGCCTCGATAAAACCATAGCACTGTAATAGGTCAATGGGAACGGTATTCGTCCGGTTAGGATGATGGAGCATGCTCGATAAGGGCCAGGAAGAGCACGAGGTTCGAGAGGTTCTCCTGGTGGAGGACAACCGGATCGACGCGCAGCTCATCCGGAGGCTGCTCCGGCGGGTCTCCACGTCGTACTACCGCATCACACATGTGCGGACCCTGAACGATGCCGTGCTATCGGCCGACGAGCTCTCGCCGGACGTGATCTTAGCGGACCTCAATCTACCGGACTCGCGAGGCACCGATACGGTCTCGAGCCTCCAAACCGCATACCCGGACATCCCACTGATCATCGTGAGCGCCTGGGAAGACGAGGCGGTGTCGCTCCGTTCCGTCAAGGCAGGCGCGCAGGACTACCTGGTCAAGGGTCACATCGATGGCGCGAACCTGCACCGGGTCATCCGCTACGCGATCGAAAGAAAGAGAACTGAGCTGGAGCTCGTTCGGCTGGCGCAGTTTGACCAGCTCACGGGACTGCCAAACCGAACCTTGCTTCGGGAGCGTGTCAATCACGCATTGGCTCGGGCGATGCGCTCGGGCTCCGGTGTCGCGACGCTCATCCTCGACATGGATCGTTTCAAAGAGATCAACGACATGTTGGGCCACGAGGTCGGCGACAAATTGCTGATCAAAGCCGCGAAGCGCATCCGCGCGAACGTTCGTGACCAGGACACGGTCGCTCGACTCGGAGGGGACGAGTTTGCGGTCGTGCTCGAAGGCGTGAGCGAAGCAAAAGAGGTTCTCCCCGTCATCGAACGAATCGTGGACAGCCTTCGGGAAGTCACCACCGTCGACGGGCACGAGGTCAACACTTCGACGAGCATCGGAATCGCGATGTACCCTGAAAACGGGAACAACCTGTCCGAGCTACTCCGGGCGGCCGACCTTGCGATGTACCAGGCGAAGTCCTCCGGGCGCGGGTGCTACCAGTTCTTTGCCGATGCCATGCAGGAGGAAGCCCAGTCGAGACGAGCGCTCGAATGGGCTCTCAGACACGCGGCCGAATCGAACGAATTCCAGCTGGTCTATCAGCCGCAGATTTGTCTTCGGACAGGAGGCGTGATCGGCGTGGAAGCGCTCATCCGCTGGATGCACCCGACACGAGGCCTACTCACCCCATATCACTTCATCGGTGCGTTGGAGGAGTTCGGGCTGATCAACGAAGTCGGCGAATGGGTGTTGCAGACGGCCTGCGAGCAGATGCGACGATGGCATGCCCTGGAGCTTCAGCCCATGCGGATCGGCGTGAATGTCTCGGCACAGCAGTTCGAGGACCCACTGTTGATCGACAAGGTGCGATCGGCGCTTGCGCAAACCGAGCTCTCGCCGGAATTCCTCGAGCTCGAGCTCACAGAGAGCTGTCTCATGAGTGACCCGTCCCAAGCGGGCGCGCTCCTTCGCGAGATTCGGGACGTAGGCGTCCGCATCGCGATCGACGATTTTGGCACGGGATACTCCTCATTGACGTATCTCAACGAGTTCCCGTTGAACGCGCTGAAGATCGACAAGAGCTTCGTGCAGAGCGTCGAATCGAACGACCGGGGCGGACCCATCTCGAACATGATCATAGGCCTCGGGCAAACCCTCGGCCTCGAGGTGATCGCGGAGGGCGTCGAAACCGAAGCTCAGCTCGTGTACATGCAAGAGCACGGCTGCGACATCGCGCAGGGCTACCTCTACGCGCGCCCCGAATCGCCAGAAGACCTGACGCCTTGGCTCATGGCAAACCAGCGCGCCTCGGGGACCTACATGCGGTCGATCTCCATGAAGAAGATCGTTGACGGGGCCAAGAGCTGAGCCTTGGCCGTCGTGTGCTAGCGTAAGGACATGGTGGCCGCGACGATTCTCGTCGTCGACGACGAACGAAACATTCTGACGTCCGTTTCGCGCGCGCTCGGCCTCGAAGGCTACGAGGTCGAGGTTGCCGGAAGCGCCGAGATCGCACTCCAAAAGCTCGCCAAGCAGAGCTTCGATGCGATTCTGCTCGACGTGCAGCTTCCGGGGATCGACGGGCTCACGATGCTGGACGAGCTGCGCAAGCGGGAGATCATGGCTCCGGTGATCATGATGAGTGGGCACGCGACCATCGAGGTCGCGATGGAGGCGACAAGACGCGGAGCCGACGATTTCATCGAGAAACCGATCGGTAGCGATCGCCTGGTGCTTTCGCTCAAGCGAAGCCTCGAGCTACGCGAGCTTCAACAGGAGAACCGGGAGCTCCGGCGACGGTATGGGCCGGGCGAATCCTTGCTCGGGCAGAGCCCATCGATGGGCAGGCTTCGAGAGCAGATCGAGCTGGCCGCGCGCTCGACTGCACCGGTCCTGATTCTGGGTGAGCGGGGCACGGGCAAGGAGCTGGTGGCCGCGGCCATTCACGGCGGCTCCACGCGAGCCAGCGGGCCGCTCGAAAAGCTCAACTGCGCGGCCGTCCCGGAAGGCCTGATCGAAAGCGAGCTCTTCGGGCATGAAGCGGGCGCGTTCACCGGCGCGACCAAGCAGCGACGCGGCAAGTTCGAGCGGGCACACGGGGGAACCCTCTTCCTCGACGAGGTGGGTGACATGCCGCCACAAATGCAGGCGAAGCTCTTGCGGGTCCTGCAAGAAGGCGAGGTCGAGCGGGTTGGCGCAGGGTCGATCGTAAAAGTCGATGTGCGGGTCGTCGCCGCCACGAACAAGTCTCTCGAAGCGGAAATCGACGCGGGCAGATTTCGTGCAGACCTCTTCGACCGGCTCAATGTCGTGCCCCTGAAGGTGCCGGCGCTGGCGGAGCGGTCCGACGACATTCCACTTCTCGTGGAGCACTTTCTGGGCTTAGCCTGTGAGGCGCACGACCGTCCAGGCAAGGAGATCACGCCCGGGGCCCTGCAGGTGCTGGAAGCGTATCGCTACCCTGGCAACGTCAGAGAGCTTCGTAACCTCGTCGAGCGCTTGGTGATCCTGACCCCGGGGGAGATCATCACCGAAGCGGAGGCCCGGGCACTGCTTCCAATCGACGCGGCTGAGGCCTCAGGCACCTATTTTCAACCGGCAGCGCCCCTTCGTGAGATGCTTGAAACGGCCGAGCGGGACCTGATCAGCCAGGCGCTCGAGTTACGCGAGGGGCATGTGACGAAGACCGCCGCCGACCTCGGCCTCGAGCGCAGCCACCTCTACAAGAAGATGCGCGCCCTCGGAATCCGCAAACCCGGATCAGAGTGACATTGCGTTCTGCTTCGGGGCCGCATACAGATCCCGGGACCAGCCGAGGCCGAGTTGCTCGATAATCTACTCCCAGTCGACCCCGAAGTCGCCGCCCGTATCGAGGCGCTCGATCTCCAATTCAACAAGTTTGGGATCGATCCATACGGCATCGACAAGAACGACTTGACCCGATTCGTCTCGGCGTTCGCTTGGATCTATCGCTACTACTTCAAGGTCGACGTCTACGGGCTCGACAACGTGCCCTCCAAGGGGAGGGCAGTGCTCGTAGGAAACCACTCGGGCGGCGTGGCGATCGACGGCGCGATGGTCATGGGTTCGATGCTGCTCGACGCGGAGCCGCCGCGACTCCCCCATGCGATGCTCGACAAGTTCATCCACCAGTTTCCAGGGGCATCGCAGCTCATGAGCCGAACGGGGCAGTTCACGGGGAACCCGGATCAAGCCAAACGCCTCCTGAGGGCCGGGCGCCTCATCCTCGCCTTCCCAGAAGGGGCCCGTGGAACGGCAAAGCTCGCAAAAGACGCGGATTCATTGGTCGGGTTCGGCACCGGATTCATGCGACTGGCGCTCGAAACCAAGAGCCCAGTCGTGCCCTTCGGCTTCGTCGGGGGCGGAGACGCACTACCCACGGTGGCGAATCTCAAACGGCTCGGCCGGCTCTTCGGCGTCCCGTACATCCCAGTCACGAAGTGGGGTCTGCTCATCCCCAAGCCCACACGCTTTCAACTGCTCTATGGAAAGCCGATGTTCTTCGAAGGCACCGGGCATGAGCGCGACGAAGTGGTGTGCGCAATGGTCGAGCAGGTGAAAGAACGAATTGCCGATTTGATTCGACAAGGGCGTCAGCTCCGTGAAAAGCAGATCTCGGAAGAAGAGCTGGTGCTGTGATGAAGGTTTTGGTCACAGGTATCGCGGGGACGCTCGGACGCCTGGCTGCGCTGAAGCTACTTCGACACGGGTACGAAGTGATTGGCATCGACCGACGACCTTGGCTCGAAGCCCCCGAAGAGATCGAAATCGTCGAAGCCGATATCCGCAAGCGGCCCGCAGAAGACGTGTTTCGGACCCATCGGCCCGACGCCGCAATCCACATGGCCACGGTCACCCACCTCGTGACACAAAGCCCGGACCGGATGCGCGTGAACCTCTACGGCACCCGCGCCTTCATCCATCACTGCGATAGCTATGGGGTGAAGCAGGCGGTTTTCGTCGGGCGACACACGTTCTATGGCGCGGCGGCCGACTCGCCGCTCTACCACACCGAAGACGAGCCCCCGATGTCGGCTCACACTTTCCCCGAGTTGGCCGACCTGGTCGCAGCGGACCTCTACGCCGCCTCGGCGCTATGGCGCTACCCGGAGATCGCGACTTCGGTCTTGCGAATCGTCTACACGCTCGGCCCGAGCAAGCATGGGACACTCGCCTCGTTCCTGCATGGCCCGAACGTGCCGCTGATCATGGGCTTCGACCCGCTCTTTCAGTTCATCCACGAAGAAGACGCCGCCGAAGCGATCGTCTGCGCCCTCGCCCACAAGCTCCACGGCATCTACAACGTCTCGGGCCCAACGCCCGTGCCGCTCTCGACCATCGTGCGGGCGGCCGGCCGCCGACCACTCCGCGTGCCCGCAACGGTTTTCAAGTTGGGCGTGGGTCGGCTCGGGCTCCCCCACATTCCGGCCGGCGCGGTCGATCATTTGAAGTACCCCATCGTCGTCGACAGCGATCCATTCCGCCGAGCCACCCGCTTCACCTACCAATACGACGAACGCGAAACCATCAACAGCTTCCGCACAGCGCGCTGAGCACGCCGAACGCGAACCGCCGGGCTCGGCATAGACGCTGGCACTGGCGCTGGCACTGGCGCTGGCGCTGGCACGTCCACGCCCCCCCCCCCCCGGAATTGCACCTTTTTTGACGGAACCAGCCGGCCCGTCCGATCGTCCCGAAGATGTCGGCATCGGCTGAGCGCAGTGAGCTTCGGGGTCAGATCCTCGACGGCCGCTATCTAATCGGAAACGCGATTGGCATTGGCGGCACCGGAATTGTCTTCGAGGCCGAGCGCTTGGCGACCCTCGAACGGGTCGTCATCAAGATGCTCCGGCCGACTCACTCCGGCAATCCAGACTTGATGAGCCGCGTTCGGCGTGAAATCGAGGTCGCTCGCCGCGTTTTCCACCCGGGCATCGTCCCGGTGATCGATCACGGCACCCTCCATGACGACTCGCCATATCTGGTGATGAAGCACATGCGCTCTGAAAGCTTGTCGTCCTACCTGCGGCGCTGCGGCCCGCTGAACGGACCCGAGATTTCGGTGATCATGGCGCGGCTTGCGTCGATCCTGCACAGCGTGCACCGACACGGCTACGTCCACCGCGACATCAAACCCGAGCACATCCTGCTCAATAGCGGCGGTTATGGCGAGCTCGACGTACATCTTCTCGACTTTGGCGTCTGCGCGGCGGACTCCGCGCCTGCCGACGAGCGCGCCAGGGAGCGCGGCCGCGTCTACGGCACCCCGAGCTATTCCTCACCCGAGCAGGCCGCCGGCAACCCATATGTCGACGCGCGGGCTGACCTCTTCGGTGTCGGCATCACGATGTTCGAGGCCCTCACCGGCAAGCTCCCGTTCACCGGCTCCGACGTAACGGCGGTCCTCCGCCGGATCATCCGCGAAGATGCGCCGCGCGCGAAGGTTCTATCGCCCTACGTCGACGACGGGATGGACTGCCTCGTCGCGAAGCTCCTGAGCCGCACGCCAGCAACCCGTTACCCTTCGGCGCGCGCCCTGATGCGTGCGCTCGACCCCTGGCTCGCGGACCGAATCCAGACGGAGCGCGCCCTCGCGGCGACGCTGCATGTCGCCGCGGACACCAGCAGCATTCGTCCGACCGCGCGACACGAGATGGTCGCCGCCTAGTCTTCGACGCCACTTCGACTGAGCGCGTCGATCAAGCCACCGACGTCCGCGGGCGCCGCCATCGCGTGGTAGCCCTTGTCGACGTAGAGAACGGTGCCGGTGATGCCGCTGGCCAGCGGGCTGCACAGGAACGCCGCAGCGTTTCCCACTTCTTCGGCGCGCAGCGCATCGGGCAGAGGCGCGTTCATCTCATAGTACTTGATCATCTTGTCGATGAAACCGATCGCGGACGCGGCTCTCGATGCAAAGGGACCGGCCGAGATCACATTGACCCGATGCCCCCACTCGCGGCCCAACTCGAGAGCCAACATGCGCGCATCGGTTTCGAGCGCAGCTTTGGCGGACGCCATCCCGCCACCATAGTCGGCGATGACTCCCTGACTCGCGAGATACGAGAGCCCCAAAAATGCGCCTTCGCTACGCATGAGGGGTCGCAAGCGTTGCGCGAGCGAGATGAACGAATACGCGCTGGCACCGTGCGCTGCGAGATACCCTTTGCGGCTGGTCTGCATCAGCGGCTTGTTGACCTCGGGGCCGTTCGCGAGGCTGTGCACGACGATATCGAGGCAGGAATCGCCGAAGTCCTCGCGGAGCTTCTGGACCACGCCGTCTACGCTGAAATCGCCCCGGTCGCGGTAGCGCTTCTGCGCGCGAAGCTCTTCGGGCGCGTCCTGGAGTGAATCGTACTCGGCGTCGAGCGCGTAGATCTTTTCGAGCTCGAACTTGCTGCCGTCGGGCATCCGCAGTGAAGCGTCGAGCTTCCCACGCCGGAGCAGGGTCTCGAAGATCCCGAGCGCCGGCGGCCAGGTGCCCACGCAGACCGAAGCTCCAGCCATGGCAAGCGCCTTCGCAATCGCAAAGCCGAAGCCGCCATCGTCGGCCACACCTGCAACGAACGCTCGCTTCCCCGAAAGGTCGATCGGCAACATGCGCGGAACCTTATCGCCAGACTCGACAAACCGCTACACTCCGCGCCATGGAGAAGAAGGACCAGGGGGTCGAGTACGATCGAGTCGCCGACGAGTACTTTGCGAACCGTGGTTTGCGGCGCTATGCCGGGGTCTGGTCCCTCTGGGCTCTCGGCGTCGGCGCCGTGATTTCCGGGGACTTTTTCGGATGGAACTTCGGCCTGGCCGCCGGTGGTTTCGGCGGGCTTCTCATCGCCACCCTCCTCATCACGGTCATGTACGTCGGCCTGTGCTTCAGCATCGCCGAAATGGCCGCCGCCCTTCCCCACACGGGCGGTGCCTACTCGTTTGCCCGCTCTGCCATGGGTCCCTGGGGCGCGTACATCACCGGCCTCGCCGAGAACATGGAGTACATCCTGACGCCTGCGGTGATCGTCGTCGGCATCGGTGGTTACCTCGGCGCGATTTTCGGCACGTCAGAAAGTATGGAGCCCCTCTGGTGGCTCGCGGCCTACGCGGCGTTCGTCGGCCTCAACGTCGTCGGGGTCGAGACGACCTTCCGCTTCACCGTCTTGATTACGGCCTTGGCCCTTGGGATCCTCGTCGTGTTCTGGGTCGCGGCGATTCCCCACTTCGATCTCGACTGGGCACTCAACATCGAGCCTGAGGCCGGTCAGACCCGCTGGCTTCCGTACGGCAGCGCAGGCGTTCTCTCGGCGCTGCCGTTCGCAATTTGGTTCTTCCTCGCGATTGAGCAACTACCTCTTGCCGCCGAAGAAGCGCACGCACCGGCTCGCGACCTACCCCGTGGCTTGCTCTATGGCTTGCTTACCTTGATCATAGCAGCGTTTCTCACGCTCTTTCTGAACAGCGGCATCGCTCCGGGCTCTGCCCAACTCGGCTCATCCGCAGAGCCGCTATTCGATGGCTTCCAGACGATTTTCGGCGCGGGCCTCGGCGCGAAGCTTCTCGCTCTGGTCGCCGTGACCGGCCTGATCGCGAGCTTTCACAGCATCATCTTCGCCTACGGCCGGCAGATTTTTTCCCTCTCGCGCGCAGGTTACTTCCCGCGATGGCTCTCCCGCACGCACCCGCGCCGCAAGACGCCGCACATCGCGCTCTTGTCCGGCGCCTTCCTCGGTTATCTGGTCGCATACGGCATCCATGCGCTCGGCCCCGAGCATCCGGTTGGCGCCGTGCTGCTCAACATGGCGGTCTTCGGCGCAGTGATCGCCTACGTGCTCCAAATGGTTTCATACATCTTGCTGCGGCTTCGCCTGCCCGACATCGAGCGCCCTTACAAAAGCCCGATCGGGGTGCCGGGTGCGGTCGTGGCGTTGCTGATTGCCTTGGTGACCCTGGTCGCGCTCTTCGTGACCGACCCCATCTACCAGAGGGTCGTGATTGGCGCAGCGGTTTGGTATGGCCTAGGCCTTCTCTGGTTCGCAGTCTACGCACGGCGCAGGCTCGTGCTGGCACCCGAAGAATCTTTCGCGGTTTCTGCGCACGATTCTCGGGACGAGCCTTAGCCAACGTGCCAAGCTCCGGCCATGCAGGTTCTGCTGGTGCGGCATGCGAATGCGGTCGACACGGGGTCCGCGCGGACGGACTACGAGCGCTGGCTGACCGACGGCGGCCGACAGACGATGACCAGGGTCGGCGAGGCGCTCGCGAGAATGGATCTGCGATATTCCTGGATCTACACGAGCCCGCTAGTGCGCGCGGTCCAAACCGCCGAGATTCTAGCCGCCACCCAGCCAGGGTTCGACGGTCCGCTCGAAGTGCTGAGCGCCCTCTCGTCGGAGGAAGGCAGCGCCGCACAAGCCCTCGAACCGCTCGATCATGCGGCGGCTGACGATCTCATCGTCATGGTCACCCACATGCCCAAGGTGGGTGTCCTCGCAGCGCATCTCGGCCAGCTCGCCACGGCCCCTTCGTTTCGAACAGCCTCTGCCTGCTTGCTGAGCCTCGAAGACGGCAAGGGCCGCTTGGAGTGGATGCTGGATCCGGACACCTGCGAGCTCAGGCAGGCTTGACGCCCTGGGCGTTCCGAGCCGGCTAGACGGTGCAGACCTGGTTGCGGCCGCGGTTCTTCGCTTCGTAGAGCGCCTTGTCCCCTTGGACGAACAGGTCCGGCGCGGTCGACGCGTGGTCGGGAAAGGTCGCCACGCCAAGCGAAGCCGTCACCCGCAACGGGCCGAGCTCGGTCTGTAGCTCGGTGCCCTCGAGCTCCTCCCGCACACGCTCAGCAAGCAGTTCAGCGCCCCGCGAGTCGGTTTCCTCGCAGAGCACGCAGAACTCTTCCCCGCCAAATCGGGCTACGATGTCGGTTTCCCGCTTCACCCGCCGGAGCAGCTGGCCGAGCTCCTGGAGGACTCGGTCGCCCGCGGCGTGCCCATAAGTGTCGTTGACAGCCTTGAAATGGTCGAGGTCGGTCACGATCACCGAGAGCTTTCGGCCGAATCGCTGCGCTGCGAGGAGCTTTTGTTCCATCTGGTCGAGAAACGCACGCTTGTTCAGACAACCGGTTAGCCCGTCGGTGGTCGCGAGCTCTTCGAGCTGGCGAACGAGGCGCGCATTCGCCATCGCTACCGCAAGATGGTTGGACAGCGCTTGGAGCGTGGCGCGTACCGGCGCTCCAAACGCACCGGGCCTTTTCGCTGCAACGATCAAAGTCCCGATCGGTTCCTCGCGAACCACCAAGGGCAAGACCAGGAGCGACTCCATCCCCTTGAGCTTGGCCTTCTTGGTGAAGAGCACCTGCTGCTTCGAATCGAACTCGCCGCGGTACGGCAGGTAGTGCCGGTTCTTGACCACCATGGCGGTGAGCGAAGTGTTGTCGCGAAACCGAAGGCCGTGAAAGTCGAGGGCGCGCTCCCCTGATGCGCGCCGGACCGTGTGCCGCCGGCCCTCGGGCTGATACTCGGTGATCGCGGCAAAGTCGTGTGGCGCGATCTCCTTCGCTGCTTTCAAACCCACTTCCATGACTGCGTCTTGCGTTCGCGCAGTGCTGAGGTCCTGAGAGACGCGGTACAGGATCTCCTGCTCGACCTTCGAGCGTTCGAGCTGCACGAAGACGCGTTCGTTTTCGAATGCGCGGAGGACGTGCGAGGTGCTGTCGCGAAGGAGCTCTTCTTCCTCGGGGCTAAACCCGCGGTCGACGACTCGGTCGGCGCAGAGCACGGCCCGAAGATGACCCCGCTCGAGAACCGGAACGGCAATGAAGGATCGCACGGTCGCGGGCCCACGATAGTAGCAAATCCCAAGATATCCTGCGCGAATCTCCGGAAGGTTGGTGGTCAGCTTACGGCGGACGGCCGCGCCCACGGCGCCCGCTCCTAAGGAGAATGGGCCGTCGGCCAGGTCGTCACTCTTCGACACCAACTCGACGATCCGAAGCTGTTCGGGCTCGTCGGTCGGCATCAGGAGCACACAAGTATGGAGGTCGAGCGTCTGATGGAGCAGCTGCAGCGCGTGGTAAAGCGCCTGGCGAACCTCCTGGACGCTGGTCTGGTAGAGACGGTCCTCATCCCTCGCCCCGCCCGACGAAGGTGCGACTAAACGAAAGAGCCGGGTATCGTCGCGCACCTTTGCGTTTTGGGCTTCGAGCTCGAGTGCCGACTTGCGGCGAACGCGAACAATCTCGGCCCGCGTGAACAAGTAGCTGAGCACGCCAAAGCCAGCCGTGAAGAGCGCATTCAGCCCGAGGAGCAGAGGATCGCGAACTTGCTCGCCGAGGAACGCCGTGGCGAACCCCAGCACGAGTGCGAAGACGACGAGACCGATGCTGGCTCGCCCTGTCGCAAACGAGGCGACGAGCGCGACGGCGACGTAGCTCAACGGATAGAGCTCGCTAGCGACGCCGCCGCGAAGCTGAATCAGGGCCTGGACGCCGACGATCAGAAAAACGCCGAGCTCGAATGCCGACTTCTCGTCGGTGTCGTGCCGATGCGCGTTTCGTGCACGGTAGCCGAAGAGAGCCCCCCAGCCGGCGAGCCAGGCCAGGTGCCCCCATCCGAGGGCCCGGCTTCCCGGAAGAAAGAAGCCCCCGAGCAAGAAGGCGGCGAGCAGAAACGCCGCGGCCAATCCCCATGTCGACCGCGCTGTGCGCCTTACGCGAAGCGCTGCCTGGACCAGGGCCGTCATACCAGAGCGGTGTTACGCTCCGACCCATCCGTTCAGCAAGAAATCCGCCGGAGTGTGGGCTTTGGGCCCACCTAGGGGCGCGGGAACTGAAAGACGAACTCCTCGGCCCGAACCATCCCCAGCTCGTCCCTGGCGATGTGTTCGACGTAGCTGGGGTCGCTGCGGAGGGCGTCGATCTCGGCCTTGAGCGTGGCGATCTCGCGGACCAGCTCCTCATTGGATTCTCGGAGCTCCTGAAGCTCCGCGCTGAGGTGCCGGTAGCGGGGCAGGCCCTGCTCATCGAGGACCAGCGTGGGAACGGTCATCACGGCCATGACCATCAAGGCAAATGGAAGAAGCGCTGCGCTTGGTCTCACGGGCTGAACCTGCCGCAATGCGGGTCAGCGGGCAATTTTCTGCCCAGTTTCGCGGGCTTGACAGAACCCGCGCAGCTTCTACTTTGCTTAAAGCGTGACAGTGACATTGGACGAGCGGCATCGCCGAATCCTGTTCGCGGTCGTCACCGAGCACATCGCCTCGGGGAAGGCCGTGAGCTCGAGATGCATCGCTAAGCGTTACGCGATCAAGCTGTCGCCAGCGACCATTCGGAACGTGTTGTCCGATCTGGAAGACGCGGAGCTCCTGCATCAGCCGCACACGAGTGCGGGCCGCGTCCCGACCGATGCAGGTTTCCGATGCTTCGTCGACGCCATGGCCATGGCCGGAGAGATCTCGGACGCCCACCGGACCGCGTTGCTCCGGCGCCTTCAAGACTTGGAGCCGGGCGAGGACGCCGTACGGGAAACCGGTCAGCTCCTGAGCCTGCTCACCGGGACGGCGACGATCATCGCGCGGCCGACGATCGTGGAAGCGAGCCTCGATCAGTTGCGGTTCATGCGACTCTCGGGAGGGCGGACGCTCGCGGTCTTGGTCACGCGCAGCGGCGTGGTCGAAAACCGAGTGGTCGTCACTGAGGTCGCGGTGGATGACCACAGCCTCGAACGCGTGAACAACTACCTTGCCGAGCTGGTCAGCGGCCGGACGCTCGCCGCGGTCCGAGATCTACTCGCAGCTCGACTGGCAACCGAAGAAGGCCAGTACCAGCTCCTGCGAAAGCAGGCACAGCAGATGGTCGAGGCCACGGTCGACGGCCAGATGGAACGAGCGCGCGTCGTCATCGAAGGGCAGGGCGCCCTCTTCGATCGACCCGAGTTCGGCGACGCGGAGAAGATTCGCCGATACCTCAGCGCCTTCGAGGAGAAGCAGAAGCTTCTCGAGCTGCTCGAACAGACTTTGCGGACCGATGGGGTTCAGGTCTTCATCGGTTCGGAGGCGGCGCTCGACGACGTGGACGACATCAGCGTGATTTCGAGCCCATACCGCCGGGATGGCGCCCGGGTCGGCTCCTTTGGAATCGTGGGTCCGACGCGCATGGACTACAAGAAATACGTGCCTTTGGTAGGATTTGCCGCCGATGTGCTAAGCGACGTCCTCGACGGACGGCTGCCGGGCCAATCGAAGGGCCCCTAGAGAAAGACGGTCAGAGAGAATGAGCGAACACGTGGGGGACGAGTCAGAAGACGAACAGACCAATGGCGCGGGTGAAGACGACGAGGTCATCTTTCCAGAGGAAGCGGATGGCGACGAGGCCGAAGCGGAGCCCAGCGACCTCGAAAAGGCCCGTGCCGAACGCGATCGCATGCGCGATCAACTCCTGCGCATTGCCGCCGACTTCGACAACTTTCGGAAACGATCACGCAAGGAAATTGAAGAGGTTCGCCGACGAACCATCGAGGACACGCTCCGCGAGGTCTTGCCGATCGTCGACAATCTGGAGCGCGCGGCCGACGCCATGGCCGGTGCGACCGAGGTGTCCGCGGTTTCGGACGGTGTCCATATGGTCCTGCGCGGCTTCGAGGACATTGCCAACCGCCTCGGCCTCAAGCGAGTTACGACGGTCGGGAATCAGTTCGACCCAACGTGCCACGACGCCATGCAGCAACAAGAGACCAACGAGCATGCGCCAGGCACCATCGTCTCAGAGGTCGTTCCAGGCTATTTCCTCGGGGAGCGCCTATTGCGGCCGGCCATGGTAGTCGTCGCAAAGCCGGTATCGGGCACCGATGATCAGCAAGGTGACGAAGACGAGAATGGCGGCGACGGGGATGGATAGTCGCACGTTTGCTGCGTTGGCGCTCCATCTCGGGGTATAAAGGAGAGTAGGGCGAGATGGGGAAGATCATCGGGATCGATCTGGGGACGACGAACTCCTGTGTTGCATTTGTCGACAACGGGGAGCCGCAGGTGATTCCAAACGCCGAAGGCAGCCGTACCACGCCCTCGGTCGTGTCTTTTGCGAAAGACGGCGAGCGCCGCGTGGGTAGCGTGGCGAAGCGCCAAGGCGTGACCAATCCGGAGAGCACCATCTTTGCAATCAAGCGATTGATGGGGCTGCCGTTCGACGCCGAGCCAGCACAGCGACACAAGCAGGCGGTGCCGTACGAGGTCGTCGAGAGCGAGGGCGGGGATGCCTGGATCAAGGCACAGGGCCATCGGTATTCGCCACCTGAAATCTCGGCCATGGTTCTCGAAAAGATGAGGGAGGTCGCAGAGTCGTTCCTCGGCGAGGACGTCGAAGAAGCGATCGTGACTGTCCCCGCGTACTTCAACGACGCGCAGCGTTCGGCAACGATTGCAGCAGGCAAGATCGCCGGAATCGAGGTGCGACGCATCATCAACGAGCCCACTGCAGCTGCGCTTGCATACGGCTTCGACGAGAAAGAAGGTAAGCGAGTCGCCGTGTACGATTTGGGCGGTGGCACGTTCGATATCTCGATTCTCGAAATCGCCGATGGCGTCTTCAGCGTGAAGTCGACGTCGGGCGACACCCACCTCGGCGGCGAGGACTTGGACAACGCCTTGGTCCAAGAGCTCACGCGGCGTTTCAAAGAAAGCAGCGGGATCGATCTGCACGACGACCGCGTCGCGCTCCAACGTCTGAAGGAGCAAGCCGAAAAGGCCAAGCACGAGCTCTCGTCTTCGTTGGAGACGGAGATCAACCTTCCATTCATCGCGTCCGACGAATCGGGCCCGAAGCATCTCGAAACCAAGCTCAAGCGTAGCGAGCTCGAAATCCTGGTCTCGGAGATCATCGACCGGACGCTCGGACCCTGCAAACAGGCCTTGGACGACGCCGGCGTCAAGAAGGAAGAGATCGACGAAATCCTGCTCGTCGGCGGTCAAACGCGCATGCCCATGGTTCAGTCGAAGGTCGAGGATTTCTTCGGGAAGCCGCCCTACAAGGGGGTGAATCCGGACGAAGTGGTGGCGATGGGCGCTGCTCTTCAAGGCGCCGCACTGGTCGGCGAAGTCGAAGAGGTCCTTCTTCTCGACGTCACGCCCCTGAGCCTCGGTGTGGAAACCGGCGGCGGCGTGTTCCACAAGCTGATTCCGCGCAACACGACGGTCCCCACGCGCGCCAAAGAGGTGTTCACGACCAGCGTGGACAACCAGTCCTTCGTGCCGATTCACGTCCTGCAGGGCGAACGCGACATGGCCGCAGACAACAAGTCCTTGGCCAAGTTCGAGCTGGCACCGATCGTGCCCGCGCCGCGGGGTGTTCCAGAAATCGAGGTCACGTTCGATATCGACGCGGATGGCGTGGTCAACGTGAGCGCCAAGGACCTCGGAACCAGCCGTGAGCAGAACATCCGCGTCGTCGCGTCGAGCGGGCTGACCGAGCAAGACATCGAACGCATCATCGGAGAGGCCGACGCGTACAAGACGACCGACCAGAAGCGCCGTGAGCTCGCCGAGCTGCGAAATGCGGCCGAAGCCCTGCTCTACACGAGCGAGCGGGCGGTCGCGGAATGCCGCGAGCTCGTCCCTGAGGACGTCCTCGCTCAGGTCGAGGTTGATATCGAGTCCTTGCACTTCTCCGTCAACGAGGGCGACGCTATTGCCATCAAGGACGCGCTCGAGACGCTCGAGCTGAGCGCCTACAAGATCGCCGAAGCGATGTACGGCAACGTCGACATGAGCTCTGCCGGCGATGCTCAGACGGAGTCGTGAGCGCCGAGGATAGAGCGTCGGCCGCCGGCGCCGAATGGTTGGCGCGCATGCGTTGGGGGGCGCTGGCGATTCAAGCGGCGGCGATACTCATCGCCACCGAGGGCCTCGATGTAACGCTACCCGTCATTCCGATGTGGTCGCTGGTGGCCGTAGGCGTCCTTTCGAACCTCTGGTTGGCGTCGCGCAAGGCGGATGCCGGTCACCTCGGTGCGTTCCTCGTTCTGGACGTCGCGCTCCTCTCCGGCATGCTCTACCTCTCGGGCGGCCCGACCAACCCGTTCAGCATCATCTACGTCGTGTACATTGCGATGTCTGCGGTGATGCTTGCGCCAAAGTGGACCTGGACGATCGCCGGACTCTCGATCGCATCGTTCGCCACGACCGTGGCTCGAGCGCGCTGACCTTGTCCGAGCAACGTGGCAAGGCACTGTTTTTCGGCGGCACCACCGAGGCAGGCGTGCCAGATGCCTTGGAGTGCTTCCACTGTCACGGAGGCTTTCTGCTTTCCCAGGCGGTCGATCACGACGGCAACGAGTTCAATCAACAGACGTTCATCAACAACGGCCTCTACAACCTCGACTCGGACGGGAGCTACCCGGAAGGCAATCAGGGGCTCTTCGACAACACGAACGACCCGGCCGACAAGGGAAAGTTCAAGCCGCCGAGCCTTCGCAACATCGCAGTGACGGCGCCCTACATGCACGATGGCTCGATCGCCACGCTCGAAGAGGTGGTGGATCACTATGCGCGGGGCGGCCGATTGATCGAAACCGGGCCCAATGCGGGCGACGGTTTCGACAACCCCAACAAGAGCAGCTTCCTGAACGGGTTCGAGATCACCGAGCAAGAAAAACAGGACCTGATCGCCTTTCTTCGCACACTGACCGACGAAGACTTGCTGACCAATCCCTCGTTCAGCGACCCGTTCGCCGAATGAGCTAAACCAGCAAGCGCGGCTCGCGTTCGAGGTTGACGCCGAACCGGCCGTGGACGCGGCTGCGGATTTCGTCGGCGAATGCGAGGAGCTCGGCGGTCGTGCCACCGCCGTGGTGGACCAGTGCCAGCGCGTGCTTGCTCGACACGCCAACCGCGCCCCGCCGGGTGCCTTTTGCAACTCCGGCTTTCTCGATAAGCCAGCCGGCCGCGAGCTTCACCTCGGCGCCGGGTGCGGGATAGCGGGGTACGTCGTCAGCGGCGCCAACCAGGTTCTCCCGCAGCGCCTGCTCGACCAGGCGGTCGGCATCCGCGACGGAAACGAGCGGGTTGAGGAAAAAGGAGCCTGCGCTTCGGCGGTTCGGATCGTCCGGTTCGATCACCATGGACTTCTGGCGGCGAAGCTCGAGCACGGTGCGCTGAATCTCGGCAAGCGTGGCGTCGCGTCCGATGTTCTTTTCGAGCTCGGCATAGCGAATCGTTCCCAGGCCGTTTGGGCGCAGGGCAAAGTCGACCGCGGAGACGATGAAGCGATCCGGCTCGCGTTTGAACAGGCTATCGCGATATGCAAAGCCGCAGTCCTCCGGGGCCAGCTCGTCGAACGCGAGGGTGTCGCGACGAAGGACACGGACCCGCACGATCACGTCGGCGACTTCCGCACCGTACGCTCCGACGTTTTGGATCGGTGTCGCACCAGTGGACCCGGGAATACCCGCAAGGCATTCGAGCCCTGCCCAATTACGGGCGACCGCGCCGTCTACCACCCTCTCCCAAGGGACTCCGGCGCCAGCGGTCACCGTACCGCCCTCTCGAAAATCGAGATCGGCGATCGACATCTGGATCACCAGGCCTTGGTAACCCTCGTCGGGCACGATGAGGTTCGAACCGCCAGCGAGGATCGCCGATCGCAGATCTTCGTCGGCCGCCCAACGCAGCGCGGCGACCAGCGTCGCTTCGTCGGGCGCGCGAACGAAATGCTTCGCGGACCCACCGAGCTCCAAGCTGGTGAGCGGAGCGAGCGGAACGTCGCGCTGAATCTCGAGCGTCGTCATCCAATCGTCATTTAGGGCGCTGGGATTCTTTCGAGGCCAGCCATGTAGGGGCGCAACGCTTCGGGAATGAGCACGCTGCCATCGGCCCGTTGATTCTGTTCCAGAATTGCGACCAGCGTCCGGCCGATCGCAAGGCCCGATCCGTTGAGTGTGTGAAGGAAGCGCGGCTTGGCCTTTTCTTCGGGTCGGAATCGAGCCTGCATTCGCCGCGCCTGGAAGTCTCCGAACCAAGAACAGCTCGAAATCTCTCGATAGGTGTTCTGTGCGGGCAACCAGACTTCCAGGTCGTAGGATTTCTGCGCCGCAAACCCCATGTCTCCCGCGCAGAGCTGCACGACGCGATGGTGCAGGCCAAGCTTCTGCAGGATCGACTCGGCGTGGTGGGTGAGGGCTTCGAGCTGCACCTCGCCTTGGTCAGGATGACAAAAACGGACCAGCTCGACCTTGTCGAATTGATGGACGCGAATCATGCCACGCGTATCTTTGCCGTAGCTTCCCGCCTCACTTCGAAAGCAGGCGGTGTATCCAGTGTACGCGACCGGCAAGTCGGCTCCGGCGAGGATCTCGTTCGCATGGAGATTGGTGAGTGGAACTTCGGCAGTCGGTACGAGATACAAGTCGTGCCCCCGCGCCTCGGCCTGCGCTTCCCATTCTTCGTCTTTTGCCATGCGAAACGCGTCTTTGGCGAACTTCGGGAGCTGGCCGGTGCCGCGCATGGCGCTGTCTTTGACGAGCACCGGCGGCCAGACCTCTTCGTATCCATGTTCGGTGCTGTGAACGTCGAGCATGAACTGCATCAACGCTCGATTGAGGCGAGCGCCGAGGCCCTTGAGCACGACGAAGCGCGAGCCGCTGATCTTGGCAGCCCGTTCGAAGTCGAGGATGTCAAGCTTGGTGCCGATCTCGACGTGATCGACGACGTCGAAGTCGAAGGCCGGCTTGTCACCCCAGACCCGGAGCTCGACGTTCTCGTCTTCGCTCAGGCCGTCGGGCGTACTGGTATGAGGAAGGTTCGGAAGGTTCAGCAAGATCGATTCGAGCTCAGTCTCCACTTCGCCTTGCCGCGACTCGCCCTGCTTGATTTGATCGCCGAGGCTGCGGAGCTGCTCGCGCTTCGCCTGAAACTCGTCGGACTTCTTGTCAGCTACCTTCGCCATGGCCTGGCTGGCTTCGTTCCGCTCTTGTCGCAGCGCCTCGACCCCGGTGATGACGGATCGCCGCTCCGCGGCTAGGGACCCGAGTCGATCTAGCAGCTCAGCATCGGCGAAACCGCGGCGCGTCAGGGCTGCCTTCACCTCTGGCAGATTCTCGCTCACATGGCGCAGGTCGAGCATGGAAGCGGGTCTACAACAGGAGCCCCGCGAGCACCAGTCGCGCACTTCTTGGCTCGGCGTGCAAAAGCACCTACGTTGGAGCCGTGAGCGAGACGGGCAAGCTCGGCCGGTTGGGGGTGATCGGCGATGTCCACTGCGAGGCTGAAACGCTGGGCCGCGTGCTCGGTGCGCTAGACTCGATGAACGTCGACGCAATTCTCTGTGTCGGTGATTTGGTCGATGGCCACGGAGATGCGGATACGACCCTCGGGATGCTGGAGGCGCGAGGCGTCCAGTGCGTCGCTGGCAACCATGAACGCTGGTTCCTGTCGGGCGAGCAGCGGTCCCTCGAGAACGCCACGCTCGAGATCAGCGACGCATCACGTGCATTCATCGAAGCGCTCCCGCGAACGCGCCGGTACTCCACCGAGGCGGGAGAAACACTGCTCTGTCACGGCGTCGGCGAAGACGACGAAGCCTGGCTCCTGCCCGACACCCGAGGCTACGCCCTCCAAGACATGCCAACGCTTCGGGAGCTGATGCTCGACGACGAGGTTCAGTTCATGATCGGCGGTCACACCCACCAGAGAATGGTCCGCGTGTTCCCTGGGCTCACGGTAGTCAATGCCGGAACGATTCACCGCAAAGACGAGCAGTCGTTCGTGGTTCTCGACTTCGCGGCGATGCGCATGTCGGCCTATTCGGCGGCGGCGGCAACGACCGGTGAGCTCATTGAAGAGCTCGAGCTACCCATGCCCGCACCCTTCGAGTAGAGGGGCGCCCCAGTGGTCCTAGCGAGCTTGCCGCCAAAGCTCCGCTAACGACGGCATCGTCCCGGTCAGCAGGAACCCCACTCGAAACAGCCGCGCCCCCAATCGAATCGACAGCCAGGTCGAGATCAACAAGACCAGCATTGAGCCAACCACCTCCCACCAGGCGATGCCCGAAGCGTCGACGGAGAGCCGGATGATCACGGTGAGCGGCGAAGTGAACGGAATCCACGTCATCGCTTGGCCGAGGATGCCGTTGGGCTCCTCGAGAAGGATCACGAGAACCATCAGCGGAAGGATCGCGAGCATCGCCCAGCCCATGGTGAGCTTCTGACTCTCGGCCGCGTTGGCCCCGAGCGCAGCCGTGGCCAGCATCAAGCTTCCGAGAAACAGGTAGCCCAAGACGAACAATAGCGGCGCCACCGCCAACGCTCCCCAGGGGATCGACACGAGCGCCGCAAACGCCGCCGAGGCGGTAATCGCCACGAAGACGACCATCGACGACCAGGCTGCGAATTGGAGCAGACCCGCTGTGCCGAGACCAACGAGCTTGCCGGCCAAAATTTCCTCGGGCGTCACCGAAGAGAGCAGAACTTCGACAATCTTGCTCTCCTTGTCGGTCGAAACGGTCTGCACGAGATAGCCCGAAGCGCTCAGCAGCGCAGTGAGCAAGAGAATTCCCAAGAAAAGGGGGATCATCGTGCGCACGAGGAGGTCGAGGGCCTCATCGACGTCGGCCACTTCGTCGCCTCCGGGGCCGAGGCGGCTGCGCACGAAATAGGCTGGCGAGAGCACGCGCTTGTGCACCTCGCCGTCGAGGCGTCCTTTGATGAGGGACTCTCGCAAGAGCCTTCGGAGCAGCGGCTCAATCGAGGTCCCCCGCATGCTCAAGAGGGGGGTCTTCTCCGACTCGACGGCACGCACCTTTCCAGTCGCGAGGTAATCATGTTCGATGACGTACATCGCGCGAAGGGCACCAGCTTCGAGGTCCTTGCGGGCTGCGTCGCGATGGTCGTAGAGCAGCACCTCGTCGGCGTTCTCGTTCGCCTTCCAGCGCAGCTCGCCGTCCTGTTCTACGAACGACGAACGATCGATGACCTCGGCTTCGTCGACCAAGCCGAACCGCGAGCTCTCTGCGGCGCGCTGCGAAAGAAAATACGTTTGGACACCGAGGACAGTGCCCGAAACCGCGGCCAGAAAAAGAGGTAGACCGAACGTCGCCAGCAAGTACGACAAGCGTTTGACGACCGACAGAAACTCGAATCGCGCCACGGCGGCGATACGTTGGATGCGCATACCTCAGCGGCCTCCACTCACGAGATTGACGAAAATCTCATCCATGCGAGCCACCAAGGGTTCGTAGCGATCGACCAAGACGCCGTTGCGGACGAGCTCGTTCAAGTATCCCGCAGGAGTGGCGCTCGAGGGCAGCGCCACACACCAGCACCCTGCCTTGCGCTGCGTAGCCTCCACGCCGAGTGCGACGAGGTCCATCGCCGTCCAGACCATGACTTCGTGCGGTGAGTAGCGACGGCGAATCTCGTCGAGCTGGCCGTACACCACCAGGTTTCCACGATGGATGAGCGCAACGCGGTCACAGAGCGCCTCGACTTGGTGCATCATGTGGGTCGACAAGACCGTGGTTCGGCCGCTTCGCCGGCGCTCCTCGATCAGCTCGGTGACGAGGGCCACGTTGATCGGATCCAAGCCCGAAAACGGTTCGTCCAGAACACAGAGCTCGGGATCGGTCATGAGGCAGGCGGCGATCTGAACCTTCTGCGTCATGCCTTTCGAGAGGCTTTCGACTCGCTGGTCCGCAACTTCGGTGAGGCCGACGCGCTCGAGCCAATGGTCCCCGGCGTCCCGCGCCGCTGCACGCTTCATGCCCTTCAGCCGCCCCAGGTACGCGAGAAGCTCGCGCACCTTGGCGCGACGATACACACCGCGCTCCTCGGGAAGATAGGCTGTGCGATCGAGGGTCTGCGGAGTTGGCGCGGCGCCAAAGAGCGACACTTCGCCCTCATCGGCACGAAGGATGTCGAGCCCGATTCGGATGAGGGTCGTCTTTCCGGCACCGTTCGGTCCGAGAAGGCCGAAGACCTCGCCCGGCCCAACTTCGAGCGACACCCCGTCGAGCACAGTGTGCCGCCCAAAACGCTTGGACACGCGCTGAAACGCAAGAACTACCACCGAGCAAGTGTATCGGTTGGGGGGCCCGGGGGGCTAATCCGCTGCAACCTGAGGGACGGGGACAGCTTCACCGGCATCTCTAGGAAACCGCCACAGCCAAGAGCTTCTTGGTCAATGTGGAAACGCCGACGCTCCCTAGGTCATCGGTGAGGAAAAGCCGTCGCGTCTCCGACGTCTCAGCCCTCGCCCTCGTCGCCCGAAACACGTCGATCTGCATTCGCCGGTGCGACAGAACGTGGTCCAGCTGTCCAATCGGTTCCCGGCCTAAGCTCGCCGAAATCCTCGCATCCCGAAGCGCTCCTCGCGCATCGCTCAAATCAAAGGCGCTTCTCGGGATCGTCGGCAAGCCCCAGAGCCCCGCGAACAAGCTCTGCTCGCTTCGAAGGAGCCACACGCGTTGCTCCGGCCCGCGGCCCTGCGTCGCCACCACGGCGGCTAGTTTCACCTGGCTAGGCGCTTTTCGGACACGCGGAACGGGGAGCGTGTCGACTTCGCCCTGTGCGCGCGCCTTGCAGTCGTCGGCAACCGGGCAGGACTCGCAACTTGGGTGCTTGGGCGTGCAGACCGTCGCGCCGAGCTCCATCAAGGCCTGATTGAAGGCGCCAGGTCTTACGCCTGGAACCAAACGCGCGGCCTCTTCCCAGAGGCGTTTGCTGGTTACCGACGAGCCGACTGGAGTGCCGATTCGAAAGAGGCGCGTGAGAACGCGGGTGACATTCCCGTCGACGATTGGCTCTTCCTTCTCGAAGGCAATGCTGCCAATGGCGCCCGCAGTGTAGGGACCCACACCTGGGAGAGCACGTCGTGCTTCGGCATCCTCGGGGACCTCTCCGCCGTACTCCGCGACGACTTCCCGGACACCCGCGTGGAGCAAACGCGCACGTCGGTAGTAACCTAGGCCGCTCCAATGCGAGAGCACCGCATCTTCGTCCGCTTCCGCCAAGTCTCTCGGCGTAGGAAAGCTCGCCAGGAAGCGCTCGTAATACGGGATGACCGTCTCTACACGCGTCTGTTGAAGCATGACCTCGGACACCCAGATTGCGTACGGGTCCCGCGTCTGGCGCCAAGGAAGGTCGCGGGCCGCCTCGTCGTACCAGCCGAGCAGCTTCTGCCGAATCGAAGCCATCAAAGGTCCCCGTCGAACAGGCGCTCCGGATTCTCCAGCATTTCGATGACGTCGTACGCGAACGCCGCGCCGACGTGTCCGTCCACGACGCGGTGGTCGAGCGAAAGCGACAGCAACATGACCTTGCCGACGACGATTTCTCCGTCGCGAACGACGGGCTTCTCCTTGATTCGGTGCACCCCCAGGATGCCCAGCTCCGGATGATTCAGGATAGGCGTCGCAAGAAGGCCGCCCCGTTTGCCGAGGGATGTCACCGTGAACGTGGAGCCCCGCAGATCTTCGGGCGCAATGGTTCCGTCCCTCGCCGAACGTGAAAGGCTCTCGATTCGGCTCGCCAGCTCGAAGAGCGCGAGCCGGTCCGCGTTGTGTACGACCGGAACCATCAGTCCGGCCTCGGTCGCCGTTGCCACACCGATGTTGTAGTACTTCTTGTAAACCAGCTCATTACTGCGCTCATCGACCGCCGCGTTGAGCACGGGATGTCTGGGCAACGCATCGGCCACGGCTTTGACGATGAAGGGCAAGTAGGTGAGCCGGACCCCGCGGCGCTCGGCGTCGGGCAACAGCCGACGCCGCAGCTCCACCAGACCCGACGCATCGCACTCCTCGACGAAGGTGAAGTGCGCCGCCGTCGTCTTGGAGCGGTGCATCCGCTCGGCGATCGTACGCCGCATCCCGAGGATCGGGCTACGCTCTTCGAGCGCTGCAGGCGTGCGCTCCCCCGTGCCAAGCGAGCGAACGTCATCCTCGGTCACCCGCCCCTCCGCACCGCTGGGACGTACCTGCCGAAGGTCCACTCCCAGCTCTTGGGCAAGGCGGCGCACGGCCGGAGTTGCAAGCGGCTTCGCG
Source organism: Polyangiales bacterium (assembly GCA_049645265.1). GTDB lineage: Bacteria > Myxococcota_A > Polyangia > Polyangiales > Houyiibacteriaceae > SG8-38. The sequence goes on from JBARTN010000008.1 coordinate 54,726, forward strand.
CGAAAGGAGCTGGTTTCGGCACGGGTCTGAAAGAGCGCCGCCCCCGGCACTTGATCCCGAATTTCCCCCACCGCGGTGGCCGGCGGCCTCGAAGATCGCTGCGCGGCATCCACGTTCGACGCCAGCGCGGACTCCAGCGTGAGGATCACCTGGCCCACTTGCGCGATGGCGCCCACTTCGAAGCAAATCCGCTCGACTCGCGCTTCGCAAGGCGCGCCGATCGTGACGGTCGCCTTGTCGGTCATGACCTCCACCATCGGGTCGTCCTCGGCCACGCTGTCGCCCACCGACACGAACCATTCGACGATCTCGCCTTCGGTCACCCCTTCCCCAACGTCCGGAAGCCTGAAGTCGAGCCGAGCCATCGCTCAGTACCTCGCCGTTTGGAGAATCGCCGGAGCGATGCGGTGAGCCAGCGGAAGATACTCGCGCTCGTGTGTCAATGGGAACGGCGTGTCCCAGCCGGTGACACGAACAGGGGGAGCCTCGAGGTGCAAGAATGCACGCTCGGTGATCAGCGCCACGAGCTCGCCTCCAAAGCCGCATGTCCGAGGCGCCTCGTGCACGATCACCACCCGGCCGGTCTTCTTCACGCTCGACGTGATGGTTTCGATGTCGAGCGGCCAGAGGGTTCTGAGATCGATCACTTCGACATCGACCCCCTCCTTCGCCACCTCTTCGGCGGCGGTAAACGCTTCATAGAGCATTGCCCCCCAGGCCAGGCAGGTTACCTGCTCGCCAGGCCGAACGACCTTTGCCTCGCCGAGAGGCACCCTGTACGTCGTTTCCGGAACGTCCATTTTCACCGCTCGGTACACGCGCTTCGGCTCGAAGAAGATGACCGGATCTTCGTCGGCGATCGCTTCGAGCAGAAGCCCCTTCGCGTCGTACGGGTTCGATGGACAGACGACCTTCAGGCCGGGCGTGTGAATGAACAAGGCTTCGGGCGACTGGGAATGATACTGACCACCGCGAATGCCCCCGCCATAAGGCGTGCGGACGACCATCGGCACGTGAAACTCGCCGGCTGTTCGATAGCGATACTTCGCTGCTTCGCTGACGAGCTGGTCGAAGCCCGGGTAGATGAAGTCTGCAAACTGAATCTCGGAAACCGGCCGAAGCCCGTGAAGCGCCATGCCGATGGCGGTTCCGAGGATCCCGGTCTCCGAAAGCGGCGTGTCGAGCACCCGATCGGGGCCAAAGTCTTCTCGCAGCCCCTGGGTCACCCGAAAAACGCCACCCAAGGTCCCAAGGTCTTCCCCCATGAGAAGGACGTTCTCGTCCTCTCGAAGCGCGCCCCGAAGCGCGCTGTTGATCGCCTGAACGAGGTTCATCTGAGTCATGACTCGTCGTCCTCAGCCCGGGCTCGCAGCCCGCCAAGGGATTGCGCTTGCTGCTCGCGAAGATGCCAAGGCTGCTCGGCGTAGACGTCGGTGAATATCTCGCTGAGCTCGGGCGCCGGTTTCTGCTCTGCACGCCGGACGCAATCTTTCACTTCCAGATCGCAGACCGTGCGCCAGTCGCCGTCGAGGTCGTCATCCCAGACCTTTCGATGCTCGATGTGCTTGCGGAGCCTGAGGATGGGATCGGCTTTGCGCCAGGAGTCGACCTCTTTTTCGCTTCGATACATCCTCGGGTCGTCCGAGGTCGAATGGCCGCCGAGGCGATAGGTCAGGAGCTCGATGAACGTTGGCCCCCCGCCGTTCGCTGCGCGCTGCACGCCTTCTCGAACGGCCCCTAAGACCGCCAGCGCATCGTTGCCATCGACTCGTGCAGCTGGAACCCGGTACGCGGCCGCCTTTTCGGCCAGGGTGCGGGTCGCGGTTTGTCGCTCGACCGGCAAGCTGATCGCGTAGCCATTGTTGCGACAAAGGAAGAGAACCGGCGGCTGAAAGACGCCAGCGAAATTCATCGCCGCGTGAAAGTCGTTCGAGCTCGTCGCCCCGTCGCCGAAGAAGACGCCGACGCATTCGTCAAGGCCGCGCTTTTTGGCCGCCATCGCCAGACCGACGGCGTGGGGAATCTGCGTGCCGATCGGCGCGCTCACCGCGAGGTACCGATGCGACCGACTAAAGGTGTGGTCCGGCATCTGCCGGCCGTGTACCGGATCGCCCGCGTTCCCGTACATGTGGTCGAGGTATCGTTGCAATGGGTAGCCGCGCCAGAGCAGAGCGCCCACTTCGCGATAACAGGGTACGATCCAATCCCGGTTGCGAAGGGCGGCCGCAGAGCCGACGATTGCGGCCTCTTCGCCGAGCGAGCCCACGTGAAACGCGATGCGACCTTGCCGCTGAATCTTTTCGAGCCGGTCATCGACGATGCGGGTGCGAACCATCGCCTTGTACAGCGCGACGATCTCATCGATGGACAAGCCCGGGTCGAGCTTTGGATCGAGGCTTCCGTCGTCCCGAATGACCTGCATGTCCCCCTCAGCCGAGCACGTCCAGCTTTCGTTTCTTTCCGTAGCGATTCATTGCAGGCGCCGCTCCGTCATGCACCTCTGCGGCGAGCGTTCCCGTGAGAAAGACCTCCGCTGCGCGATAGCTCGAGCGAACGAGCGGCCCCGAGGCAACGAAGCGAAACCCCATGTCGAGCCCCACTTTCTCGTAGTCTTCAAACTCAGCTGGCTCGACGTAACGCTGCACCGAGGCGTGACGCTTGGTCGGCCTCAGGTACTGACCGATCGTGAGCACATCGACGTCCGCGTCGCGCAGAAGCTGCATGGCGCTGAGCACTTCGTCGCGCTCTTCGCCGAGGCCCACCATGAGCGAAGTCTTGACGATCGAAGCACCGAGCTCCTTCGCGGCGACGAGCACATCGACCGAGCGCTCCCAGGAACAACGCACATCTCGAATGCTCCTTTGCAAACGCGGCACGACCTCCACGTTGTGCGCAAAGACATCCGGGCGCCCCTCCTGCACGACCACCCGAAGGTCGTCGTGTTGGCCTTGAAAATCTCCAACCAAGGTCTCGACGCGAAGCGCTGGGCTATGATGCCTGATGCGCCGAACCGTCTTCGCGACGTGCGCGGCGCCGCCGTCCGCGAGGTCGTCGCGGTCGACCATCGTGAGCACGACATAGGCGAGCCCCATTTCGGCAAGCGAGATCGCCGTGTTCTCGGGCTCGTTCGAATCCACGGCGCCGCCGGGCTTCCCGGTCTGAACCGAACAGAAGCGGCAGCCCCGCGTGCAGGTCTCGCCGAGGATCATGACGGTTGCGGTGCCCTGCCCCCAGCATTCGAAAATGTTCGGACAGCGGGCTTCCTCGCACACCGTGTGCAGCCCGCGAGCACGGAACCGGGACTTCAGGCCGTGGAATTGGTCCTGTTGCGGCCCCGCCGGGAGCCTCACGCGAAGCCAATCAGGTTTGCGAACAGGCAAGGTCATCCAACGCTCCCATCGGTCCTAAGGCAAGCTTTTAGGGGGCGGCACCTCCCCTGTCAATCGCGTCTAACGCTACGAATTGTGGGGCTTTCTTCGGTCTGGCGCAATATTTCGATATCCCGGCCGGTTAGGCGCAATATTTTCGTGTTTGACCCTTTACCTGGGTCCCACGTGCCCCATAATCCAGCATCGAAGCGGCTCGGTACCCGTTTAGGAGCGACTCGATGGACGACGAAAGAAGGCCAAGGCGCGCTGGCCCCGTGGAGAGACCCGGTACTTTCGGTGGCAAGCGAGATCTCAACCGCCGCAAGCGCGTCCAAGACCTCATCGACGCCGGCCTTTCGCTCTTTCTGCAGCGAGGGATCGAAGCGGTGACCATCGACGAAGTCGCTCGTGAAGCCGGCATGGCGAAGGGCAATTTCTACCGCTATTTCCGGGATAAAGCCGATCTGGTCGAGGCGGTGGTCTCGCCGGTCGCGGGCACCACGCGCGAAGCGATTCAGGACTGCGAGGCGCAACTCCGCCAAGCGAGTGATCGAAACGAAGCGGTCGCGGCATACGGACAACTGGGCAATCGCTTAGTCGGCGCGCTCGCCCTCTACCCGGACGCGATGTGCCTTTATCTTCAGGAGTGCCGAGCACCGGCGACGGTCGCGCGGCAGGCGATCTCCGACCTGGCGAACGAGCTCGACGACAGGGCGATGACCCTGAGCCAGGTCGCCGCGGAGCGGGGATTCGTGACGGTTTCCGATCCGCGTGTGAGCGCGCTCGCGGTCCTCGGGGCGGTCGAGGCGCTCGCCCTGGCTTCGGTGCGCAAACAAGTGCAGATGGACCCCATCGAAACCACCAAGAGCCTGATTTCGATCGTGCTCGAAGGGCTGCGAAACTAGCCCCCCTGGGCCAGCTAAACAGCTGTCCAGCCCGAAACTACCGTTGCGGGAGCTTCTTCTTCACAATTGAGCGGATATGGCGGGGAGGCTGATCTTGACCGCAGTGGCGCTCGTCTGGGCGACATTGCCCGGCGTCGCATATGCGGCGAGCGGATCCGGTGAGCCCGGGGTCGCGGGCGAGCTCGGCACGGTCGTCTTGCTCGTCTGCGTGATCGGCGTGGCGTACGTGCTCGCCCACAACGTGGTGGAGCGTTTGCAACGTCGTTTCCTCGTCGTGAGCGGCGCCGAGTATCTCCTGCTCGGATTCCTGCTCGGTCCGGCCTTCCCTGCGATCCACGCCTTCGATAACGTGACCGGCTTGCTACCGATCATCGCACTCGCGGCCGGTTGGGTCGGCCTGCTGCGGGGCACGGACTTCGACTTCACGAGTCTTCAAAAGCTCGACCCGGCGACGTGGCGCGTGGTCTTCCTGCATCACCTGCTGCCCGGCCTCGCCGTCGGATTCGGCGCGTACTACTTCTTCACCGTAGGTGGCTGGCTGGAGACGACGGCGCGCGGCGCAGCACTGAGCGCCGCAGCGCTGGCCTGCTTTGCGGCCGCAGATTCGACCGAACCGTTCGACCTCCTCGCTAGGCGCTACGAGATCAGCGGTCGGCTCGCTTCGCTGCTTCGAAACGGAACGCGCCTCGGCGACATCGCGGTCATCCTCGCCTTTGGCCTGATTTTTTGCGTGTTTCACGAGAATGCGCCCGACGCGCAGGACTATTCGCCAGCCCTCTGGGCCTGGGTCACCATCTTGCTCGGCGCCGCGCTGGGCTTCCTGTTTTCGCTCTTCTTGGCAGGCGACGAATCGGACAACTCCCGCTTCTTGGCGCTGGTCGGAATCATCGCCTTCGCATCGGGCGGGGCATATTTTCTCGAGTTGTCGCCCTTGGCAGTCAATCTTTCGATGGGCTTCGTGCTGGTGAATTTCGCCCGCGGTGGCCAGCTCTTACACACGACGCTCGAATCGACCGAGCGCCCGATGGCGATCGTGCTGCTGGTCTTTGCCGGTGCGCTTTGGCAACCCACCCCGATCGTGCCGACTTTGGTCGCGCTCGCTGGTTTCCTGGCCGCACGCACCGGGGCGAAGTGGATCGCAAGCCTGATCGCAGGCTGGGGGACCACGTTGCGAAGAGACTTGTTCCGCGGCCTCTTGGCACACGGCGACGTCACACTGGCGATGGCTGTCTCGTTTCGCCTCGTCTATGAAGGAGAGGCGGCGAACGTCGCGTACTCGGTGGTGCTGGGCTCGGTCATCATCAACGATCTAATCGCACCGCGACTGCTCCGGGGCTTGCTCGCAGACGAGGGTGAGATCCAGCGCGAGCTCAAGGACAGCGATTCCCAAACATCGATCGAGGTGAGTGCCAAATGAACATCGTCGTCATAGGTTTGGGCGAAGTCGGTCGTCACTTGTTGAGCGTCCTGGACAAAGAAGGTCACGACATCATCGCCGTCGATTCGAGCGCCAAGGCGGTGCAATACGCCGAGGAGCACTACGACGTGGCATCGATCATCGGCTACGGCGCGAGCGAAACCTTGCTGAAGATCGCCGGCGTGGGTCGCGCCGACCTGGTCGTTGCCGTGACCAACCACGATGAGATGAACCTGATCGCCGCGCTGGCGTCCAAGCAACTGGGCGCAAAGCACGTCGTCGCTCGCGTCCAAGGGACGGCCTGGTCCGAGTGGACTGAGGGCATCCGCTACGGCTTGCTCGGCGTCGACGTCGTGATCAATCCGCGTGTTCTCGTCGCGCAGGAGCTCAGCCGCATCGCCCGGTCTTACGGCGCCTCGGACGTCGTCGACCTCGCACAAGATCGGGTCGAGCTCGTGCAGATCGACCTCGACGAATCCCGCGTGCTCAACAAGCCGCTTTCCGCGGTCGAGCTTCCGCCACACACGCTGGTGAGCGCAGTGGTCCGTGACGGCGAGCTCTTCGTCCCTGGCGGCGCCGATGTGTTGGTCAAAGGCGACCGCGTGTATTTGATTGGTCGACCGGAAGGCGTGCTTGCCGCGGAGCGACTCTTCAGCAAGGAACGCGAGGCGCGCCGGGTCTGCATCGTCGGTGGAGGCGTGGTCGGGAAGGCGCTCGCGCGCGACCTGCTGCAGCAACAGGCCACGGTCATGATGATCGAAAGCGATCTGGACGTCGCAGAAGAGATCAGCGCTGAGTTTCAGGCCATCGAAGTCGTGCACGGCGACGGTACCGACGGGGCGCTTCTCGACGAGGAGGAGGTCGGCACCTACGACTTGTTCGCTGCGGTGACCAAGCAGGACGAAATCAATCTCATGGCAGCGCTCCTCGCTCAGCGCGCGGGCTGCAAGCGCACCGCCACGATCGTGCAGCGGGCCGACTACGCATCGATCTATCGTCAACTCGGCATTGACATCGTTCTGTCGCCTCGCACCGTGGCTTCGGACCAGATCCTTCGCTTCTCGCGAGGCGGCGGCCTTCACAGCTTGACCGTGCTCGAAGACGGCCAGGCTGAGGTCGTCGAGCTGACCGCAAGCGCGAAGTGCCGCGCCGTGAACAAGCCTCTGCACCGCATGAACCTGCCCCGCGGTTCGCTGCTGGCGGCGATCGTGCACGGCGACGACGTGATCATTCCGCACGGCAAAGACGTCGTTCACCCGGGCGACCGCGTCATCCTGATGACCACCAAGGAAGCGCGCGCAACCGTCGAGCGGCTCTTTCGACCGAGGGGTGAGTGAGCACGCAATCGAGAGACTTTCGCGGCGTGATCCGACCCGTCGGAGCCGTTGTTCTCGGGATCGGTGTGATGATCGCCCTTTGCGCTGGGGTTGGCATGCTCTGGGACCGGTTTGCGCCCGACCCGGGTCGGCCACAGGGCGGCGCTGCGGAGATGGCGCTCTCGGCGATCATCGTCTCGATCGTCGGCCTGGTAGCCTTTCTTTACGGAAATCGGTTCGTGTCGGAGCGAATCTCGCGTCGCGAGGCGCTCCTTGCCGTGAGCTTGATTTGGGTTGCCGCCGGGGCCTGCGGCGCGGTTCCATTCATCCTCGGAGCGGGAATGTCTGTTGACGATGCGTTCTTCGAATCGGTCAGCGGCCTGACGACCACCGGCGCAACGGTAATCGCAGACATCGAAGGACGTTTGTCGCGGCCGCTCCTGCTCTGGCGTTCCCTGATTCAATGGCTCGGGGGCATGGGCATCGTCGTCCTGTTCGTCGCGGTCTTTCCGAATCTCGGCGCGGGCGGCAAGCATTTGTTTCGCGGAGAGGTGCCGGGAACCACATCCGAGGGCCTGAGACCTCGCATCGCTGAGACCTCATTCGCTCTTTGGAAGCTCTACGGCGCGCTCACCATCATCGAGATCGCCCTCCTCAAGATCCTCGGCCTCGATCTGTTCGACGCCGTCTGCCACGCGTTCACGACGATGTCGACCGGTGGATTCTCGACACTCGACAGCTCGGTCGGCGGCTTCGATAGCGCCGCCGTCGAGTACGTGATCGCCTGCTTCATGCTGATAGGAAGCGTGAACTACGCGCTCTACTACGGCCTCTTGCGTACCGGCAACTGGCGGTCGCTCGTACGCAACATCGAGTTCCGCTGGTACGTCGCGATCGTCTTTGCGGCGGTCATCGTATTGACGATCTTGAACCTCAGCGTGCACGACGATCTTCTGACGTCGTTCCGCTACTCCTTTTTCATGGTGGCGACGACGGTCTCGTCGACCGGATACGGCACCGACGACTCCAGCGTGTACAGCTCGACTGCGCTCACCATCGTGATCCTATTGATGTTCGTCGGGGGATGCTCCGGCTCGACAGCGGGCGGCATCAAGATCGAACGCGCCGTATTGATGGGCAAACAGGCGGTCGCGCAAATCCAGAAGAGCTTCCGGCCCGCCACGGTGCAGCTCGTTCGCATGGGGAGAGCAGCGATCAGCAATCAGGTTCTCTCTGACGTCGCTTCTTTCTTTCTGATTTACATGGGATGCATTGGATTTGGTTTGCTCTTCGTGACGCTCGTCGAAGGCGTGCCCGCACCCACGGCTTTCGGGGCGATGTTGACTTGCTTGTCCAACATGGGGCCCGCACCCTTTCACCTGGGGCCCGACAACTTCGCCGCGTACTCGGCGGGTAGCAAATTGTTCTTCTCGATGGCCATGCTGCTCGGACGACTCGAGTTCTTCACCCTCTTCGCGCTCATCTTGCCAGGTTTCTGGAGGCGTTGATGACCGGCTCGTACAGCTTGCCACCGCCCGGCGAAGAGACCCACGCGCGGCGGCAGATCACCGTCATCGTGTTGCTGCTGTTTGGAATGGTGGCGCTCTACCAGTTCGAGCAGTTTGCCCAGCATCCCTTCGATCCGAGCGGGATGCTTGCGTTCGGATTCGTGGTCCTCGCGAGCTACACGATCGGCGGACTCGTTGGTCAGATCCGCTTGCCGCACATCACCGGATACCTGATCGCCGGTCTGGTCTTCGGCCCTTCACTGGCCAAGGTCCTGAGCGGCTTGGGCCTTCCGGCGCCGTTCGATCGAGGCATTCTCAATGACGAGGTGATCGAGCAGCTCAGCCTGTTCGACAACCTCGCCGTAGCGCTGATCGCGCTCACTGCAGGCGGCGAGCTCAAGCTCGAGGGACTCAAGAAGGGGCTCCGCGCGATCAGCTCGATCCTCGCTGCGCAGTTCGTGTCGATCGCGGTCCTCGTGACGGCGTTTTTCTGGCTGATCTCGGGTGCTGTCCCCTACATCGGCCTGCCCGGGGTCGCTGGGCTGCCCATGGCAGCGGCCCTCGCCGTAGGCGCAATGGTGGCCTCGGTGTCCTTGGCGACCTCTCCGGCCGCGACGATCGCCGTCATCATGGAGTCGAGGGCCGCGGGCTCAATGACCCGGGACGTTTTGTCCGTCGTCGTTCTGAAGGACGTGATCGTCGTCGTGGCGTTCGCCGTCGCCCAGGTCATCGTGGCCCAGCAAGTCGGCATGGGCGCGCTGGAGAGCGGAATTGGGTCGTACCTGCTCCAGCACATCGTCATCTCGATCCTCTTTGGAGCGGTGGTCGTGGGCGGCCTGATGGCGCTCTATATCCGTTACGTCAATCAGGAGCTGCTGATCTTCGTCGTCGGCGTGGTCTACCTCGTCGCCTTCATCTCCGACCAGCTCGGCTGGGATCCAGTGCTGGTCTTCCTCGCCGCCGGCTTCGGTGTTTCGAACTTCTCGAAGACGGGGCATCGGCTCATCGAAACGGTCGAGCGCCTGTCGCTGCCGGTCTACGTCGTCTTCTTCACGCTCGCCGGCGCCAAGCTCCAGCTCGACCAGCTACGCCAGGTCGCTCTCTTCGCGATGGGGCTAGTCGCCGTCCGCGGGTTCGCGATCTATTCGGGGACCAAACTCGGCGCCCGCATCGGCAAGGCGGATGAGGCGACCCGCGACTTCGGCTGGATGGGCTTCGTATCCCAAGCTGGCGTGTCGATCTTGCTGGCGGCGATCATTGGCAGAGAGTTCGGTGAGCTCGGTCGCTCCCTCGAGACCTTGATCATCGGCAGCGTTGCGATCAACGAGCTCGTCGGGCCGGTGATGTTCAAGCTCGGCCTTAGCCTCGCGGGCGAAACCCGGACGGGCCGCAAGTCGATCAGCCCGGCTAGGCACTTGTCGGTGCGGCCGCCTTCGATGCGACCCGAAGGAGAGGATGGCGCCGCCAAACGACTCGAGCCCTGGCCGGAGCACGTTGGCGCGAAGAACCTATGGGGCGATCCGCTGCAGCTGAAGAGTGCGGAGCTCAATAGTCGCACGCAGGACCTGGCTGGAGATCTGCAGAGCATCGTTCGTGAGGTCTCGACCGGACCTCTTCGAGATTTCCAGCTCGATGCCGGGAAGTACCTGCGAGACCTCCGACGCGAGTTCCTTCGCCATCACCGGCGCTTGACGGTTCAAGCCCGTGCCGAGGACCGCGCCGAACGCGACGAGCTGGTGACGCTGCTACGCTCCGCACAATCCGATTTGGCAGCGCATTGGCGCGGGATCGTACTCGGCCGGTCGGTCACGCTCGCCAAGCTCACTTGGACGCCCGAGACCATGCTCGAGAATGTGGATAGCCTCGTCGACGAGCTTCCGCTGGTCGTCGTGACGCCCTACGAAGACGCCAGCTACCAGAGCAAGGAAGGCGATTCGCTCTGGAAGCGGCTCCGGCGTGGTTTGCTTCGGCTGAGGCGAGGCTGGCGCAGGACCGTTGGGCAAAGCCCGCCGACCCGCGACGTTCGGCTGCGCGCTCTGGGACGTTTCCATCTTTCCTATGATGCGCCGGCTCGACTCGAGGCCCTCGCTGCGCTTTTCGTCGAAGCCGATCGGCACCTCGCGGCTCGCACGAGGAGTCTCTTCGACGGCGTGATCGCTGGGTACGATGACATCGTAGATATTTCGGTCAACCCCGAAGCCGACCTCGAAGGTCAGCTGGTTCGCCTTCGACACGACGTCGAAGAGGAGCTCGCTCTCGCGCTGGACGAAACGGTGCGAATCACGGGGGACGGCACTCATCGCGCCGCCACCGCCCTTGCAACCGGTTTCGTCGGGTTGAAGGAAGACCTGCCGACGTTTGGAACCCTCGACCTGCGCACGAGCGAGCGACGCACGAGCCGCCGATTTGCGAACCGAATGCGAGCCATGGAGACGCTCACCAAGGACGTGTCCAACCTTCGGAAGGCAAGCTCGGCGGAATACTCGTCGCTGGCCATGGAGCTCGAGCTGCTCGGCCTGGAAGCGCGCATCAAGGATAGCGTCACCGAGTACGCTCTCAGGCTCACCAATACGGTGCAGCGCCGGGCGATCTCTCAGGTCGAACGAGTGAGCGACACGCTTCATAAGGCGCTTGCCCGGCTGAACGAGGAGCTCGAGAGCGACTACTCCGGAGAGCAGCTGGCGGCCGCTCTTCGCACGTCGACCGAAGCGACAAGCAAGGCCACCGGCGAAGCCGCGCGTGTGACGAACGAGCTCTACGAAGACTTGAGCGACGACACGAAGATCGCGCCTCTCCTCGATACCTTGGTCGACGCCTGCCGCGCACTGACGCCGCGCTACCGAGTGACCGTGGGTCAACGTCAAACCGGCGAGTGGCGCCTGCCGGCTGCGCTCCCCGAGGTCGAAGTCCCGTTCCGGGAGATCGTGCTCACGTACATCGACAGCCGAGTGGCCCCTAAGCTACTCGCGAGCCGGCAAGAGTTGGCCGAGCGCATCCAGCCACTGGCCAACCTGCTGCAAGAGTTGGAGCGCGTCGTGGCGTTCAACGTGGAGCTGGCAACAGCGGAGCTCGAAATCGTCCACGACGAAGCGGTCCCCGAAGAGATGCACACGTTGCTTCGCGAAATGGTCTACGGCCAGCTCGAACGCAGCTACAACTCGCTCGAGGAGATTCGCGCCGAAGCGAAGGGCTGGCCGGCGATCATCGAACACGAGATGCGTGACGCGGCGCTCGGAACGCTGGAAACGTTGCGCGGGGAGCTTGCCGAAGGCTCCTTCAGTAGGTCACGCCTCGAAGCGATGCGCCGCGCCGCGAGCGGGCTACGAATCATGAGCAAGGCGGAGCGATTGCCCCGAATGAAGCGGCTCAAGGCGCAGCTTCGGGGCGGTCTCCGTGCCTTGTTTGGCGAGGAACGGCTCGAGCGTTGGAGCGAGCGTCTTGGCCTGACCCAAGCATTGCCAACCGAGGCGTTGTCGGCCGGGGCCTTTGCAGCGCCCGACGTAGCGACCGAGCTACCGCTGGTCTACCGGCGCCTTTTCGCTGCGGACACCATGGAGGCCGGCGACGTGCTCACCGGCCGTGACCAGGAAATTCGCCGCGCGGAATCGGTACTATCGAGTGAGGTAAGAGGGCGCCTACGCTCCGTTGCGCTGATCGGTGTCGATGGCGTTGGAAAGGCGGCTGTGTCGAGCGCGATCGTGCGAAGCAGGCGTTGGAAGAACGTGAAGCGCGTGGTCTTTACCGCGCCGGTGACGGTCGCAGATGTCGACGCGATCTTCCAAGACTCACCTGAAGGGCAGCTGGTCGTCGTCGACGGTCTCCACTGGATGCTGTCGATGGCTCCCGGAGGCTTCAACCCTCTTCGCCGCTTTGTAAAAGGCATCATCGAGGAGGGCGGGCGGCGGCGTTGGCTCGCGCATGGGGCCGTGCTCTTCTGGAACTTCGCCTCGACGGTGGCGCCGCTGCGGGACGCGTTCCCAGAGGTCGTCCGACTCGATCCGTTGAGCGAGGAGGAACTGCAGGCCGCCGTGATCGCCAGGCATCGCTTGAGCGGTTTTGAACACTCCTTCGACCGCGGGGACGGCTCGCCGATCGAAGGCCTGTTCGCCCGGAGCGCCAGCCGGATTCGACGGCCCTACGATCAGTACTTCCACGAGCTCCACGAAGCCACCGGCGGCCTCGTGCGGGATGCGCTTCGGCTTTGGCTGGCTTCCATCCGAGGAATCCGGGACGACATCGTGCACGTCGGACCGATCCCGGCTTCTTCGTACACGCGGGTGAGGCGCCTTCCAGACGACATCCTGGTCAACCTCTACCAGATCGCCCGCGAGGGCTGGATGGACGCCGCCGGCCAGGCGAGGTTATTCAGGCTGGACGTGAACACCGCACAGGCGCAGCTCAGCAGGCTCGCGCACCTGGGCTTGCTCGACGAAAGCGAGGGGGCGTTCGTGATCGCGGTACATTTGCGCGGCGTCCTGGGTCGCGTATTCGCAGAACGGGGCTGGGTGCTGTGATTTCGAATCTCCAATGCTCCAGCTTGTCGTTTCTGCTCATCGCCCTCATCGCGGCGCCGGGCGCAGCGCAGCCTCTCGACCGCACGAACGAAACGACCAGCCAGCCGGACACGCAAAACGAAGCGGCGCAGCAGGACGAAGCCTGGACCGAACCGCCTTCACAGGACCAGCCACGCTCGATTGCCAGGCGCGCATCGGATAGCGGTCAGGGCGAAGAGGCCCTCCCCGCAGGAGACCACAGCCCAGTGTGGACCCTAGTCCTCTGGTTGCTCGCCGTGGGCCTGGTCTTGTTCATCGCGGAGCGCGGTCGCAGTTGGATTACCCAAAACATTCCGCTGCGGCGTGCACTCGGCGCGCTGGTATTCGTTCTCCGCATCGCGGCCTTCTTTTTGCTGCTGGCGATCATTTTCCCCTTGGTCCCAACCGACCAACCTTGGATTCTCTGGACGCTGGCTGTCCTTGCGCTCGTCGTCGGTTGGTCCGTCCGAGATCTGTTCGCAGACCTGGTTGCCGGCGGAATACTCGCAGCCGAGCGCCGTGTGAAAAAGGGGATGTGGGTTTCCGGCGACGGCTTTCAAGGGACGGTCGAAGGCCGGTCGCTCCGTGCGACCTGGCTGCGTGACGGACAGGGCCACCGTCTCACGGTGCCCAATCGCGCGATGGTCGGCGCGCCGATGGTGTACGACGTTGGCGCGGATGCCGAGCACGAGGTGGTGGTGCGACTCGAAGGCTACCGGGACGCTGGCAAGGTGCGCATGGCTCTGGGCGACGCGATTCTCAGCTCCCCCTGGGTGCTCGCTGGTGCCACGCCGGTCGTTCTACGTGATCCCTCAGACCCAGTCGTCTGGCGTGTTCGAACGAAGCTGCTCGAGCCTCGCTTTTCGGTGCACTTCGAAGGTGAGTTGCTCGAGCGCGTCGAAGACTTGCTGCGCCACGAACCGCCGCTCGACGAGCGCGAGACCGCCCCGGTCCTCGTTGAGCCCGAGGCCGTGACCGATATCGAGATCGAAGATTGACGGAGAACGAATCAAGCGATCCAATCGCGAAGCTCCCCGGTGACCACCCGCGGAGCCTGCTGAAGCTCTTCGATCGTCTTCGCGCCAGAGAGCAACATCACTGAACGCAGCTCGCGCTCGATGCGCTGCAAGAACGAGCGGGCGCCGTTCACGCCGCCTTCGAGGAAGGCTTGATAGACGTTGCGCGCGATTCCTGCGCAGCTTGCACCGAGGGCAATTGCGCGCGCGACGTCCATGCCGGTTCGGATGCCGCCGGTGGCGATCGTCGTCATTCCAGCCTCGACGCAGTATCGGACCGAGGCCGCAGTCGGAACACCCCAATCCCAGAGCGCCTCACCGAGGGCTCTGCCGTCGGCGTCCGCGCGCAAGGTCTCGACACCGACCCAGGAGGTGCCGCCCGCTCCCGAGGTATCCGCGTGACGAATGCCAATCGCCCGCAATCGGGCCGCTACCTCCCGGCTAATCCCACTGCCGGTTTCTTTGGCGATGACCGGAACGCCGAGCTCGGCCCAAAGACGCTGGAAGGTCTCGAGGCCTCTACTGAAGTCGCGATCGCCTTCGGGCTGAACGAGCTCCATGGCGGGGTTCATGTGCACACAGAGAGCGTCGGCACCGACCTCGGCCAGCATTTCGGCGATCACCTCGGTGGAGAGATCTCGTGCCTGAACCACCCCGACGTTGCCAAAGAGCAGCGCATCGGGCGCATGCTTGCGCACCTGGTAGGTCCAACTCGTCTCCGGCCTTTGCTGCATGGCGCGCTGACTTCCCAAGCCAAACGCATAGCCGAGCTCGTCGGCGATCGACGCCAGGGCCTGGTTGATCTCGGCAGCGCGTGCATGGCCGCCGGTCATCGCAGCGATCAACAGTGGGGCGCGAAGCTCCTTCCCGAGCAATCGGACCCTGGTGTCGATCGAGTCGAAGCTGGTTTCGGGGAGCGACTGGTGAACGAGCCGAACGCATTCGAGAAGGGTCGTGCGCTGCCGAAACGCGACCTCGTCGGTCGCGCACAGATCGAGATGATCGGCCTTTCTCTTCTCAATGTCTGCGCTCATCGCATCGCTTGCTCGGCGGCGTCCTGCCGTGTACGTAGCTCGGAATAAGGACACTGACACCGTGGCGCAAGGGCAAATGGATCTCGAGTCTTGGATGGGAGGCATCCGCCAGCAGGTCGATGCCATCCTCGAACGGTTTTTCGAGTCGAAGTGCGAGGAAGCGAGGAAGCTTTCCCCTAAGGCGATCGAGCTGGTCTCGGAGGTTCGCGACCTCACGATGCGCGGAGGAAAGCGCCTGAGGCCTATTGTGACGGCTGCTGCGTATGGGGCAGCAAGCGGAGCCAGTGACCTCGGCCCCACGTTCGAGGTCGGCGCGGCGCTCGAGCTACTGCAGACGTATCTGCTGATTCACGACGACTGGATGGACGAGGACCGCGAACGCCGCGGTGGACCCGCCGTCCACTACGCGTTCCAGAAGAAACACGGGCACGACCACCTCGGTGCAAGCCTCGGAATCCTCGCAGGCGACTTGGCTTCGACCTTTGGATGGGAGCTCTTGCTCGAGGGTCGCTTTCCAGAGGGAAGACGGGAGGAGGGCTTCTCACTCTTCGTGAGAATCCAAAAGGAAGTATTTGCCGGGCAGCAGCTCGACCTCATGACGTACGGGGACGTCGAGCGCATGCACGACTTGAAGACAGGGAGTTACACGACCCGCGGGCCCGCAGAGCTCGGAGGCATACTCGCCGACGCCGACGCGGCCGCTATGCGTGCGCTCCGTGACTGGTCGATGCCGCTCGGGGTCGCGTTTCAACTTCGCGATGACCTGCTCGGGACATTCGGAAGCGCGCGTCAGACGGGAAAGCCCGGCGACGACCTGCGGCATGGGAAGCACAATGCCGTCGTCGCTGCGTTTCGTGGACTCGAGCCTAGCAACGCAGAGCAAGCCTTGCTGCAAGGCGTTTGGGGACGCGCCGACGCAAGCGATGAAGAAATCGCGGGGGCGACGGAGGTGCTCTTTGAGGCAAAGGCCGAGGTCGAGGCGCGACTCGGCTTTCTTGCCAACGAGGCCCGGAGCGCGCTCGCTGCGAGCCCATTCGACGAACGAGGCAAGCGAATACTAGGAGAAGTCACGCGGCAGCTCACCAATCGGGGGAGCTGATGGGCTTCGGAAGAGGCAAGGTCATCCTGCTCGGCGAGCATGCGGTCGTTCATGGTTGTCCGGCGATCGCGGTCGGCATCGAACGGGGCGTCACCGCCGCGGCACGCCCGGCCGAGCGCGACATCTTGCGGCTCTCGCCCTGGGGCTTGGCGCTCGGGCCGGACCCCCTAGGAAGCGAGCCTCTGGAGCGCGCCTTTGCGGCAGTACTCGCGCTCTATCCAGAGCGTCCCGCACTCGAGGTGAGCGCCGAGGTCGAGCTTCCGGCCGGAGCTGGGCTCGGCTGTTCCGCTGCGATCGGCGTGGCCGTGCTCGACGCAATCGATGAGGCTCTGAGCATCAAACGCTCTCGAACGGAGCTGGCAGAGGCGGCGCTCGTCTGGGAGAGGATCTTCCACGGGAATCCGTCGGGGATCGACAACGCAATGTCGGCGGTCGGCGGTGTCGCGCTCTATCGCAAAGGGGATCCGCTTCGGCCGCTGCGCTCGAACAAGCCGCTTCATTTGGTGATCGGCTACAGCGGCGAGTCCTCCAGCACCAAAGAGATGGTCGCGTCGGTGGCGCGGCAGCTCGAAACCGACCCCGGGCGCGTGAACAAGGCCTTCGAAGCGATCGAGGTGTTGGTGCGCAACGCGAAGCTCGCGATCGAGGCCGGTGATCACATCGCGCTTGGGCAACTGCTCGATCTGAATCACAGCATCCTCAGCTCCCTGATGCTCTGCACGAGCAAGCTGGACGAAATGTGTCAGGCCGCGAGGGCGTCGGGAGCCTTGGGCGCGAAAATGACGGGCGCAGGAGGTGGAGGCTGCATGTTTGCGCTCGCACCCAAGCAGGACCAAGCGCTGCGCCTTTGCGAGGTGCTCGGACCAGGCGCGTTCGTGGCGGAGGTGAGCACGTGAGCGGGCCGCCCATGGAAGCAAGCGCCCGGGCCTGCGCGAACATCGCGCTCGCCAAATACTGGGGGAAGGCCGACCTGAAGCAAAACATCCCGGCGGTGCCGAGCATCTCGCTTACGCTCGACCAGCTCGTGACCGAAACCCGAGTTCGCTTCGATGCTTCCCTTTCCTCGGACCTGGTGAGGCTCGACGGCAGGCGTGCGACGGAGGCCGAGGCCGATCGGGTCGTAGCCATGCTCGACCGCGTTCGCCGGGAAGCGCGGCTACGGGTGAAGGCGCACGTCAGCAGCCACAATCACTTTCCGACGGCCGCCGGGCTCGCCTCGAGCGCCTCTGGCTTCGCCGCCCTTGCGGCTTCGGCCTCGGCGGCCGCTGGGATCCGATTCAATGCCCGCCGGCTCAGCGCTTTGGCGCGGGCATCGAGCGCGTCGGCGGCTCGATCGATCTACGGCGGCTTCGTCGAGCTGCCTGCGGGCAGCCGAGGCGATGCCGACCTCGCAGCCAGGCCGATCGCGCCTCCTGGGCATTGGAATCTCAGGCTGGTCGTCGCGCTGACCGATCACGGCAACAAGAAGGTCGGATCCACCGAAGGGATGGAGCGCTCACGAAAGACTTCGCCCTACTACGAGGCCTGGCTCGACCAGGCGCCCAAGTGGTCGCGCAAAATCAAACGCGCGATCAAGGAGCGCGAGCTCGACACGCTTGGCGAGGCGATGGAGCAGAGCACACTTGCGTTTCATTGCTGCGCGATCACATCCAAGCCGCCGATTTTCTACTGGGCACCCGCGACCCTGGCCGCCCTCGCCACGGTACGTGGGCTTCGGGACCGCGGTGTTTCGGTCTGGGCGACGATGGACGCCGGGCCGCACGTGAAGGCACTTTGTGGAGTCGGTGATGCGAGCCGTGTTCGCCAGGCACTCGACCGAACGCAGGGCGTGACACGAACTTGGGTCGCCAAGCCAGGGCCCGATATCGAGGTGCATCGGTGACGCCGACGGGCGCCAGCGCCCCAGGCAAGGCGCTCCTTTGTGGAGAGTATGCGGTGCTCGAAGGCGCGCCGGCGGTCGCCGCGGCAGTCGATCGACGCGTCCGCGTCGCTTGGACGAACGAGCGAGTAGCGATGCCTCCAGAGGTCGAGGCCACGCTTCGCCGTGCTCAGGCCGAGCTCGGCCCCGCAGGTCGCTCACTGCGTTTGGACGCGAGCGAGCTGCATCAGGATCGCATCAAGCTCGGCCTCGGCTCATCTGCTGCCGCCGCCACCGCAGCGGCAGGCGCCGTATTCGCCTCCCACGGACACGATCTTGCGGATCGAGACACTTTGCAGCGACTCTTCGCCTGTGCATTCGAAGGCCATGCGTCCATCGCTCCGCAGGGCAGTGGCGTCGACGTTGCAGCTTCGACCTTCGGAGGTTTTCTGCGCTTCGAACGCAACGACGATCGGGTGGACACGCGCGCGCTCGCGGCCCCGGACGAGCTGCACATTCGGTTGATCTGGACGGGTCAAGCCGCGCGGACCAGTGAGCTCGTGAGACAGGTGAAGGAACTTCGGCGCAACGACTCGAATCGGTACCAAGCTTGCATGGAGCTGCTGGTCGGGCTCTCCGATCGATTCGCCTCCGCCTTCGAGGTTGGGAACGCTCGGAGTGTGGTTGCAGAGGCCGCCGCATACTGCGCTGCCATGAAAACGCTGGGAAACGCGGCAGGAGCTCCGATCCTCGAGGAGCGCCTCGAGCGCGTGGCTGAGCTTGCAGCCACGTTTTCGGGGAGTGCAAAGCCATGCGGTGCAGGCGGCGGCGACGTTGCGATCGCGTTCTTCGTCGAGCTGGCAGCCGCCAACAGCTTTGAGCTGGCCTGCAAGGACGAAGGGTTGCATCCTATCGACGTCTCTTGGGGTGCAAGCGGCGTGCAGGCCTGTTGACGGGAGGAAGCTACAGATGCTCATCAATCTCTATATCCTGTCGCTCGTGCTTGGAGCCGTGCTCCTCGGCGCCTCGCTCTTCCTCGGCGAGAAACGCGTCGACGCTGACGAACAGACGCGTGCGCATGACGACACCACGCGTGCAAGTCAGTTCGGGCAGCTCGACGGCGTGGCAGGTGGCGACTACTTTGCGCGGACCGTGCGATCGCGCAGGTTCTGGACCTTCTTCGTTTCGTTCTTCGGCATGACCGGGCTCATTCTCGATGGACTAGATCTGCTGAGCCCCATGGTCGCGCTCATCGTGGCGGTGGCGGTCGGGTCGGTCGCCGGCGCGGGAGCTTCGGCAGCGATGCGGATTGCTTCTAGCTGAGCCTGAAGCTCAGCTCGGGTAAGAGCGGACCTTCTCTTCGAGCCGATCGATGACGACCGCAGAAAGGTTCTCCCCGACGAGCCGTGACATCTGTTGAAGCAGTGTCGGGCTGGTGACGTTCACCTCGATCAGCTTACCGCCGATCACGTCGAGGCCAACGAAGAAGAGCCGATCGGCGAGCAGGCGTGGAGCGATGGTTTCGATGATCTTCCGATCTGCGTCAGCCACCTCAGCGGGCGTGGCCGACCCTCCGACGTGCACGTTGCTCCGGTGGTCACCTCTGCTTGGAAGGCGCCCGACCACACCGAGAAGCTCGCCGTCGACGAGCAGAATTCGCTTGTCCCCTTCGTCGTACACCTCGGGAATCAACGCCTGCACAATCGCATTCCGCGAGCCCAAGTGGGTCACCGATTCGATGAGGCCGTTGAGGTTACTGTCTCCATGGCTCAGCAGAAACACGCCTTCGCCGCCGTGACCGTCGATCGGTTTGATCACGGCCTTGCCGCCGATGTCACTCAGGAAACGAAGGATCTCGTCTTTGTGACTCGTCATGATCGTCGCTGGGACGATTTCCGGGAAGTGGTGAGCGTAGAGCTTCTCGTTCGCTTCGCGCAGGCCTCGCGGGTCGTTGACCACCAAGGTAGAGCCCTCGAGGTGATCCAGAACCAGCGTCAACCAGAGGTACGCATCGGTGAACGGTGGATCTTTTCGGATGAAGACCGCATCGACATCCACCAGGTCGATGTCTTCGGGCTGGTCCAAGCGGATCGGTTCACGGGCATCGAGCAGCATCGTGGCCTGACGAACCCTGGCGACGACTCGACGGCCCCGCAGCCCTACGTCGCTACCCAAGCAGTGATCGACGCGATGGCCGCGTGCCTGCGCCTCGAGCATCAGGGCGAAGCTGGTGTCTTCATCGACGATGACCGTCGACACTGGGTCCATGACGAAGACGAAATGCATGAGACTCTGCGGTAGCATCTGCGCTGGTTTGGAGGCAAGGTGGGAAGGATGAAACGCTGGCTTTCGATGGTGCTTTATTGGGTTTCGGCGTTCCTCATCACCGGCCTCACCGTAGGCTTCCCGACGGAACACGCCGCTGTTTTCACCCGTGAAGCGGTCGCGGCCGATCATGCCGAAGCTTCGAAGGCCGGCGCTGAAGTCCTATCGGCGGGCGGAAACGCCGCGGACGCAGCTGCCGCCACCATGCTCGCCCTGGGCGTGGTCAATCCCGCCAGCAGCGGCCTTGGCGGTGGCGGATTCGCCCTTTACTACCGCGCAAGCGACCATTCGCTGACTTTCCTCGACTTCCGCGAGCGCGCCCCCCGCGCCGCGAGCCAGACGATGTTCGAGGTCGAAAGGGGCCAAGCCGAAGGCCCTGCAAGCTCTCCGTCACAGCTCGGCGGCCTCGCAGTAGGGGTTCCCGGAGAGCCGGCCGGCATCGAGGCCCTGGTCCAACGGTTTGGGAAGCTCTCGCTGCGTGAGATCATCGGCCCAGCGCTTCGCCTTGCCGAGCAGGGCTTCGAAGTGAGCGAGGCGCTCGGCGCGATGGGCAGCTCCTTCGCCATTCAATTGCGCAAGGATCCCGTCATGGCGGCGTGGGATCTGCGAGCCGGCGCGACCTTGCGCCGTCCGAGCTTGGCCCGTGTGCTCCGCGCCTTTGCCGAAAAGGGCGCGGCGGTAATCTACGGCGGGGTCATCGGTCAGGAAATCGCCGCTGCGGTTCAAGAACACGGCGGCATCATGACCTTGCAGGATCTGCGTGCCTACCGGGTCCGGACGCGGGAGCCGCTCGAGACGAACGCCTTTGGATACCGCTGGGTCACGGCGCCTCCGCCGAGCGCCGGTGGATTCACGATGATCCAAAGCCTCTCGATTCTCGAGCAGGCGGTCGGCCCCAAACCAAGCTACGGCGGACCGCTGCTGCATGCGATGGCCGAATCCTGGAAGGGGCCGTTTCTCGATCGACAGCGCTACTTCGGTGACCCCGACCAGGTGATCTTACCACTCGACAAAATGTTGGAAGGTTCCCGGATCAACGCGCGAGCCAAGCTCGCCGCGGACGGCAAGGCCCATCCGAGCGCGGACTACGATCTGCCGATCGAGTGGACCGGGACCAAGGTCGCCGCACCTGACAACGCGGGGACATCTCACCTATGTGTCGTCGACGCCGAAGGAAACGTGGCCTCGGTGACGACGACGGTGAACCTTCCCTTTGGAGCCCGCTTCACGGGCGGGGGTGTCGTCATGAACGACGAGATGGACGACTTCGCGAGCGGCATCGGCAAGACCAATGCCTTTGGCCTCGTAGGGGGCGCCCGAAACCTACCGGGGCCCTGGAAGCGTCCGGTATCGACGATGTCCCCGACCATCGTGCTCGAGAATGGCAAGCCCGCCCTCTGCGTGGGCGCGTCGGGTGGAAGCCGCATCGTCACCGCAACACAGCAGGTGGCGATGAACGTCTTGATTCACGGAATGAGCGCCGCAGCGGCCGTGGCGGCGCCTCGCATTCACCACCAGGGGGTACCTGAAACACTTCGCGTGGAAAAGGTCGCTCCTTTGGACGCGGCGCTGCAAGGTACGCTCGTCGCCCTCGGTCATCGGGTCGAGCCGATTCACAACGTCGCAAACGTACAGCTGATCTACATCGAGCAGTCCGCCGAACGGAAGCTCGAAGCCGCCAGCGATCCCCGCAAAGGCGGACGCCCAGCTGGCCGCTAGCGCAAGCTGGCCAAGTAGTCGTTCACGAGCGCCGCATTCTTGGCGTACTGCGCACGTGTCGTCGCCGCGAAATACGTTTCGATGAGGCCGCCCAAGCCCAGAACGTGCGCACCGATTTCAAGGGTCACGCGGCGCTCGCACTGCTGCGTCGAGACGGGTTCGATGCTCACGGTCCCCGTGACTCGAATCCGATCCGCGATGGTCGAGGGAATGACGACGAACCGGTAGTTCCGGGTCAAGGCGTCGAAATTGCCCTCTTCGATGTAGCTGAAGCGATCGCCCAGGACTCTTGCGACCGCGCGCGGCATCTGCTGCGCGGGCCAGACCCTAGCCCGCCGGTAGCCGGTCTCAGGATTCCATTCCTCGAGCTCGTACTCAAAACCGAGGCCCTCATACAGGTAGTGATTGAACTTTTCGCAGCGGAAGATTCGGTCCCAGAATTCCTGTTCCGAGCAGTCCAGCAATTGCCGAATCGCGAGATTTTTAGGCATGATTATTCGGATATTTGGACGACGACGACAGTGATGTTGTCTTCGCCACCGTTCTGATTGGCTTGAGAGACCAGGGTTTTAGCAGCTGTTTCCACGTCCGGCCCGGCGTTCTGGATGATTTCGCGAATGCGCTCGTCTCCGACCATCCCGTTAAGGCCATCGGAACAGAGGAGGTACACATCCCCTGGCGCGACGTCATCGACGGACACATCGACCGCAACCGCCTGCTGCATGCCAAGTGCGCGCGTGATGACATTGCTCGGTAGTCGCTCTTTTTGCGCGTCCGACAGGTTTGGCATGACGAGCAAGTAGTCGTTCAAGAGGGAATGGTCCCTCGTGAGCTGAGTGATGTCGTCCGCGCGAACACGATAGGCCCGGCTGTCGCCGACGTGGGCGACGTTGATCTTGCGGTCATCCCGGTTGAACAACGCACCGACGACCGTTGTACCCATGCCTTGGACCGAACGGTTGTGAATCGACGTTTGAAAGATTCGCTGGTTGGCGAGCTTCACTGCCGACACGAGGCGGCTTTGGTCGGGCGTCATTCGTGGGTCGTTCTTGCTTGGCCATTCGACGCCTTCACCATCTGCGTTGGTTGCGTCGAAGTATGCGGTCATCTCTGAAGTCGCCATCCGGCTTGCAACATCGCCGGCGCGGTGGCCGCCCATGCCGTCGGCAACCACGAACAGGCGATGCTCCGACAAGATGCAGTAGCTATCTTCGTTGTGCTCTCGCTGAAGTCCGACGTCAGAGAGCCCTGCAGCTGTGAAGTTCATCCGTGTTCTCAGGCCCGGAGAGAAAGTCCGACCATCTATTGGCCTTCGACCCCATCCCGGGCAACCCAAATCGTTGAAAACAGTCTATCGAACGAGGGAAGCGTGGCAAATCAGGGGTTAACGAAGGCGGGCAGCTCTGGCCAACCCGACTCCGGGTCGTCCAGGTACTCGTAGCGAGCGTAGTGCGTGCTGACGCGCCGCACATAGTTGCGCGTTTCGTCGAAAGGGATGCGCTCGACGAAGCGATCGAGCTCCATTCGCCGGCTTTCCTTGAGCCAGCGTTTCACTCGACTCTTGCCTGCATTGTAGGCAGCGATGCTCAGCGGGTAGACCCGATCGAATTCCACTGCGAGCGCGGCCATCTCTTCGAGCCCGAGGGCGATGTTCGTCTCCGGGACGCGAAGCATCGGCCGCCCGACCGCCTTGCCGGTTAGCTTGCTTGCCAGCTCCGGCATCATCTGCATCAGCCCAACGGCGCCCGCTCTACTGACGACCTCCGGACGGAATCCGCTTTCCTGACGCATCGTCGCGTAGATGAGTGCGCGCGGCAGCTCTCCGCGATGCTCATCGACGACAGACCGCCAAGGCGTCGGGTATGCAGCATCCCACCACCAGCGATGCTTGGACGGGTCGCTTTGGAGATAGACCATGCGCCGACGTGCGACCACGAGCGCTTCTCGATAGGCACCTGCATCGCGATACAGCCCGGTCAAGAGCGGGATGCGTTGTGGCCTGGGCCGGTCTGCCACCAGCGCGTTTTCGTCCGTTTTCAGCCAGGCGATGCCGTCGAGGTCGAGGCCGAGACTGCGATAGACCTCGAAGGTCTGGGGCAGCGGCAGCGGCTCGCTCGGAACATCGACCAAGACCGGAGAGACTGCGTTCTCAAACGGCTTCGGGGGCTCGACTTTGAGTTTCTTGAGGCGCGCCGCGGCCAAGACGGCATACCAATGCAAGGGCTCGACCGCGATCGCTTCGCGGTAGGCGTCGACCGCTTTGGGGCCACGGCGATACGCTCGGCCGAGCCAATAGTAGCCCCGCGCTTCATCCATCGCGTCGGTCGCGAGCGGCGTGTACTGGCTCAGAAATCGGGCGGCCCGCGCGTATCGTCGCGTTTCAAAGGCACGAAAGCCAAGCTCCCAGAACGCGGCGCGACGCCATCGACCGCGCACTTGGGACGTCCCGCGCACGAGTCGCTCCATCTGCTTCTCCCCGTTGGCGCGGCCGAGCCGAATCTCGAGCCAGGCCGCGAGGAAGCGCGCCTCGGCCGCGCGCTTGTGGCGGGGGTAGCGTTGTGCGAAACGCCGGTACGCTCGGATCGCCCGAGCGTCCTGATCCGCTCGCGAAAGGGCCCGCGCCGAATGGAATGCGTCCTCGATTTCGTGCTCGCCACCGAGCAATGCCGAGCGGTGAAGCGTACGCGCCGCATCGAGGTAACGGTTGCGCGTTCGAAATAGCGCCATCCCGTAGACGTGGTGCCAGCGTGCTGCGAGCGCCGAGTCCGCTTCGAGATCGATCGCTTCGAGCTCTTCGACGGCTTTTTCGAAGCGCAGCGCAGCGATCATGGCCTCCGCACGCTCAATGCGATCGGTAACGCTTGGCGAGGCGCGCTGCTGCAATTCGCGAGCGGCGGCTTGTTGGCCCGGCTGAACGGCGGCAATCCAAGCCTCGAGCGCCGCATCGTGGGCGTCCTCGGGACGCTGGAGCTCGACGTAGACGTCGGACATGATCGCAAGAAGAGCGACTCGGTTACTGACGCCGAGCTTCGATCGTGTGAGGCTCTGGAGCTCTTCGGCGGCCGTCTCGAGCTCGCCGAGCTGCACCGCACAAGTGGCAGCGATGGCGCGATTGCGGCGGCTGATCTCGACGCTGGCCGAGCTGGGGCGTAGGAGCAGCGGTCGCGCTTCGGCACAGTTTCCGCATTGTGCGGCGGCAATCGCCCATCGGCTCAGCGAATCGTCCCGAATCGACTCCGGAAGGGTCGACGGGGTTCGCGCCAACGTGGCCATCGCCTCGCAAGAGCGGCCGACGGCCAAGAGCAGACGACCCTCGAGATAGCGCACGGCATCCTCGTCGCTCCGCTGCTCGGGTAGGAGAGCGATCTCCCTGAGCGCTCCGCGCTCGTCTCCGGTTCGGACCAAGGACGCAAGACGCTCGAGTCCGTCCTCGGCCAGCGCCCCAGCGCCGACCAAGAATGTGCACCCCACCCCGAGCCAAAAACGTCGCAATCCGGAGGGAATCTAACACTCATTTGGGTAGACGCAGAGCGATTGGCGATCGTTGAACGGGTCCCGTATGCTCCGCCGCTGACGATGCGACACGCCACGATCTCATTGCTTGCCTTTCTCGCGCTATCCGGCTGTAAACAGCACATCGGAGACGCCTGCGGGAACTCCGTCGATTGCTCGGTCACCGGAGAGCGGCAGTGCGATCTGTCCCAGCCCGGCGGCTACTGCACGGTCTTTGCCTGCAACGCCGACACCTGTCCCGAAGGGGCCTGCGTCGAGTGGCGCTTCATCCCGAGCCGCACCGCGGAGACCTGGTGCATGAAGACCTGCGACAACACTTCGAACTGCCGCTTGGACTACAGCTGCGTGTTCCCGGAAAACATCACGCAAAGCGGCGGCTTTAGCGAGAACCTCCCAGTGGAGGAGCGGGTTGCGCGCATCATCGACCTCGACCTCTTCAAGGCCGAAGCGAAGATCTGCGTAGCCCTGACACCAGAGCTCGACGCGGGCATGGAGCCAGAGCTCGACGCGGGCATGTAGCAGAGCCCGACCCGGGCATGTAGCCCCGCTCGACAGGAAACCGACGCGGACGAGGATTGGGCGTACTATGGTCCGGATGATGTCTCCGGGCCTCTTGCGGTACCTGGCGAGTCGCCTCGTGCGCGCGCTGCTGACCGTCGTGGGCCTCGTGACGATTGTCTTCTTGCTGGTGCGCCTGATCCCAGGTGACCCGGTCGAAGCGATCTTGGGCGACCAGGCCGGCCCAGAAGAGAAAGCCGAGCTTCGGCGCGCGCTCGATCTCGACCGGCCCGTGGGGGAGCAATACCTGTCCTTCCTCGGCAGCATGGCCGACGGCAGTATGGGTACCTCGTTTAGGCGGCCCGATCGCTCGGTCTGGTCGATGATGAGCGACGTCTTGCCGTACACGATCGTGCTCGCGATCGCCGCGCTGCTGGTGGCCTGGTTCGTAGCGATACCCCTCGGCACGATCGCCGCAGCCCAAGCTGGCAAAGGCTGGGACAAGATCGCCTCGACAGTCGCGGTCGCCGGCCTGGCCATCCCGAACATCTGGCTCGGGCCTCTTCTGATCCTCGCGTTCGGCGTAAAGCTTCGTTGGCTGCCCTTGCCCGGGGACGACTTGGCGGGCCCCGAGGCCTTGATCTTGCCCGCGATCACGATTGGAACCGCGCTTGCCGCCGTGCTGACGCGGCAGACACGCGCCGCGATGATCGAGGTGCTCGCGCAGCAATACATCACCGCTGCCCGCGCCAGGGGTGTCCCTTCGGTGGCCTTGTTGCTCCGCCATGCGCTTCGAAACGCGCTACTGCCGGTCATGACCATTGGCGCGGCCCAGCTCGGTGCGCTGCTCTCCGGGACGGTCGTGACCGAGAAGATTTTCGAGAGGCCCGGGCTCGGGACACTCTTTCTCGACGCATTTTTCGCACGCGACATTCCAGTGGTTCAGGGCTGCGTGTTGGTCATTGCGGTGATCTACGTCGGCGTGAACCTGATCGTCGACCTTGCGTACGGGCTGGTCGACCCGCGGGTGAGGCTGTCGTGAGAAAGCTTCGCGTGAGCAAGGTTCGCGCCAGCCTTCGAAAGACGCCGCTCGGTTTGGCGATCGTGATCGGTTTCTTCCTCCTCGGGCTCATCGGGCCCTGGGTCGCACCCTACGACCCGCTCGCGATCGACCTCTTGCACGAGTACCAACCTCCATCCTGGACGCATCTGCTGGGCACTGGGGACAATGGGATCGACATCTTGAGCGCCTTACTTCACGGCGCACGGCTCGCTGCGATCGTGGGGGTCGTCGTCGTCGGGGTGTCGGTGATCATCGGCACCTTGCTCGGGACCTGGGCAGGTTACGCAGGGCGCCTGACCGATCACACCATCACCGGGGTCGCGGACCTCGTGCAAGCGTTTCCCGCAATCGTGCTGAACATCGCCGTGCTTGCACTGGTCGCCCGGCCTGGCCTGATGCACTTGATCGTCGCGCTCGCGGTCAATGGTTGGGTGCTCTATGCGCGACTGGCGCGTGCCGAAACACTGACCCTGAGAGAGCGCGAGTTCGTCGAAGCGGCGCGCGCGCTCGGCGTGCCGACACACGAGGTCCTGCTCCGGCACGTGATTCCAAACCTGCTCGGTCCGCTCGTCATTCAAGCGACGACCGGCCTAGGGGTGGTGATCTTGGCGGAATCGACGCTTTCGTTTCTCGGCCTCGGGCCTGGAAAAGCAGTATCCTGGGGCGCATTGCTCGACCAGGGGACGAGTGTGCTGCTCCGCTTTCCACACGTGGCCCTCTTCTCTGGCGGAGCGATCGCGCTCAGTGTGCTTGGCTTCAATCTCACGGGCGACTGGTTGCGAGACCGGCTCGACCCTCGGTTCCGATAAGCATGCCCGAGTTGCCCGACGTCGAGCTCTACCTTCACGCGTTGCGGCCCCGTGTGCTCGATAAAACGCTCCAGGGCGTACGGATCACGTCCCCGTTCGTTCTCAGAACGGTGAATCCTTCAGTCGACGAGCTCGCGGGGAAACGCGTGCTCGACTTGCGCCGGCTCGGAAAACGTATCGTACTCGGTCTCGAGGATGAGCTCTACATCGTGGTTCATCTGATGATCTCGGGCCGGTTTCGCTGGAAACCAGCGGGGCACGAGATCCCCAGCCGCCTGGGTCTTGCGGCTTTCGACTTCGAGGACGGATCACTTCTGCTGACCGAGGCGAGCAAGAAGAAGCGCGCCGCACTGCACGTCTGCCGTGGTGACGTGGCCGTCGTCGAGCACGACCCTGGCGGCATCGAGCCGCTTGGAATTGACTACCTCGATTTCAAGGCCGCTTTGCTCGAGCGAAATCACACCGTGAAACGCGCGTTGACCGACCCGCGGATTTTCAGCGGAATCGGCAACGCGTACTCGGATGAAATTCTGCATCGCGCCAAGCTCTCCCCTCTCCTTTGGACGACTCGAATGACGGAGGAACAGCTTCAGCGATTGCACGAGGCGACCGGTCAGGTGCTCTCGGAATGGTTGGCGCGTTTGATCGAGCAGCACGGCAAAGCCTTTCCGGAGAAGGTGACCGCGTTTCGGCCTGAAATGGCGGCGCACGGTAAGTACGGTCAACCGTGCCCGACCTGCGGCGACCCGATTCAGCGAATTGTCTTCGCGAGTCGCGAAACTAACTACTGCGCGACATGCCAAACCGGTGGCAAGCTTCTCGCCGACCGTGCGCTCTCGAGGCTCCTCAAAGGCGACTGGCCGCGCTCGATCGAAGAGCTGGAGTCGCTGCGTCGCGGTTAGCCCACTTGTGCAGCGCACTCAACACACTAGAAATGTGCTTGTGCCTATTTTGAAGATACGTTGCGACTGAAACATGCGCTTTGCCGTTCGTCGAGAGGATCGCAGGAACCTGGCCGTGGGCTTCATCGGCTTGCTGGCGATCATGGCTGCGCATTCGGTCATGGAGACGGCGCGCGACACGCTGTTTCTGACGAGCTTGCCGGCGGACCATCTGCCACGCGCCTATCTGGCCATTGCCGTGCTCGCGATCCTCGAGCTGAAGTTCCACGAGCAGGTGCTTC
This sequence comes from Polyangiales bacterium, assembly GCA_049645265.1. Classification (GTDB taxonomy): domain Bacteria; phylum Myxococcota_A; class Polyangia; order Polyangiales; family Houyiibacteriaceae; genus SG8-38. The sequence goes on from JBARTN010000008.1 coordinate 83,889, forward strand.
GTCACGTGCGGGATCGAAGACTGCTTTTGTCAGCGTCCCTCGTTTTCGGCGCCATCGTGACGCTTGGTTTCTGGGCGCTCCTCGATGAGCTTGGCGCCTGGGCGCCATTCGGCTTTTATGTTTGGACCGGGTTGCTGATCACGGTCGTGCTGATCGAGTTCTGGCTTCTGCTCGACGACGCGGTGACCGTGACGCAGGCGAAGCGCATTTTTCCCGCGATTGCAGCTGGCGGCGTGACCGGCGCCACACTGGGGTCCCTGCTTTCGGAGAGCGTGCTCCGACTCGCTCCGCCCGTCGCGCTGGTCTTCACAGCCGCAGTGGTTTTGGCGCTAGCCGCAACGACGCCGATTCTCTGGAAGACGTCGAACGCGCCGATTGCGGAACCTCCCAGTTCCGAACGAGGGCCCGCTCTGCGCTGGCTACTTCGGGACAGTTATCTCACCCGCGTCCTTGCCTTCGTCTTGATGGGGACGATCGCGCTCACCATCGTCGACTTCATCTTCAAGAGTACGGTCGCTGCCCAGATCGCACCGGCAGGGCTCGGCCCGTTCTTCGCGCGCTTCTACCTCGGCTTGAACAGCGTGGCGTTGCTGGTGCAGCTCATCGGCGCGGGCTGGCTCTTGCGGGCCTTCGGCGCCCACCGGAGCTCTGCCCTGCTTCCAGTATTGATCTTCGGCGGCGCGCTCGGCCTGGTGCTCGGTCCGATTCTGCCCTTTGCGGTGGCACTCAAGGCGGTCGATGGGAGCCTGCGGCACACGCTCTATCGAAGCGCGATCGAGGTGCTCTATCTGCCGCTCGACAGCCGGCGGCGCGAGCGAGCCAAAGGCCTCATCGAGGTGTTCGGACATCGCGTCGGGCAAGCGCTGGCATCTTTGCTCATCATCGCGGCGGTCGGCGTAGGCTTAACGACCCGCCAGCTTGCTCTGTCACTGCTGTTTCTCGTGGTCGGCTGGCTCGTAGCGATCATGTCGACGCGCCGTCAGTATGTCGATCAGTTTCGCGCTCGCCTCCGGCACGGCGTCATCGATACGCGGCTCGAGCTCGAGGAGCTGGATCGGCATTCGCTCGACGTTCTGCTCAGCGCCTTGAACAGCGATCAAGATGCGGAAGTCCTCGCGGCGATTGACATCTTCGATCGACACGGAAGAACCGACTCGATGCCGGTCCTGCTCCTCTATCATCCGTCGGTCGAAGTGCGGAGCCGTGCGCTCGAAGCGTTCGTAGAAGCCTCGGATCTGCGATTCATTCCGGTCGCGCGACGCATGCTCTCGGACGAGGAGCCGGACATCCGGGCGGCAGCGCTCCGCGCGCTGACCGCCGCCAATCCGAATCGAAAGCTCCTCGAAGAAAATCTCGATGTCGAAGCCTCGATCGTTCAGGCCACCGCGCTGGTTGGTCTGCTCGGAATGAACGATGGACAGGGAAATGGCAGCGGGGTGTCGGCAGCGAAGTTGGACGAATGGATCGGCTCGGGAAACCCCCACACGCAGTCATCCCTTGCTCGCGCGATTCGACACGAGGGCGGGCCAGTCTTCCACGAAACCCTGATCAAGCTCATCGCGAGCGATGACGACTCGGTACGCTTGGAGACCCTGCGCGCCATGGAGGGAAGCCCAGATCCCCGATATTTGCCACATCTCCTGCCGCTGTTGGGAAGCTCCGATCTGCGTGCACAGGCGCGCAAAGCCGTGCTGGCGATTGGACCCAAGGCCTTGGCAGCGCTCGAAGAGGCGCTTGCAGACCCGTCCACGCCCCGGAAGGTACGCCGTCGAATTCCACATACGATCATCCTCTTCGATCCGCAGGAAGCTGCCGACATTCTGCTGCGACAGTTGGAGCTGGAGCGCGAAGGCGGTGTTCGCTTGAGGATCCTTCGCGCCCTGGGACGTTTGCAAGCAAGCCACCCGTCGACGGTTCTCGACGACGCGCTCTTGCAGGAACAGCTTCGCGCGAGCTTGATGCGGGTCGTGCACATTCTTCAGTGGCGCGCGGCAATCGAAGGTGACGGCAACATGGAAACGTCCGATGCCGAGCTCTTGCGTGTCGCGCTTCAAGACAAGGAACGGGCAACCCTCGAGCGGGCATTCTCGCTGATGGGCCTGAGGCATCCCCAAGAGAACTTCGCCTTGGTTTGGCGAGGGGTGACGAGCGAGAACAACAGGCTACAAGCGGCGAGCTACGAAGTGTTGGAAGCGACACTGCCTGGCTCTTTTCGTGAAGCCGTGCTCGTCATCGTCGACGACGGAGAGCCGCCTGCGCGACGAGCGCGGCTTGCGGCAGCTGCGCTCGGCGCAACGCTCCGCTCGACGTCCCGGCAGGAAGCGATGGAGCAGATGATGCAGGACCAGAGCGAAGTCATCCGCGGGATCGCGACGCACCATGCCGCAGAGCTTGGCGAGCGCGTTCCTTCGAGCGCAGCGCAGGAGGCGCAGAATCGTGTCTGAAGAAGCCCTCCAAGCAGAACAAATGGACCGTTTTCAGCGTTTCTTGTTCCTTCGAACCATGCCGGCGCTCGCCGAGGTGCCCGCCGAAGTCACGCAGGTCGTCGCGGCCAACACGCGTGAACGCTTATTTGCAAAGGGAGAATACCTCTACCGAACGGGGGTTCCCGCGATGGAGGTTCAATACGTGGTGAGCGGCGAGTGCGAGATCATCCGCAATGGAAGAGCGGTGCGCCGTTTGGGTTCGCGTAGCGTGGTCGGTGGCGTGAGCGCACTTGCAGGTGATGAGCTCGGTTACGATTGTGTTGCCCTCGAAGACATGGTCACGCTCGCCATTACGGTCGAAGACTCACAAGAGATCTTCGAGGATCATTTCGTCTTGTTGAAGCGCGTGCTCCGAGGAACGAGTCGTGAGGTGTTGGAGTCGCGACGCAAGCTCGGCACGACCGCGGGTTTTGGGCCCGTGTCGGAGCCTTTTGCCTTTCCGGATCGACCTTTCGATCTCGTCGAACGGATGGCGTTTCTCCGAAAGACGTTTTCGTTCGGCGACAGCGAGATCGACGCAATCGCCGACCTGGCCCGGGACGTACAAGAAGTTCACCTTCCGAAAGGCGAAGTTCTCTGGAACATCGGCGATCGAAGCAGCTATTTTCTGCTCCCGCTCCGTGGCATCGTGGATTGCCGCGCTACAGATCCGGATCAGCAGTTCCAGTTGGGTCCCGGCGACTCCGTAGGCGCCATCGACGCCATGGCCGACGAGCGCCGCTGGTTCCGCGCCGAAGTCGCCGAAGACCTGGTCGCCTTCCGCATCGACCTGGAGCTCCTCCTCGAAGTCCTGGAGGACCACTTCACCATGTCCATGTCCTTCCTCCGAGGACTCGCCAGTGGCATCCTCCACCTCTACGATCAGGGACTCTCTCTACCCCCCTAACCCCCCGGGATCACAGCGCTCCCCCGGCAAAGATCGCAACCATTGATTGTGATCTTTGTTTTGTTTTCCTTTTGTTTTCAGAGGGTTGGGAGGGGGGAGAGTGTCCCTCTTGTAACTGGTTTTTTGTTCAGTATACTGGGTGGTCCCATGGCTTTCGGGACTGTCATCGATTTCGAGGCTCGGCATGTTCGAGCCAAAGCTTTGCCGCTCTCGGAGCTCTTGCCTCGGGGACGGCTGGTCGAGGTCTCGGGGCGGCATGCCTGTGCACGGACGACGACAGCCGTATCCTGCGTGATCCAAGCGCAGGCGCACGCCGAGTTGGTCGCCTGGGTACAGCCCAAAGACGGCGCCTTGTTTCCTCCCGACCTCGACGCGGCGGGAGTCGACCTCGGTTCGTTCATCGTGATCCACGTGCCGCGTCATGCAGGTCCGTTCGCATTGGTTCGCGCTGCCGAATGGCTTGCGCGTTCCGGTGCGTTCGGCTTGACGGTCATCGACCTCAGCGATGCGCTCCCTCCGGGCTCTTCAGTCAACTGGCAAGGTCGTCTTCAAGGCCTCTTGCGTCAGTACGACGGACGCATTCTCTTGCTCACTTCAAACGCATGCGAAGAACCTTCCTCGGGTCCTTTGGTTGGCTTACGCGTCGAGCCGCAACGCGGTCCTCTTCACGCCGATCGTTTCGAAGTTCACACACATGTTCTCAAAGACAAAGTCGGAATCGCCGCCGAACTTTCATCGATCAACCCAGTCGCTCCATCCGGTTTGCGAGGCAGGTCATGAAGCGAGTGTGCTGTGTTCTTTTGCCAATGCTGCCATTGCAAATTCTGTTGCGTAAAAAGCCAAACTGGAGCACTGCGCCTGTTGCCGTCGTCGATGACGAAGGCCCGAACGGTCGCATCACACACCTCAACGCGCTTTCAAAAAAGAGCCGCCTTCGCATCGGCATGCGTCAAACCGTCGCGCGTGATCTCCTTCCGAACCTGCACACCGCCGTCGTTTTGCCCGAGGAAGTCTCGGAAGTCAGCCGCGAGCTGATCGGAGCGCTTCAAACCTTCTCGCCCCGGGTCGAAGCGCTCGATCAGGCCGGCGCGTTTCAGCTCGATCCCGAAGGCCTCCGGCGACTTTATGGCGGCTATCACAACTGGGCGAGCTCCATTCATCGATATTTGCGTGCCCGGCACTGGCTCACCTCGGTGACGGTAGGCTTTCATCGCCAGCGAGCGCTCGCGGTCGCGATGGCGCAGGTCGGGGTCTGCATCTCGAAGAGCGCCGATGAGGAGCGCGAACGTTCGAACAAAACCGCACTTCGTGAATTCGATCTACCCGGAGAGCTCTGCGAAAGCCTTGGCGCATTGGGTATCGAAACGCTCAGCGATTTTCTCGCCGTGCCTGCAGGAGAGCTGCTGAGCCGTTTCGGCGTGCGTGCAAGCGCGCTTCACGACTCGTTTGCCGACGACATGCAACTCCCGATTCAGCCACACGTCTTCGACGAGCCAGCCCGCATCTCTTTTCAAGTCGATCCACCCGACAAAGATCAAACCCGCTTGCTGTTTGCAATCAAAGGTGCCTTGCACTCCTTGCTGCATCAGGTGCGCGCGCGCGGAGAATCCATCCAAGCTCTCGAGCTTTCACTCCATTTGGAACGTGCGCCCCTGCATCAAGAACAAATCGAGGCGGCTTCGCCGACCTTGGATCTGATGTTGTTGCTCGAGCTCATTCGTCTTCGCCTCGGCGAACGGAGCTTGCAAGGCGCAGTCGAAGAAGTGGAGGTCTTTGCAAAGACGGTGCGCGCACAGGCGGAGCAAGTTGTGCTCCCCGGTCATCAACCCCGTCGCGACATGAGAGCTGCACATCGTGCGCTCGACCGGGTTCGTGCAACCTACGGCGAACAGTCCGTGACAAAGGCACGCCTGCGCGAAGCGCATTTGCCGGAGGCCTCCTTTCTTTGGGAGCCCATTCAGCACGCGCGACTCGGCGAGCAATCCGAGGCAGCGCCAATTTCATCCATGGTTCGGAGGGTTTATGCTCGGCCCAAGCCCCTTCCTCCACGTGTGCCGAAGGAGCCCCAGGCGGGTCCTTCGCTCGCGAAAGACCATGCGATCGAGCACATGTACGGGCCGTACCGCGTGAGCGGTGGCTGGTGGAAGCGCCTCGTCGAACGCGACTACTACTACGCCGAAACCGATCACGGCGACTTGCTCTGGCTCTTCTATGACCGTCCGAGGAGGCGCTGGTTCTTGCACGGGGTGCTCGATTGAATGAGCACTTACGTTCCGTTGTGGGTCAAGAGCAACCATAGCTTTTTGGAAGGCGCATCCTTTCCCGAAGAGCTCGTCGAACGCGCACATGCGCTTGGCCTTCCCGCAGTGGCGATCACCGATCGCGTCGGAGTATACGGCCTAGTACGCGCGCAGATGCGAGCCAAAGATCTCGGGGTTCGCATCGTGACTGGAGCCCAGATCATGGTCGAGATCGAAGGGCATGCACAGCATGTCGTGGCGCTCGCCAAGACGCGACGCGGATACGCTGATCTCTGCAGAGTCTTGTCACTCGGGCACGCCCGCTGTGAAAAGGGCGCTTCTCTCATTCACAGCGAAGAGCTCGATCCACTGCGCGATTTGTTTTTTCTCTCCGAAAGGCCCGAAGCCTTGCGTGCCTTACATTCGAGTCATGGTCCTTCGTCGGTTTTTGCTCTTTGCGCTCGTCATCTAAGCGATCACGAGAAGCCGAAAGAGAAAGCCCTGCGCTCCGTCGCAAGAGAGCTCGCAGTCCAGACGGTAGGCGTCAACGAAGTCCTCTATCACGACAAGCTACGGCGCCCTCTACAAGACGTTTTATCCTGTATTCGATGGGGAAAAGTGCTCTCCGAGGCCGGGCACACGATCTACGCAAACGCAGAACACGACCTCAAACCCGCTCAGGAGCTCGAACGTCTCTTTGCAGACGACCCTGCATGCCTTCGTCGTACGCTCGAGATCGCCGAGCAGTGCACGTTCAGTCTCGACGACCTTCGTTATCGATATCCCGAAGAGAATCTTCCTTCGGGGCACAGTGAACAGGGCTGGCTACGCGAACTCACCTTTCGTGGCGCGCGCACACGTTATCAAGGCAAGGTGCCTTCCGACGTTCGTACACAGATCGAACGCGAGCTTCAAATCATCCGCAAGCTGGACTACGGCGGTTACTTCCTCACGATGTACGAGATCGTCCAGTACTGCCGTCAGCAAAACATCTTGTGCCAAGGGCGCGGCAGCGCAGCTAACAGTGCCGTGTGTTTTTGTCTGGGCATCACCGCAATCGATCCCGTGCGCATGGATTTGTTGTTCGAACGTTTCTTGAGCGTCGAGCGAGCCGAGCCTCCGGACATCGATCTCGACATCGAGCACGAGCGCCGTGAAGAAGTCATTCAACACGTTTACGAGAAGTACGGACGCCGCCATGCTGCGATGGTCGCAAACATCGTTCGCTATCGCATTCGTTCCGCGGTCCGCGATGTCGGCAAGGTGCTCGGCTTGGCCCGAACGGATCTGGAAACCGCGACACGACTGCTGAGGCATCGCGACGACACCTTCAACCCCGAGCTCCTTCGTGAAGCTGGCCTCGACAAGGACGCGCCGGCTACTCAACAGCTCTGGTCATTGGCAACGCAAGTGCTCGATTTTCCAAGGCATTTGTCGGTTCACCCAGGTGGCTTTCTGCTCGGACACCGGCCGGTCGACGAGATCGTCCCGATCGAGCCGGCCAGTATGGAGGCCCGCACCGTCATCCAGTGGGACAAGTACGACGTCGACAATCTGGCCCTGTTCAAGGTCGATCTCTTGGGCCTCGGAGTGCTCAGCTGCATTCACCGTACGTTTGATCTGCTGCGCGAGCACAAAGGTCAAGACCTCGAGATCGCAACCGTCCCTGCCGAAGACGAAGCCACGTACGAGATGGTGTCTAAAGGCGACACGGTTGGCGTCTTCCAAATCGAAAGCCGTGCGCAAATGGCGATGCTGCCACGGCTTCAACCCAGGACCTTCTACGACTTGGTGATCGAAGTTGCGATCGTGCGGCCTGGTCCGATTCAAGGTGACATGGTGCATCCGTACTTGCGTCGGCGGAAGGGCGAAGAAGAAGTCGACTATCCGCACCCGAAGTTGGAGCGCATCTTGAAGAAGACGCTCGGCGTTCCGATCTTCCAAGAGCAAGTCATGAAGCTAGCCGTCGAAGCCGCTGGTTACACCGCGGGCGAAGCCGATCAGTTGCGCCGTGACATGGCCGCATGGCGAAAGTCCGGTCGCATCGAGAAGCACCGCGCGCGCATGGTCCCTCGGATGCTCGAAGAAGGCATCCCCGAGGAGTTTGCGGAGCGCGTGTTCTCGCAGATTCGCGGCTTTGGTGAGTACGGCTTTCCCGAGAGTCATGCCGCGTCGTTTGCTTTGCTCGCCTACGTCACCGCCTGGCTGCGACGTCACCACCACGAGACGTTCACCTGCGCGATGCTGAATGCCCAGCCAATGGGCTTCTACAGCCCGGCCACCCTGGTCGAAGACGCCAAGCGGCACGGGGTCGAGGTCCGGCCGATCGACATCAACAAAAGCAGCTGGGACTGCACGTTATTCCCGATAGACAGCAAGAAGGGGCGAAGCCCCGTGGACGACGCAAAGCGTCGTCTTTACGGGGTGCGGATGGGGCTGCGATACGTGAAGGGGCTCGGAGTGCTCGAGCGCGAACGCATCGAGGCGACGGAGCCGCCACTGCCAAACCTAGCGACCTTCGTTCGCCAGACCGGGCTCAACAAGAAGGCCCTGCACGCGCTGGCCGAAGCAGGCGCCTTCGAGTGCTTCGGGCTCAACCGGCGCGATGCGATTTGGCAGGTGCGAAGCCTGTCGCGTTTCGCACAGGATTCCTTGCCGCTCGAACCGGCGTCGAGTCAGATTTCATTTGCCTCCTTGGCAAGCGAGGACGAGGTGATCTGGGATTACCGCTCGAGTCATCACAGCACGCGCGGCCATCCCATGAGAGGGCTTCGCGGCGCGCTTCGTTCACGAGGCATCCCCGAAGCAAGCCGAATCCACGGCTGCGGACACGGGGACGAGCTCGATTACGTCGGCATGGTGATCTGCCGCCAGCGTCCGGGCACGGCATCCGGCGTCACTTTCTTCACTCTCGAAGACGAAACCGGCTTCGTCAACGTGGTCGTCTGGAAGCAGGTCTTCGACCGCCACGCTGCGCTCGCCAAAACCGCTGCCTTGCTCGGCGTGACCGGCGAGATTCAAAGAGCCGATGGCGTCATTCACCTGATCGCGAAGTCGCTATGGGCGCCGGACATTTCACTCGCCGAGCAAACCCATCGCTCCCGAGACTTCCACTGAGCTTTCGGCTAGCTGAATCCGAGGAGCCCTAGTTGAACGACCCAGTAGGCCTCGATGCCCAGCTGGACGAGGAGAAGACCCGCGCGAAGAGACACGGCCATCTCACTCGTCGAAATCAGATGTACGGTCGACTGAGCCACCCGCGCTACCAGCACCCAACGCGCCAGCGAATCGGTGATGCCCGCATTGTCGGTGACCAGGGCGAGAAGAATCAACGCCGCAAAAATCGGCAGATTCTCGTAGCAGTTGGCGTGAGCGCGGCAGAGCCTGTTGGAGAACGGAGAGACGTCTTCGCCGCTGGGGAGAAAATCATTTGCGGCGCGCTCCTTTTTGAGCACGAGCACCGTGCGGTAGAGCAGGATCGTCGTCACCAACAAGATCGTCCAAGCGACATAGCCGACGAGCGCAAGTACAGAAGGGGACATCGTCATTTTCCTAGTTCCTGTGAGCCGGGCGGACTATACCCAAAGCGCCGTGCGGCGAATAGGGTTTCCGGGGAGGCTGAGCTCATGAAAACGCTGGTGCTGACACGATCCGATGTCGAACCGCTGGCATCGATGGAGCTGGCGGTCTCCGCGGTGGAAGGCGCGTTCGCTGCATTTGGGCGGGGCGAGGCAACCATGCCCCCCAAAGTGTACTTGCCGATCGCAGATCACGACGGTGACTTCCGCGCGATGCCGTCGCGGCTCGGCGAGTCTGCCGGCATCAAGTGGGTGAACGTGCATGCGCAGAATCGCAAGCGATATGGTCTGCCAACCGTGATGGCCGTCTACGTCCTCAACGACCCCGCGAACGCCTTTCCGCTCGCGATCATGGACGGCACCTTGCTCACCTCGCTACGAACCGGTGCCGCAGGTGCGGTCGCATCAAAGCATCTCGCACAGCGCAGTCCAAAGACGATCGGTTTTGTTGGATGCGGAGCGCAAGCCTATACGCTGCATGGCACACATCAGGTCGTTTTCGACGGATTTGAGAGTCTCGCCTACGACCGCAACGAAGCGACCGCCGCCGCGTTTGCCGATCGCGTGGGCGCACGCGTAGTCTCCCTGGCAGAAGCGGCCGGTGCCGACATCCTGTGCACGGCCACGCCATCACGCACGCCTTTGGTGAAGCCAGAATGGGTCCACCGCGGCGCGCACATCAATGCCATGGGCGCAGATGCCCCGGGCAAGCAGGAGCTCGCGACCGAGTTGCTCCAGAGCTCGGCCGTCTACATCGACGACATCCATCAGGCGACGGGAAGCGGCGAGATCAACGTCCCACTCGCGGCCGGCGACATCGAGGTCGAACAACTGGCCGGCACGCTCGGCGAAGTGGTTGCGCGCCTCTTGCCCAAGCCGGACGTTTCCACGACGACGATCTTCGACTCCACGGGCCTCGCCATCCAAGACGTTTCGCTAGCGCGGGCGATCTATGACGCAGCCCAGACTCAATCGATCGGCCACGAGATCGACCTCCTCGGCCTCGACGCGCAATCCAGCGATTAGCTCGGGAGGGGTTGCTGGGCGAATTCAAACCGAAAAATGTGGGTTTCCTGACGGCCGGCAGTAGGCTCCCGCAGGTGCTGCAACTTGCCCGGATGATCGTCTTCGTAGCGCTCCTTTGGCCGTCGCTGGGAGCTGCAGAGGACGACGGCGCTGCCTTCCTCGGACACCCCGATACCAAGCGAATTCAGGCTCTACGGGCCGCTGAGATTTCCGAAGTGAAGAAAGGCAAAGGCGGTCGCAGCCTGGCGTTCAAGATCACGCTGACCGACGGCACACGCGGCTACTTCAAACCCAAACAAGCCTTCTCGGCTGCACACTGGTACTCCGAGATCGCCGCCTACTACCTGGATCGCGAGCTCGGCATGGGCCGTGTGGCTCCTACGACCGGTCGCAGGTTTCGCTGGAGCGAGCTCCAAGCCGCTGCGGGGACGGACTCGAGGGTGAGCGAGCTCGGCATTGAAGAGGACGGTACGGTGAAGGGCGCCTTCGTCTGGTGGATCCCCGAGCCTCTCGAACGAGTCCGCATGGGCCGCAACTGGGAACGTTGGGTACGAGTCCAGAAGTCGCTTCCCATCTCTCCGTACCAACGACCCGTCGACTATCGCGCTGATCTGAATGGCCGCCCTGGGATTCGGGAGGCGACGGACCCGAGTCGGCCGATGGCGCAGGCCCCCGACATCGAGGCGCGGCCTGCCGAGCTCTCCGATCTGATCATCTTCGACTACCTCACGCAAAACGTGGACCGCTGGGGTGGTGACTTCACCAATCTGAGATCTCGGGGAAAGGGCGGGCCTTTGATCTACCTGGACAACGGCGCCGGGTTCTGGCTAGGCGAGCAACGACTTGGCTTGATGGAGGCTCGCTTGAAGGCTCTCCAACGTTTCCGTCGGTCGACGATCGACGCGGTGCAAAACTTGGATATCGAGCGATTTGCCTCCAAATTGCGGGAAGATCCGCTCGCTCCCGTCCTGAATGAAAAGCAACTGGACGGCCTCGAACAGCGCCGTCGCGCGGTCCTCGAGCACGTGGATGCCATGGTCGCGCGGTTCGGTGAGGCGCGCGTGTTCGCGTGGTAGCTTTCGAGGGTGAATGAACGACTTCGGCTTCCGGCTGAGTGGGAGCCACATACCGCCTGCTGGCTCGCGTTTCCGTATCTGCAGGAGGAGTGGCCGTTCAATCTCGGCGCCGCACAATCGTCGATCTCGGCATTGTGCCGCGCCCTCGCAGAGGATGGCAACGAGTCGGTACGGCTGCTCGTGAGAAACGAGGAAATCGAAGCGCGCGCGCGATCGTTGATCGGCGAGGTTCGCAATGTTCACTATGTGACCGCCGACTACGGCGACTGCTGGCTGCGCGACACCACGCCGCTCCTCGGCCACAGGGACGATGGCGAGCTCGGTGGCCTCTGCTTCGAGTTCAACGGATGGGGCGGCAAGTATGAAATGCCTTTGGATAGGCTCGTCAGCAACTGGCTGACCGATCGGCTGCAGGCCCGGCGCTTCGAATGCCCGGTCGTCCTCGAGGGAGGCGCCCTCGACACGAACGGCCAAGGGACGATTCTGACCACCGCTTCCTGCGCGCTAAACCCCAATCGAAATCCGGGATTGACGCGCGGTGCTTTCGAAAAAGCCTTGGGAGACCGGGTGTCGATGGAGCGGCTGATCTGGCTCGATCGGGGCTTGGAGCACGACCACACCGACGGTCACATCGACATGATCGCCCGATTCGTCGCGCTCGACACCGTCATCTGCATGAAGTCGAACCCGGGCGCGCCGAATGCCGGGGTGCTTCGTTCGATCGAGGAGAAGCTGCGCGCCGCCGGCGTAAAGGTGCTGGGGATCCCGGCACCGCCGGCCCTTCAGGCTCCCAACGGCGAGCCGCTCCCTGCCAGCTACTGCAACTTCTACATCGCCAACTCCGCCGTGATCGTTCCCACTTACGGCGTCTCCGAAGACGAGGCCGCGCTCGGAGAGATCGCAAATGCATTTCCAGGCCGAGAGGTGATCGGCCTGCCCGCTGCAGACCTGCTATGGGGAGGCGGAGCATTTCACTGCGTCACCCAAGCACAGCCCAGCACGTCATGACCGCCTCTTCACTGTCGATCGGAATCGTCCAATGCGCACTCGGTGACGGGCGGGAAGCCAACGTCGCGCGTGTCGAAGGCTTGATTCGCGAGGCCGCTGGGCGCGGCGCAAAGATCATCCTCACGCCAGAGCTCTTCGAAGGCCCTTACTTTCCACAAACCGAGGACGAGCGTGCGTTCGACTTGGCAGCTCCTCTCGATTCGCATCCCACCGTGGGTCGCATGCAAGCCCTCGCTGACGAGCTTGGCGTGGTGCTTCCGATCTCCTTCTTCGAACGCGCAGGGCAGGCCTATTACAACAGCGTCGTGACGATCGACGCCGACGGACGGCAGCTTGGCTCATACCGGAAAAGCCACATTCCCGACGGTCCTGGCTACGAGGAGAAGTTTTATTTCCGGCCTGGAGACACCGGCTTTCGGGTTTGGAAGACGCGCCACGGAAACGTTGGAGTGGGCATCTGCTGGGATCAGTGGTTCCCGGAGGCCGCCCGCAGCATGGCCCTGCAAGGGGCCGAGGTTTTGCTCTATCCAACTGCGATCGGCAGCGAGCCCGAGGCGCCGGAGGAGGACAGCCAGGCGCCTTGGAGACGCGTGATGGTCGGACACGCGGTGGCCAACGCCATGCCCGTTGCAGCGGCCAACCGCATTGGCGCCGAAGCCGGGTTGGCCTTCTACGGAAGCTCGTTCGTCTGCGATCAGCGCGGTGACCTGCGCGCCGAGCTCGGGCGAGACGAAGAAGGCGTGGCCACCGCTTCGTTCGATCGTGATGCGCTTTGCCGTTACCGCGCCAACTGGGGTTTCTTTCGGGATCGCCGTCCGGATCTCTACGGCAGGCTAACCGGAGACGAGCCGCTTGATTGATTCGCTGTACGCGATCGTAGATGCAGAGTACGCAGCGCGCCCGCTCGAGCTCGCCTTCAAAGCGCTCAACGCGGGCTGCGCCATCGTGCAGCTTCGCGCCAAGCGCCTCGATGACGTGTCGTTTCTCGAGATCGCAACGCGGGTCCGCTCCGCCTGCAGGCATGCCGGGGTTCCTTTCGTCGTCAACGACCGCGCTGACATCGCGCGCCTGGTCGAAGCGGACGGTCTGCATCTTGGGCAAGACGACGTCTCGATCGACGATGCCCGGAAAGTCGTTGGCGACATGCAGATCGGAGTCTCGACACACAGCCTCGAGCAGGCGATCACGGCAGAGGCCGAGGGCGCAGACCTCATCGCATTCGGCCCGGTGTTCCCAACCAAAACCAAAGAGAACCCCGACCCCATCGTGGGCCTGGGAAAGCTTGCGAAGGTTTGCGAGTCCGTGTCTCGGCCGGTGGTCGCCATCGGCGGAATTACCCCGGAAAATGCGGAAGAAACGCTCCAGGCCGGTGCGCATTATCTCGCGGTGATTTCGGCCCTTTCGCGCTTCCTCGAGGACGCGCGATCGTGAGTCACTTCATTTCGTCAAAGTACTGAATCGCAGTTTCGATGGCCGCGCCGAGCGCCTGATTCACCAGGGTCGCGGTCGCGTCTTCACCGCTCCGGAGCGCCTCATAGTACCGCTGCCTCTCGGTTGCATGAATCACGACCGGAGGAAAACCCCCGCGCATCAGAATCAGGTTCATCACCAGTCGCGCGACCTTGCCGCTGTGTCGCGGGAACGGATAGGCGTGAAGCAACTGGTAGTGCGCCTTGCTCGCCATGCGAACCGGGTGCATCGTCTTTTTGGTTTCGGGATCCGAAAGCCATTGGACGAGTTGTCGCATCCGGTAGCTGATCTTGTCCGGCTGCGAGATCTCGTGGAAGTACAGCCGGTGAAGCGGCATGTCCTTGCGGTACTTCGGGGGTCCCTTGCCTTCGAGCTCCTCGGGAGCCAGCTGCGCGTACAGCTTCTTGATGACCTCGAGGTTGACCGTGAAGCGGCGGCGCGAGGACATCTCGCGGATCATCTCGATCGCGCCCATGTGGTTCCGAATCTCGTCGAATACCGGGATAAGAGTGGGGTCCGTGACGGGCTCGTCATAGATGGCGGCTCGGAGCTCGTCCATGGAGTAGACGACACCTTCGAGCGCACTGTCGTGGTAGATCCAGGCGATGTCGAAGCGCTCTTGATACTCCTGGCGTATCTGCACGTCGACGGAATCGAGCAGCTCTTGAAGTTGGGCGACTCGCTCTTCTAAGCTCGGACCCTGAAGCGCTTGAACCAAGGAATTCCCTCCACTCGCGACCGGCCTACACTGTGGGCGCCGTGCGGCCGGCGAAACTATCAGCGGGGCCCCAGGACGTCAACCATGACCGAATTCGGCTAGTTGAGCGCGTCCGAAATCGCTGCGCGAAGCCGCATCTTGCTCGGGACGCCGGTGGAAGCCCAGCGAACGATGCCATCGGGGCCCACCACGATCACAGTGGGAAGCATGTTGACGGCGTATCGTCTTTGAACCGTACCCGTGCGGTCGTGCAGGCTCGGAAACTTGGTACCGAACGCCGCATGGGCTGCCTTCAAGCTCTGGCGGTCGATCGGCTCGACATTGACCGCGTAGAACGTGACGCCCTGCTCGGCAAACTCGTCACGGAGGTCGTTGAGAATCGGCGTGGTTCGTTTGCAGGCTCCGCACCAGCTCGCCCAAAAGTCGAGAACCACGACTCTGCCAGACATTTCGGAGAGTCTCACCATGCTTGGGCTGTCCGGCTCAGCTCCGGCGGCAACGGCCATGCTCAAGTCAGGCGCTTGCTCCCCCATCAGGGGGGATGCATTGCCGCGAGTCATCCAAGCATAGAGAGCGACGAAGACCATCGCGGTCACGAGCCAGTGAATCCACCTTCGCGGTGCGGGCTTGTCCGGTTCATTCATCATGACTCCATCAGCGGGAGCTCGATGCTGAACCGCGCTCCCCCTTCGGGCGATCGATCGAGCCGCACTTTGCCACCGTGCTCCAACACGACCTTCTTGACGATCGCCAAGCCGAGGCCCGTGCCCTCGGCCTTGGTCGTGTAGTACGGATCGAAAACGCGCTCCCAGTTTTCCTCGTCGATGCCGGGACCATTGTCGCGAATCTCGACGAATCCGGCGCGTTCGTTTTCGTACGCATGGACCAGGACCCGGCCGCCCCCCGTTGGATGGGCTTCGTAGGCCGCCTGAATCGCATTTCGCAAAATGTTGTCCACACCGCGCTTGAGCATCATGGGATCCATACGCACGCGGATGGGTTCCGTTGCACAAGTCAGCCGAACTTCTACCGGTGCCGCGGTACCATGGCCCACGTCCTCGAGGACTGCTGGAATCGTGATCCCGATGCTGTGTATGAGCTCGCACAAATCGGACGGGGATAGATCAGCCCTGGGAAGCTTGGCAAAAGCGCTGAATTCGCCGACGAGCCGGCGGAGAGTAGCGACCTCCTCCTCGATGATCGCCCGCGCCTGCTGCAGCTTCGCTTGATAGGCCTCGTCTTCGCCGGCGTAGGTCTCGGCCATCTCCTGAGCAGCGAGTTGGATGGGTGTTAGGGGATTCTTGATCTCGTGTGCAAGACGACGAGCAAACTCCTGCCAGGCGCCGATACGTTGCAAGTACTCGATGCGCGTGCGGGAATCGCGCAGGTCGCGAACCATCTGGTTGAACGCCTTGGTGAGCTCGGCGACTTCGTCCCTGGCACCCGTTGGAAGGGCGACCGTGAGGTCACCGGCGCCGACTTTGCGAGAGGCATCGGCCAAGTCGGTCACGCGGCGAGTGACACGCCGCGATACGATTGCACCGATCAAGAACGCTACGAGGATGACGAGAAACGCGAGCACCCCAAAGACCCACGCGTACACGTCCGAAACAGAGGCGCCTTGTCGTCGTAGGCGCGAGTACACATCGGCAACCTCGCCGGCTTCTTGCAGGCGTTCGAAGTACCGCTCCGGGACCGAGACCTCGACCGCGATTCGTAACTTGCCTGCTTCCGTGACCGTCTGCCGTTCGCGGACCGTGGTGCGCAATACGTCGCCCGCTGGGTCCGGCGGGCGAGCAACACTTGCCAGAACCTCGTCCGCGTCATCGACGAGCCGAATGCTTTGCACGACCTCGTAGCGACCGAGGAGCTCCCCGAGAAGACTCTCCAGCCTCGAAACACTTCGACTTCTCGCGAGCTGAGCTTCGACCGCCCAGAGCACGGCATCTGCGACCTGATCGGAACCCGCGCGGAGCGCCATGAGTTGCCCGCGGCGTGCCTCCACGCCGTGAACGAGCTCCGCGCCAAAGCGCTCGTTCACCCCAACTGCGTACACGTCGCGCAGCGCGCCCTGGGCAAGGAAGATGCTGCCGCTGAGCGCCAGAAACATCGACAAGCCGATCGCGAACAGGATCTTTCGCTCGAATCGGCTCATTCGGGCACCTTCAAGAGCTCGCCTCGGAACTCGATGCGGCGCTCGGCTTTGCAGACCCGGCGCCGGACGATGTTGACGCTAATTGGACCAACCGGGTCTCCGCCAGTCGCCGGGCGGATGAGCTCGGTACATTGCTTCTTCGAAATCGGATTGAACTCCGCCTTCACGGCGAAGTAGATCTCTCTTCCTTTTTGTAGCTCGTAGCTTTTGGGCTCTCCCACGAACAGGCCTTGGACGACCAGGCAGCGGTCGAGCACCTGTTCGAGCGTTTTGAGCCGCTCGCTTTGATCGCCGATGCGAACGAGATAGCCGTCCTCCCAGAGGTCGCGCGTCACGTCGCAGCCAAATTGCCGGACGCCCATCGTCCAGTTCGATCCGTTCAGGTGCGCCCGGACGGTCACTTCTATGCGCTTTCGGAGCCCGCTCGATAGCTCCCGGCGCACGGTTTCGTCGGCGAGATCCTTTGCCGAGAACGACACCCTGGCGGTGCCGCGCGACCAAGTGACGCCCAGATCACGCAGGGGCAGTTGCGACTGCCCGTAGGCGACCGCTGCGATCAGCAAGATCAACGCTGCAGGCCCGAATCTCACAGGCGGATGAACCCCAATATCGTCGAGAAACCGAACTGGAAAACCCCGACACTGGTGTCGAACCGGAATCCAAAGTCGAAGGTCAGGTCGAGCGGAAAGCGAGAGAACCCGCTGTAGCCGTTGATCCCGCCGAAACCGGTCTGCTGGGTTCTGAGGTCTGCCAGAGAAATCAGCCCGATGAGCGCGTAGACGTTGACCTCACGAAGCCCGCGGTCGCGCGCGCGTTGATATACGGGCACGTCGTATCCGACGTCGAGCCGCCAGGCGAGCTCGCCGAGGTAGTTGTTCTCGATCGACGTATCGAGAAGATTGGGCGGCGGACGCGCGTCTAGCTGCATCTCGAGGAATCGTGACGGAATCAAATCCGAGAGGTCCGAAATGTGAAAGAGATAGAAGAAAGGCGTGTTCCCAAAGGTCGCTCCGCCGAAGAACCCGATCCGTATCGTGTGCTTCCAAGGAAGCCGCCACCAGCGCCTCACCCAGACGTCGATCTTGATGAAGTCGTAGTCGCTGCCGAGTGCGCGGGTCCCAAGCATGACGTCGCCGACGAACAAGACACCTTCCTTCGTGATGCCGGGGTCGTCGCGCTTGTCGAAGGTTAGGGCGAATCGGAGCGACGAA
This sequence comes from Polyangiales bacterium, assembly GCA_049645265.1. Classification (GTDB taxonomy): domain Bacteria; phylum Myxococcota_A; class Polyangia; order Polyangiales; family Houyiibacteriaceae; genus SG8-38. The sequence continues at coordinate 101,743 of JBARTN010000008.1, forward strand.
ACGAAGCTTTTGCCGTCTTGAATGGCGAAATCGATCGGCTGGATCTCGTTGCCAACCATCTCGCTGGCTGCCTGAGGGCGGCCAAGCACGCTGACGATGTCGCCAATCCAATCCAGGCTGTAGCGGAGCTTGGGGGTGAACTCCTTGCCGGTGCCGACCATGAAACCGCCGCGCCGATAGCGAACAATCGCACTGGTGGGGTCGGACGTCCCAGGACAGGTCGGTGCGCCGCAGGGCACGCTCACCAAGGGCTCATTCCCATAGAGCTCCCTGCCATTGAGGAAGAACGTACCGAAGCGGACGCCGTATTCGCTCTTGATCAGCTTCGGGTACTCCAGGTCCACGCGTCCGCCCTGCTGGAATTCGCTGATCAGCGCGGTCCCGGACAGGCGGATGCCGAGACCGGCAAGGTTGGTTTCCGTGACCTTGAAACCAAGCCAAGGAAACAATGTCCGGCCGCGGTCGGTAGCCTCTCGGACACTTTCCGATAGGCCTGCGACTAGGCTTTCAATGACAACGGTGTTGCGTTCCTTCACTTCGACGACGAGCACCACGTAGCCGCGTTCCGCACCACGTTCGAGACGGATGTCGACGCTGTCGAACCAGCCGGTGCCCATCAGTCGCCATTCGGTATCCAAGAGCTCCGGTGATTCCGGATCGAGAAAGTCTCCCTGCTTCAATGGAACGAACTTGCGAACCAGATGCGCTTTCGTTCGCTTGTTGCCGGTGACCACGATGCCCTCGAGCACGTAGCGAACTTGCGATGAAACTTGATCCGTATGGCGACCTTCGATAGCTAATCCGTACGGGTCGCGAAGCTCATCGGGGTCGTTCGCTTCAGATGCACCCTCCTCCTCAGCGGCGGGAACGACGTCGCCGGGACGATAGGACTCACCCTTCGGATCGAGGTCCTGCGCACTGACGATCGGGGGGCAGGCCAAGGTCACCGCCAGAAGCGAGACCAGATGAAGAAAGGCGATCCGGCTGAGCAGCCAGCGTCCCGGTCGCAAGCGCGGGCTCACGACGGCCAGACTACTCCAGTGGCGGGAGCGACGCGAGAAGCCAGAGGCATGCGGCCACCACGAGAAAAACCCCGCCCACCCATCCGAGGGTGCGCAAGAAACCAATCTGCCTGCCGTCGTCCTTCGACTTCACAGAGGTCGTTGTAGCAGATTCCGTCGTGAAGGAGGGAGAATAGTCGAGAGCGTGCCAGCTCGGCCGAAGCGCGGGCAGACCGTCCTGTCCCGGCCGGCGAATGATGCGGATCGTCGCATCCTCGTCGACGGCTTCCATGCGCGGGTCGAGTCCCGAGACCGGAGTCGCGTCGACACGACCTAGGTCGGCGAGACCTTCTTCGAAGGCGTCGAGCAAGGGAAGCAGGGTTGGGTTTTTCGGAGGGGCGGCGGAAGCCTTGCCGCGAAGCGATGGCGGCAATGTTTCTCGAGGCGGCGGCACGGCATCGACACGGAAGGTCCCTTCGGTCCATTCGAGCGCCAGCACGAAATCTGCGGCAGTCCCGCCATCGATGCTGACGTCGCTGAGCTCACCCTTTTCATAATAGGCGATCGCGAGTCGCCCGCGAAGCTCGAGCAAGAGCCGCCCCGTGAGACCCGCGCCCTCGCAATAGCGCATCAGATCGGCGGGTGGGTGTACGGCGAGTGAGCCGCGCCGCGTGGTGTCGGTCCCGCGCGAAACCGGAAGGTGGGGAAGCTTCGGGTACACGGCAAACTCGCCTTCGCGGAGGGTGAGTAGGACCTGGAGCGCGCGTTCTTCGTCGGTGGATGTTTCGGCAGCCGCAACCTGGCCTTGCACGAGCCGAACGGTGCCCGAGCCCGACTCGCTTTGAAAGGTCAACACACCGGTCGTGCGGATCTCTTCGAGACCGCCGAGCAAGTCCCCTACGCCTTCCTCCGGGATTGTCCCTTCAAACACCGCTTGGGCCATCATGACTGATTGGAGTGCTTCTCAAGGCCCCAATTGTCAAGGCGTTTGGGGTTCAGCGGCGTCCCGTTGTGGGTCCAGAAATTCCAGATTAATCACGGAAAGATGCCGCGCTCCGCGTAGGACGTACCGAGGCTCTCGAGCGCCAAAGCATACGCCGCGATCCGGGGATCGACCTTCTTCTCCGTCGCGAAGAACATTGTGCGTTGATACGCTCGGCGCATCATGTGAAGCAACCGCCGCTGCACTTCTTCATAGTCCCAGTGCTCGCTGTTCCGGTTCTGCACCCATTCGTAATAGCTGACGGTGACGCCGCCCGAGTTCGCCAGGATGTCGGGGATGACGGGGATTCCGCGATCGCCCAGCACCGCGGCTCCGTTCGGGTTGATCGGGCCGTTGGCTCCTTCTGCGATCAAGCGCACCTGGAGCTTGGTCGCTTCCTCGGCCCCGACTTGGTTCTCGAGCGCGGCCGGAATGAATAGGTCAGCTTTGCTTTCGAAGAACTCCTTCCGCGTGATCTCGTCTCCGCGCGGGTAACCTGCGATCGAGCCGTTGGCCTGAACGTAGTCCTGAAGCTTGTGCGCGTTGAAGCCTTCTTCGTTTCGCAGATAGCCGGAGTGATCGCCGGTCGCGATCGTTGAAACCCCGAGCTTCGAAAGAAGGACGGCGGCGTTGGAGCCCACGTTGCCCAAGCCCTGTACGATCGCGGTGGCCCCTTCGAGGTCGAAGCGGTTCTCGCGCGCCCATTCCTTGATGCAATGGACCACCCCCTGGCCGGTCGCAGCTTCGCGGCCCTCCGAGCCACCCGAATTGATGGTCTTCCCGGTCACTACAGCGCGCTGATCGCTCTTCTCGTAGGTCGGCCCGGTATTGAGGTACGTGTCCATCATCCAAACCATGGTCTGGGAGTTGGTGCCCATGTCGGGGGCCGGGATGTCGTGTGACGGGCCGATGTTGCTGCCCAACGCATGGGTGAATCGCCGCGTGATGCGCCGCAGCTCATCGATGGAGTGCTCGCGAGGGTTGAACTTGATTCCGCCTTTGCCCCCGCCAAATGGAATGCCGAGCAGAGCGCATTTCCAGGTCATTTGCGTCGCAAGCGCCTTGAGCTCGTTGAGCGTGACCTGCTCGTGGTACCGCATTCCTCCCTTGTAGGGGCCCATCACGTTGTTGTGCTGAACGCGATAGCCTTTGAACACGCGCATTTCGCCGCTGTCCATTCGCACTGGGAAATGAACGATGAGCTCGTT
>JBARTN010000009.1:0-5694 GCA_049645265.1 Polyangiales bacterium
GTGCGGGAAGCGGTTGAAGCGGCAGCGGCCGAAGCGCAGCCGGGGGACACGATTGTCGTGATGTCGAACGGGAGATTCGAGGACGCGCCGGATCGGATTCTGCTCGCGCTGATGAAGGTCTGACCGACTCTCGGTCAAGCACCCCGTCCCGGTCCCGGTCCCGGTCTCTGACACTGACACTGACACTGGCAACTGACACTGACACTGGCACTGGCACTGACACTGGGCCTGGCGCCGGAAAAAGCACTGTTGACGGGGGGACACTCTCCACCCCCTCAACCCCCCTCAATTAACACGGTTCCTCTGCGAAGGATCGCAGCGGTTGGCGTTCGCCACCTCCACGTTCGCGCGCCGACGAGTCAGCCAGGGTCGGGTCGTTGCGGGGCTTCGTAGCTTACGTCCATATTTAGCTGGAACGCGCTGTCGAGCTCGATTTTCTCCGTGCTCTCGTCGGTCTTTACGGTGAGGACCTCCGCCGACCGACCCTCTACCCGCGCGCTGCCCTCGAGCGCGTTGAGGTTGAGGTCGACCTCACCCCGGGCGGTCGTCGAAAGCGACTTCAGCGCGAACTCAACACCCTCTTCTACGAAGGTCAGGGTCTGCTCGGGCGCCGTGTGAATGATGTCGACCTTGAGTTTAACCTCGTCAGCATTCCTGTCGATGAGCGTGTAGCGGTCGGTCCGCTGAATTTCGAAACCGTAGAGCTTCAGCTGCTGACGCGCCTCCCAAACGGCGCCCATCCCCACCGACTCGGCAGGAAAAACGACACGGGCCAGCGACGTGCGTGCTTGAACGATCGTCATGAGCATCCGGGTCGGAACATTGGGATTCTTTGCGGCCTGGTTGAGCTCGCTGCGTATCGTGTTCCCGCGGTCGTCGACCTCGATCCAACCGCCCACCTCCCTAAGCAGCGCGACGCTCTGGTTGAAATCACGTTCGACCTCGGGATTGAATCCCGGGGGCACGACCGCCTCAGCATCGACAATTCGGACGTCCAAACGCACGTTGCCAGTCGGAAGCTTGATCGCGGGACCGGAGGCGACCACGAACCGGAGGGTGGGCGCATTGGTCAATTCCTCGCCGTCCCTGGTCGTCGTCGTCATCGATGAAGTCGAGAGCTCCAAGGTCGAGGTGGTCATGGATCCATCCTGGATCTCGTACCGCAGGGGACGCCTAGCCGCGCCGCCATAGTCGAGCACCACGACTGGGCCCTTTTTCACGTCTCTCGCAGTCTCGGACTTGCATCCTGCGAAGACGAGTAGACCGCACGTCACCGTAAACGCGCGCAGAAACGCTTGCTTAGTCATAACCACTCTCTCTTCATCGCACTCAACGGCACCATCCCGATCACCGCACCCTATCTAGCTTGGTTTCCGGATGCACTCAACCACGGCGCTCCCCCCCACGTAGACATCCACATAGGAGAACGGCTCGGGATGGGCAGCACAGCGATTGGCGGCGAGGCTAGCCGTGTGTTTCCGTATGGAGACAGCCGAGCGGCTCCCGATCGCGAGCACGCCCGTCGGGAGCCGTTCTCCGATCGTATGGTTGACCTTGGCCGGGGTGTGCGTTCTGCCGCGCCCCGGTGGCGTTCTTAGCTCTGCGGAAAAGGCTTGGTGGCCTTGCCGGCGTCTTTCCAACCCTTGATGCCTTCACGCATGATGTGGATGTTTTTGTATCCATTCGTGGAGGCCCGTTCGGCAGCGGCGTCCGACGCGGTGCAGTTGGTGTTCGAGCAGTAGAAAATCAGATCTTTGCTCTTGTCTTCGGGTAGCTGGGCGAGGTCGTACTTGTACGAGGAGGTCAGAATGACGGCGTTCGGCACCGTGCCATTCTTCTTGCGCGTCCTGTCGGAGTTGGCATCGACAGCGACGGCACCCGACTGAAGTGCCTTGTCGGCGTCATCGACCGAGATGACCGACATCCCAGCTTCGGGAGCTGGTTCGGATTTCTCAGTCGGGCCAGGCTCCGCTGTGGCGGATGGGTTGGCGTCCTTGCAGCCCGCGAGGACGACGGTGAGGAGAAGGGAGAGGAGAATGGTTCGCATTGACGTAGCCTAGAGCCAGCTCACGGCCAGGCAAGGCCAGGATGCAACCTCCTCACCGGCACTGGATCGGGGCTTCCTCGAGCTCAGGCGGCATTTTCTGCCAGTCGTAGCCGGCTTTGCTCCGTTCGTAGGTCAGGTCGAACAGCGCCTGCATGTAGGCCCGATCGAACTGTCCGTCGGACTTCGCAGTGAAATCAGCGGGGATGTACGCGAGGTTGAACTCCAGGCCGTCCCGGCAGGTCTGGAGGTAGATGCGGTAGAGGTCGCCGATGCCTTGCGTGCGCACCAGCGAGTCGAGCGAACGCTCTGCGATGGGAAAGAGCTTGTTCCGGATCTGCTGGTAGATCGGGTCGAGGCGGGCATTGCGAATGACGTAGACCTTGGGTCGGCCCGGCACCTCCAGCTTCGCCAGCACTTCGTCGTAGTCGACGCCGACCGGGTAAAGGAACACCTGCGAGGTAGCGCCGCCGTCGACGTGCAGCTCGTCGTAAGTCGTGCCGTCCACTTCGACTGGAATGAGCACCGGAGAAAATGCCGCGGGCACGGAGGCCGAGGCGAGAAGGATCTTTCGGATCAGTGCCAGGGCATCGGGGTGACCACTATTGGCGATGGGGCCGATGCGCCAAATCACCGGCCTCATCGAGTCCAGATTTCCCGTGCCGATGTTGAGCGAACGGCCCTCGCGATGCGCCGCGGCGATCTTCTCCATGACCTCTTCATCGACGTACTTCGCGATCAGAGCTTGAAGCGGTTCGGTCGTCGCCATGGCGTCCGTGCGAAGGGCGCGAATCACACCACGCCTCTTGTAGACGTCGTCCGCCTTGAGCTCCGAAGACACGCTCTTCAGGACCTCGTCGTACTCGGGTCCAAGAAACGCAAATGGCGCCACCAGCGCCCCGGCACTGATTCCGGTGACCGTGGTGAACACCGGTCGATTCCCTGCTGCCGTCCAGCCGAGGAGCATCCCGGCCGCAAACGCGCCGTTCTCGCCCCCGCCAGAGATGGCGAGATAGGTGTGAGGGCGACCGTAGACCCCCGAGTATCGTTCTTTGAGCTCGGCTTTGCTCCTCTTGAACCAGTCGTGCTCCCAAGGAGGCGGCGCATCCCCCCACATGCGGGCGCGGGGAATCCCCAAGACCTCGGCGTCGTCGATGTGCTCGACAGGAAGCGGGGAGCGCTTGGGCACATGGGCGCAAGCCGTGACGAGCGCGATCACGGGAACCAGGACCGAGAGGCGGACCGCAAAGCGAGTGGGAACCCCCATGGACGAGTGGAGTACCACAAACGCACCGGAGATGAGAGCCTCTCGGCTCGGCGCCTTTTCTCCACTGTCGATCACCCTATGATCCGGCCATGACCAACGAGATCCACCACCATGCGACGATGGACGCCCTGAGCGAACGTTCCCCTCAGCAAGTCGTCGAAGCCTTCCTCTCCGCATTGGAGCGGCTCGACCTGGACGGAGCAGCCGCACTGGTTTCGGACGACATCCGATGGATCAACGTCCCCTGGAAGACCTCCACCAACAAGAAGCGTTTCGAGAAGGTGCTCCGCGCGATGTTCAAAGACGCCAGCCGTTTCGAGGTTCAGTGCTTCGACATCCACGAGCGAGGGGATGGCGTCGTCTACACGGACCGTGTCGACATTTTCGAAGGTGGCGGCCTGACCATGCACCTTCCCGTCCAGGGCGAGTTTCGGGTCAAGGATGGGCTGGTGACCGAGTGGGTCGACCGATTCAGCTGGGCCAAGCTCCTCGGCGACATTGGGGAGAGCCTTCCAAGCATCCTCCGGCATCGACTTGGCCGATAACCCTCGGAAAACTAGTCCTACGGGCTAGTCGGCTGGCATCCTAAGGCCGATGCGCTTCCCGGTACGAACGATCCTGGTGGTCATGATCCTGGGGTGCGCCTCGGCCGCGCTGGCCGAGGAGCCGGATGCCGGTGTGAACGCGCCGGGGGACGCCGGCTCCGCGCCCGAAACGCCGACCGAAGACAAGCACCCTCGCCTGGTGAAGCCCAAAGGCGACCGGGAGGACAACGCGCAGCTCGGGGGGGAGCCGTCGCTGACCGAGACCGAGCAGGGCCCCGCCGCCAAAGTGGACGGCGAAGAGGCTTCGGAGGGTGAGACGGCGAGCCAAGAGGACGACTGCGACCTCGATTGCCTCGAGGCTCAGCTCGGCGAGGACGACGAGAAGGAGCAGCGGAAGAAGGGCACCCTGCAGGTCGCGAGGGAAAGCGGCTCGATCAGCGAAGACTCTGGCGAAGATGCCGGGGACGCTCTTTCCGCGGAGCCGAGCACCACGACGCTGGCCGAAGCGGAGCCCGAGGCTCCCACCGACCGAAAGCTGCCCATGCGACTTGGCCCCGTTCGCATCAAGGTGGGCAAGACCGAGGACTGGATCGGGATTGGCTTCGCTGCGCAAATGGAGTTCGATTACGACCAGCAGTTCGCTGGAGCGGGCGCCCAGAGTGATGCAACCGAGACGCTCGAGTTCCGCCGGATCCGAGCGACCTTGTCGAGCTCCTTCATCGAGCAACGGATCCAAAGCCGGTTTCAGATCAACCTCACGCCAAGCGCGTTCGAGCTGGTCGACATGTGGTTTTCGTTCACGCGCTTCAAGTTCGCGACGCTTCGCGTAGGCCAGTTCAAAATCCCCTATGACCGATATCGCGCTCAGTCCTTTGCTGCACTTTCGCTGATCGACTGGGCACCCACGACGCGAATGTTTGGCTCCGAACGCCAGATCGGCGCCGAGATGCTGGCAAGCGGCGGCTTCCTCGAGCTGGAGTATGCCTTCGGGATTTTCAGCGGAGTCAACGCTCGCGCGTCCCAGGGCGTTGCCATCAGCGAGGTCTACGGCGAAGTGCCGAACAATCCATCGGAGCTCGGCTCTGGGGAAGTCGTGAGCTCGTTCCACCCCGAGCTGGTGGGCCGTGTCGCCAAGAATTTCGGAAAGATCAACACCGACACGAATAGCGATGTCACGGGCTCCAAGAAGCTTCGCCACAGCGTGGGCGCAGGCATTGCCTGGGATGCGCGCCCGGTGGCGACACAGGACCTCGGGCTGCGACTTTCGGCGGAGTGGCTCGGAAAGATCCGCCACCTACACATGAACTTCATTAGCTACTTGGCTTGGTTCAAGCCCTGGCAGGGAGGGAAGATCCTCTTTGGTCCGATGGGGTTCATGGCGGAGACCGGCTATCGATTCTCTCTCACGTGGGAGCTCGCCCTTCGATACAGCATCACGTACCTGACCCCTTGGCTCCGAAGCGACAGCAGGAGCTACGGTGCGTTTCAGATCTCCAACGCGACCGACCCGGCGTCTGCGATCGAACAATTTGGCGAGAACGGCGAGCAAACCACCAGCAACCGGTTGGAGATCGCGGGCACCTCGCACATCATTGGAAACAGCCTCAAGGTCGTCGCCGAAGCCGCGTGGGTTGCCCAGCGCTGGGAGGCAGGGCGGCGGAACGGCTTTGCGTTCGCCCTGCAGCTCCAGTTCCTCTTCTGATTTCGGACCGGGCTAGTGCGGGTGGTGACCACCGGGGCCGTGCGGATGCCCGTGCTCCATCTCTTCGTCGGATGCATCGCGGAGCGATTCGACGGTCACCTCGAAGTGCAGGGTTTCGCCGGCGAGGGGATGGTTC
>JBARTN010000010.1:0-4193 GCA_049645265.1 Polyangiales bacterium
GTCCACGATCGCCGCCGTCATCGTTTACATCGCAGGCGCGGTTTCGGTCGCGACCAAGGGCGCGAAGGATGTTCAAGACAAGTACAAGTCGAAGAAGGCCCAGAAGCAATCCGAGAAGAACCCGGAGAACGCGAACGAGTCCGAGAACGAACCCGAGAACGCGAACGAGTCCGGGACCGAGAACGAGTCCGAGAACGGGAACGGCGACACGACCCCTCCCCCTGACGCAAACGAGAGCTCGCCCTCAGTCGAGTAGGTAGACCTTCGTCGGCGGAAGCCCGATGCCAGGCGCAATCACGCTCGACCCCACTTCGACGAAACCGCCTTCATCAGCCGCAAACTCCAGAACCACGTTCTCGGCCGCGTCCGGCACGTACAACATCTCGCTTTGCGGATCATACGCGGGTTCCCCGATCACGAACGAGCTCGTGGATTCGTACACGAGCGTTTGCGCTCCAGTCGCAAGATCAAGCAAGTACAAACGGTCCGAGACCTTTGCGAAGTCGCCGCTTGCAACCCCAAGCACTCGCTGAGCGTCGATCGCGATCACGGCGTTGACGGCGATCGCCGAGATTGCGTCATCGGCCACGCGCCAAACCGCTTCGATCTCGGTCCCGCCATCCGCGACGTGGAGCAAGACGATGCCCGACGACGCCCGAACCTGCGGCTCGTCTCCAAACGGCTGCGCGAAGCCCACGCATGCCACGACGAGCTTGCTTGGATCCCCCGGTACGGGAACCGTGCGGCCGCAGCTCTTGAGCCCGGGCAGCTCCAGACCTTCGACGGACTCGTCTTCGAGATCGACGACCGCCACCATTCCGGGTCCAGCCGCATCGAAGTTGGCGCTGATGCGATCGAGCCCGACGACGATCGTCGAGCCGACGAGCACGCCGCGGCTTGGCCGCGCAAAGACATCTACGTCGATGGGCCCATTGCTGGTCATCACGTTGGCGATCGCATTCAACGAGGACAGATCGATGGTGGCTCCCGTTGCGCTCATGTCCGCCGGATTGACTTCATAGAGGTCGTTCCCCTGGTTTCCCGGGTTTGCCGATGAACTCAGGTTGACCTCGTACCTGGGGACCCAAGCGCTGTTTGCATGGACGAAGATGAAGTCCTGCGGGTTCGAAGAGAAGCCCGCGTCACCGATATCGCCTTGGGTCTGCAGCTGCCCATTGAGATTCCCACTGGGCACGAAGAAGCGAGTCACTACATCCGTGAAGAATCGATCGATCACCGCAACCGTTCCGTCTCCCGCTTGGCGGTTGGGCAAGACCACGTCGCCCGACAGGGTGGCAACCAAGCCAGGATACGTCGTCCCGGAGCTGAGCCAGCTCTCGTCGATGGCGACGAAATCCGCATCGAGCATCGCGATCGACGAGCTGCTGAAGTCCGAGCTGAGCACCGCATAGCGCGGGGTAGCCGAGAGCGGATCGAGCGCCGGGCTGCCCGCTGTGCCTCCGCTGCCCGCGGAGCCGGCCGCGCCCATCGGAGTGCTCTCCCCGCAGCCGACGGCCGCGATCAATAGACAAGTCAGAAGAGTGAATGTGAGATCCCGTTCCATTTGCTTCCTCCGGCTTCGGAGTAGGAAGGATAGAAACGAGGCACGTTCATTTGCGAAATGAAGCCCTGTAGCCACCCGCCCTCCCCGAGGCGTTTCGAGTGAGCTCACGATGGTAGGTCTCCGGGCTCGTAACCCTAGGCTCTGCCGCCTTCCCAGGTTTTCACCCAGTGGCATCGTGGCAGCGCATTCAGTTACATACCGTGGCGGGTCCGCGCCGGCCTCTCACCGACTTCCCTGTTCAACCGATTGGAATTTTCTCCGTCGGCCTATCTCCAACGGCTTCGACGAAGCCGCCTTCAACCCTCGCAAGGACGAGGACGGTAGTTTGGAGTCGGCCAAAGTCAACCTACCAGGCGTGGCGAACGCTGAGCCGGCCTGTATAGCGGCGCCCGGGAAGCGGATAGCTAAGGAGATCAAAGCCTCGAACGTCGAGCAGGTCATCGACCCGGAAGCTGAGTCCCAACCGGCCTTCAAACATGTCGACTCCAGCGCCGACCGCAAGCTCGGTTCGCGCACGAATCTCCACGAGGTTCACCGGGTCGGCGTAACTCTTGCCCACGTACGAAACCTGAAAGAAAGCCATGATGTCCGAGATCCATTTGGAAAGCGTTCCGGAGTGGGCCTCGGGTTGCGCGAATGCGACCCATTGTGGCTGTCCCGGCAACCACTTCCCGGTCGTCTGATCGATCGCCTCAGTCCAGGTCACTTCGGCGGCGAGGAAGATGTGGCGGGTGACGCCTCCGCGAAGCTCCACCTCGACGCCACGGCTTCGACCAGAAGCGATATTCTCGTACCTGATCTTGAACTGCGAGGTGGTTCGGAGCCGGATCATGTTGTCGATGTAGTTCACAAACGCACCGACAGACGCGTACCCGCTCAAGATACCGTCGTGCCCGCGCATGGTGATCGCCCCATCGACGGACAGTGATTGCTCAGGAACCAGCTGCGGGCTCGCGGCCACGGTCGAGCGGTTGCCGAAGATCTGCAACAGCGACGGCAGCTTGTATCCACTGCTGACCGAACCCCGAAAAGAAAGCCATTCGAGCGGCGAGATCGCAGCGCCCAAGCGATACGTCGGCTGGAAATCCGAGGTCGGCGCCGGAATGGGCTCGCCCGGGCCTGCTTCCCGAACCGCCGCGCGGCTCCAGCCTAAACGAACGCTCGGACGAAGCTCGAGGCCTACCTTTCCGAGCTCTCCGAAGAAGCGCGTTTCCAGCGTGCCAGCGGCGGTCAGGCGGTCCGAGGCCGGTGGTTGCGAGAACAACGCCAGCTCGTCCTTGGGGTCGAAGGCCTGGTAGCGAACGGAGCCGATCGTCGTGATCTCGAACCAGGGCATCACGAGTACCGACGCGGCCACGCGCCCCAAAATCGCGTGAGTCCGGTCGTCGGTGAGCTGGGCGATGCGCGAGGCAAGCTCTCGTCTCTGGTTGTCGAACCGATTACGCCCGTAATCGTAGTTCGCGGCTACCTGAAGGCGGTAGGGGTGCGCCCCTTCCTTTTCCTGGACCCAGGAAGCAGTCCCGACGAGGCGGGTCGTCCTCGTGCGCGCGTGCAATGCCGGGCTTGCTCCAGGTCCGGGCTCACCGAGATCTCGCCCCACTCCCAGGAAGACGAGATCGAGCTGACTCGAATCGCTGGTCTCGACCATCATATTGGAGAAACCGAAGCCCTCGAGGAAGTCGGCGTTGTCCCGCAAACGCTGGTAGCCGTCGGTCGGATCCAAGGGTGTGACGTCGAAGAAGTACGGGTAGTCATTGCGCGCCCCGGCCGCTCCGGCAGTCGCAAAGAGCTGTACTTTCTCGGCAGCGGCTGCCCCATATAGATTCGATCGCCACGAGCCAAAGCTACCGGCCGTCGCGCGCGCGCCCACCTCGTTTTCTTTGTACGTGCGCGGCACCAAGCGGAGCACGCCGCCGACCGCTCCCTCATTGAGCCAGGCGGGGGCTCCCCCTCGATACACTTCGAAGCCATCCAGGGCTTCGAGGGGAATCAAGCTCAAGTCGAAGCCTCCGGTGTCGGGACTGCTGATCGGAATGTCGCCGAGCATGACCGTCACTTGATCACAGGCCGCTCCACGTATGCGAAGACAAAATCGTGTGCCTTGGGCCCCGGCCGCCACCACCCGCGTGCCGGCTGACTCTTTGAGGAGCTGATCTGTCGTCTGAGCGACGATCCGGTTCTTGATGGAGACCTGGCTGCCGGATGCGGTTGGATCCAGAGAATTCGTCGCGGGGATGGGACGGACCACCTGGGCCGTTGCACCGAACTGAGCGGAGCTCGGAGCACTGAGCCACAGGATCGCGAGTGCCAGGACACCGATTCTACGGCCCCGTCTTCCTCGCTCGATCCGCCGCTTCCCGACCTGCTCCAAATCCCGTTCCTGAGTCGGGAACGGCCGATCGAACGGAACAGGAATTCCGACGCGCGACTCTCACCATCCCCGAGGTGATCAGCACAAAAACACAATCGCAGGTTTCCGGGCTCGCGACCCCAGGTCCTGTCACCTTCCCAGGCTCATCACCCAGTGGCATCACGACAGCACATTCAGTCACATACCGTGGCGGGTCCGCGCCGGCCTCTCACCGACTTCCCTGCTTGAGGCGACGATGACCGATCCGCCTTTGAGGGT
>JBARTN010000011.1:0-28994 GCA_049645265.1 Polyangiales bacterium
AGCAGCGATGCTACATCGCGGCTCCCTAAGGACTCGGAAACCGACCATGGCACAGACATGTGATTTCTGCGGTAAGAACCGCCACAAAGCTCACAAGGTGAGCCACTCGAACATCAAGACCCGCAAGTGGCAGCAGCCCAATCTGCAGTCGATTCGAGCGCTCATCGACGGCGAAATCCGCCGAGTCTCGGCCTGCACACGCTGCATTCGCTCGGGTAAGGTTGTCAAGGCCGCCTAGACGTCCACGGGCTCCGCTCCCCCCGGGTTGCGATCCGGCCTCCATCATCCTCACGTTTCCTGTGGCGCCCGAACATGCGGGTCAGCGTCTCGACCGGTTCATCCAGCATCGAATCCCACGGCTCTCCCGCACTCGCGCCCAAGAGGTCGTCCGGGCGTGCGCCTATCGCGCCGATGGAACCCTCCGCCGTGCAAGTGAGCGTGTACGCACCGGCGAGCTCGTCGTGCTCGTGCGGCCTCCTTTCGCCGAGCCCAACGTTCCGCTCTACTTCGACGTGGTCTACGAGGACGACGCCGTGCTCGCGGTCAACAAGCCTGCAGGCCTCCCGGTGCACCCGTCGGCGTCGTACCACAAGAACACGCTGACCCATCTGCTCAAGCAACGATTTGGAGAGAATGCGCCGCAGATCGCGCACCGGATCGATCGCGAGACCAGCGGTCTCCTGGTTTGCGGCCGCACCCGAGCCTCCGAGCGCACTCTGAAAATCGCCTTCGAGAATCGCCGCGTCCGCAAGCGCTACCTCGCGATCGTGCGCGGGGTCATGCCGGAGGATGAAGGCCGCATCGCTCTTCCGATGGACCGAGCCAAGGAGGGGCTGCACATCTTGATGGAAGTGACGCCCGAAGGAGAGGGCTATCCCTCGGTGACGCGCTATCGAGTCGTCGCACGCAGAGACGGCGCCACGCTGGTTTCACTCGCGCCCGAAAGCGGCAGGCAGCACCAACTGCGGGTTCACCTGAGCGCGATTGGTTTTCCGATCATCGGCGACAAGCTCTACGGCCCCGAAGGCTCGCAACCCTTCCTCGACTACATCGAAACCGGCATGACCGACGAGCTCCTGCAGCGGCTCGGTCACGATCGCCAGGCCCTTCATGCCTACGAGCTCGAGCTCAGCCATCCCAGCACCGGCGAAGCAACGACGCTGACAGCCCCGTTCCCCGAAGACCTGGTCAGGCTATGGGGGACGCCGCTCGGCGACTCGGCGTTCGCTTCAGCCCGGGCGTGCTAGGCTTGGTCTCGTGCGTGTGCTGATTGCAGCCATCGCTTGCTGGGGGATTGGATGTGCCGGGGCTTCATCCAACATGCCTGCGCCCGATTTCCGTCCCTCGGATGCGCCGCTCTTCGATAACGCAGTCGATCTGGTCAAAGCGCCCGTCATCGTGGAAGGCGAGTGGAGCGGCGCGTTCGAACGCCGCGTGGGCCGTGCCGATCTGATTGCAGTCGTGCGGGTGGACTCACTGTCTTCGGACTTCATCAGCCGGCGGTCGGCCTATCGGCTCACCGTCAAAGTGAAGAATCGGCTCAAGGGCAGCTCCTCGAAAGAGCTCCTGCTCCGCGTCGGCGACGACGAGCCCGGCTACGACACCGTTCGCGTCAACGAGGACCGGCTGCTTGGAGGCCCGTTCGTGGTCTTCCTCAAATGGGCGGCCGATCCGGAGTCGTCCAAGCCGATCGCCCATTGGCACCTTTCGCCGGATTCCGACGCCGTCCGCGAGAAAATCGATTACGTCCTTCGTCACCCGATGAAGGATGTGCGCCCTGAGGTCGAGGTCGTCGAACCATAGTTTGGAGTTCGACGTAACCTCGACCTACGTCGTAGACTAAGCACGGAGTGATGAACATGCGTATGGGGTACCTAGTTTCGATTCTTACCTTGCTCGTTGCCCTCGTTGGTTGCGATCGAGGGGCGCCGGCTCCGAAGGCGGCCGAGCACGACCACTCCAAGCACCAGCAGGATCACGCCGCCGGGGAAGCGGCCGGCCAAGAGAAGGCCGAAGGTCCCGCAGGCCCTAGCATCGAGACCGGTTCGTTTTTGCTCGCGGTCGCTCCGTCCAAGAGCGGGTACCGCATTGGTAAAGCGGGCGAGGTCGAGATCGCGCTCGAAGGCCGTGGCGATTGGCACGTGAACCAGGAGTACCCAATCCGGGTCGAGCTGAAGGCGGCGCCTGGCGTTGCGCTGAAGAAGAGCGAGCTCCTCAAAGACGACGCGAAGGAGTTCGGCGAGGAAAAGGTACGCTTCCTCGCAGGCGTGGAGCCCTCGGCTGCAGGGGAGCACGAAGTGACCTGTGACGTTTCCTTTGCCATGTGCACCGAAGAAAACTGTATCCTCGAGAAGCGAACGGTGGCGATGCAACTCAAGGTGGAGTGAGATGAGCGAGGGGGGACTCAAGGCGGCACTGGAAACGATCCGCGAGGAGGTCAAGACGCGGTTCGAGGCCCAGAAGCGGGTGCTGTCATTTCGGGAGTACCTGGAGCTCGTGGAGGACAACCCCCGCCGATACACCCGCGACGCCAGCCGCTACCTCAAAGACTGCTTGGACTTCTTCGGCTCCTACGAAGTCGAGCGTCCAAGCGGAAACCGCAGGCGCTGGAAGCTTTTCGACCTCGAGTTTGGGCGAGCCAGCAGCGGCCACGAAGCCGAGTTGATGCTCCGAGATCGCCTCGCCGGCCACGAAGTCGCGCAGGAGTCGTTCTACCGAATCCTGGACGGCTTCGAGCGGGAAGGCCGGGCGAACCGGCTGGTGTTGCTCCATGGGCCCAACGGCAGTGCCAAGTCGACGTTCGCCTCGTGCCTGATGCATGGGCTCGAAGCCTATTCCGACACCGACGATGGCGCCCTTTATCGCTTCTCGTGGATCTTCCCTCGGGCGCGCGAAGGGGCGGGGATCGGCTTCACGACGTCTTCGGACGAGCTCGGCCCGGGCGAATCGTTCGCGCACCTGCCTGAAGACCGGATCATTGCCAAGCTTCAGAGCTCGGTTCGGGAGCATCCGCTTCTCTTGCTGCCTCGCGATGTGCGACAGCAATTGATCGCGAGGGTCTACGAGTCGGGAGGGCTTTCGGAAGCCGCGCCCGATTGGGTGTGGACCGGCCAGCTTGCGCGAAAGAACCAGCAAATTTTTCAGGCGCTGCTGACGGCGTACCGTGGTGACCTCGAGCGAGTCCTCGCGCACATCCAAGTCGAGCGGTTCTACATCTCACGGCGCTACCGGGTGGGCGCCGTCACGATCGGCCCGCAGATGTCGGTCGATGCCTCGGAGCGTCAGATCACCGCGGACCACTCAATCGAATCGCTCCCTGCTTCCTTGAGCACGCTGACCTTGTTCGAGCCCTTCGGCGAGCTGGTCGACGCCTCCGGCGGGATCGTGGAGTTCAGTGACTTGCTCAAGCGTCCGCTCGAAGCCTGGAAGTATCTGCTACTGGCGATCGAAAACGGCGAGGTGTCGCTGCAGATGTCCAACCTGCCGATCAATGCCGTGATGATTGCAAGCTCGAACGAGCTTCACCTGAGCGCGTTTCGCCAACATCCCGAGTTCAACTCCTTCCGCGGCCGCATCGTTCGCATTCGCATGTCGTATCTGATCGACGTGCACGGCGAGCGACAAATCTACGACGGGCAAATCGTCCCGCAGATCCCTAAACACGTGGCGCCCCACACGACCTATGTGGCGGCCCTCTGGTCGGTTCTGACGCGCCTTCGCAGGCCGGACGCGTCGCAGTTTTCGGACAGTGAGCTCGGTACCATCGCCGCCTCGCTCACCCCTTTAGAGAAGGCGGATCTCTTGGCCGACGGTCTGGTGCCAGCACGTTTGGAAGTCGATCAATCGAAGATCCTCGCCGGCGGCGTTGCCGAGGTGGAGGCCCAGGGCGGCGCATCGTCGGACTATGAGGGCATCAACGGGGCCTCTCCGCGGGAGATTCGGATGCTCCTGCTCGACGCGGCAGCCGGCTTCGAGGAGCCCTGCGTGTCGCCGGTCAGCTTCTTGAATCGCCTGGCCGAGTTCTGCGAGCGCGACGACTACGAGTTTCTCAAGGAGCAGACCGACGGGCCCTACCGAGATCACCGCGCGTTCGTCGATGTGGTCAAGGAGCGATGGCTCGACATCGTCGAGGGCGAGCTTCGCGCGGCGAGCGGCCTCATCGACGAGCGTAGCCATCTCGCGCTCTTCGATCGCTACGTGACTCAAGTTGCGCAGTGGATGAAAAAGGAGCGGGTCTTCAACCCCGTGTCCGGCAAAGACGAGGAGGCCGACCTCGATTTGATGGCAAGCGTCGAAAAGAAGCTCGGCTCCGACGGCGAGGAGGCGTTTCGGAACGAGCTCTTGAGCGGGGTCGCCTCATGGGCCATCGACCACCCCGACCAAGACGTCGACTATGAAACACTCTTCCCGCACTATATCGAGCAGCTGAGGCAAGCGTACTTCGGCGAGCGGCGCGGACAGGTCGGTGAGATCGGGCAGGCGATCGTCGCCCTCATGGAAGACGACGACACGCTCGAGGACGACCAACGGGAATCTGCCCAACAAGCGCTCCAGGTCCTGGTCGGCGTCTACGGCTACGAACGTTCGAGCGCCAAGGTCGCCCTCGGTGCACTGGTCGACGCGCGCTATCGTGACTGAGGCGCCGAGCGCCCGCTGCTGGATGAAAAGGGCCGAGCTCTCGAGGGGACGCCCTGAAAATAGCAGCCACGTCCTCCGAACGGATAGTTGTAGGTCCCGTAGGTCCAGTCGTAGCCCTGGCCAAAGGGCGAAACGAGATCGAGCAGGTCTCGTTGGGAGTAGATGCGCAAGGTGCTGACGAGCGCGTCCCAGGTTCCCGCGGCCAGCGCGATCGGGGTCAGCCAGGTCCATGCGGCTTTGGCGAGCCGGTCTCGGGGTGAAAGCAGAGGGGTTGCGAGGAGCGACGGGATTCCGATGGGAATCAGGGGCAAAGCTCCTCTTGGGTCTCGCTCGAACGATTCGGAGATGAAAATCGGCGCTTGGCTCTCGACCGCGTCGCGAAGGATGGCGCCGGCGAGCTCCGGTGGGAAATGATGAAACGCGTTGACGATGACGCGCGCGCGACCGTCGGAGAGGGAGGCAGGAATCCGCGTGGCATCGACGGGTTCCGCGACGAAATCGATGCTCGCCGGATGCCGCGCTCGGGCGTGGGTCCAGATCGGCACCCGCGGGAACAGATCGGTGATCAGAAAGCGCGGCGCGCGGATCCCGATGCGCTCGGCCTCCTCGGTCAGGATCATCGCAGGGCCGGCGGCGCCCGCGCAGAGGTCCAACACGTCGTGGGTTCCGGCAGCCGAAAGGAAGTCGTCCATCACCGGCACGAGCGGCCGAAGGAAGCCACCCCAGTCGAGGGAACGGCTCAGCGTTTCGATGATCGTGTCTCGCAGGCTCGCCGGAACCCAGTCGCGATCGTTGAATTCAAACAGATGGATTCGAGGAAGAAGGGGCATGGTTTTTCGGTTTTTGGCGGAAGGTGGCCCGCTCAGGCCGAGCGTTCGGCCGCGCGACGTTGCTTGCGGCGCTCGGCCGCTTGGGCTGCGACCCGGTGCTCGTCTTCGCTTTGAATGAGGAGTGGGGGGACGGGGCAGGGTTTTCCATCGTCGCCGAGGTTGACGAAGGTCGCCCGCGCGTCGGCACACAGGGAGCGCGCCCCGGTCACGGCATGCTCGACTTCGACGCGGACGGCGATTTCCATCGAGGTGGTGAACGCGGCATTGAGGCGCGCGGTCAGGTTCACCACATCTCCGACTTTGATCGGCGCTTTGAACTCGAGAGCATCGACCCGCGCCGTGACGCAGACCCTGCCGCAATGACGTTTCGCGGCGATCGAGCTGCAGATGTCGATCCAACTCATGATGACCCCGCCGAACGCGGTGCCAATGGCGTTGGTGTGCTGTGGCAGCACGAGCTCGGTCATTTCGGTGAACGACTCCGAGGAGGGCTTCGCATCCATGGGCGAAGCATAAGGTGTGCCCCCTGCCAATTAAAGGCATAATCCGAACGTGGAGCGGCTTTTTACACGCAGGGAGTCGCGCGATGTCGATCGCGCGGCCTTGGACGAGCTTGGGATCGCCAGTCTGGTCTTGATGGAGAACGCCGGCCGCGGCGCGTGCGATGTGATTTGCGACCTGTTTGGCGAGCGTCTCGACCGCGTGACGTTGATCGGCGGGCCCGGCCAAAACGGTGGCGATGCCTGGGTCATCGCGCGGCGCTTGGCGCTCTTGGGCCACCGGCCGCTCGCGGTGCTGGTCGGGGATGCGTCGCGCCTGCGTGGCGATGCGCAAATCAACTGGGCCCTGCTCGGCTTGCTCGGTGTGGAGGCCGTGGAGGTGTCCACGGACGACGCGCAGTCGATTGCCGAACGCCTCGAGGACGCGACGCTGATCGTCGACGGTCTGTTTGGCACGGGTCTCGATCGTCCGATCACCGGTGGCTATGCGGAGGCGATTGCAGCGATGGACGCAGCCCCGGTGCCGCTGGTCTCGCTGGATCTTCCGAGCGGGCTCGACGCGGATACGGGCGCCATCTTCGGCGTCGCACCCCTTGCGTCGCTGACGGTCACATTTGCAGGTCAGAAGCGTGGGCTTCACCAGTACCCCGGTGTCGAGCATGCTGGCGCGGTGCGTGTTGCCGACATCGGGATCCCGATCACGGGCTCGACCGCCGCGACCCTCTGGACGACCGAAGACCTCGGCACGCTGATCGCACCGCGCGCGGGCGACGCGCACAAAGGCACCAACGGACACCTGCTCGTCATCGGCGGCGCACCGGGAAAGACCGGCGCGGCCGTGCTGGCCGGGCGCGCCGCGTTTCGCGCGGGAGCCGGGCTCGTGACGATCGGCGCTCGCCCCGATTCGCACGCCGCGCTCGAAGAGAAAGTCATCGAGTTGATGACCACGGCGCTTCCCGAGCAGGCCGACCAAGCCGCGGTGGAGTCGCTCTGCGAAGGCAAGCGCGCCGTCGTGCTCGGGCCCGGGCTGGGGCTCGATGCGCTTGGACGCGACTGGGCGCTGGCCTTCGCCATGCACGCGCCGGTTCCTGCGGTGATCGACGCAGATGGTCTGACCCTTCTCGCCGACGATGGGCTCGCCTCGCTGAAGGGCGCCGCCGGCCCCAGGATCCTCACCCCACATCCGGGCGAAGCAGCACGCCTGCTCGGGCGCTCGACCGCGGACGTTCAGGCCGACCGGTACGGCGCTGCCGAGGCGCTTGCAAAAGAATCCGGGCAGGTCGTGATCTTGAAAGGCGCGCGGAGCATCGTGGCCGGCGAGGGGGAGCTTCGCGTCTGCGCGGAAGGAACCGCGGCGCTCGGGGTCGCAGGGACGGGCGATGTGCTGAGTGGCGTGGTCGGGGCCCTCACGATGAGCCTTGCGCCATTGGATGCCGCGATTGCGGGAGCGCTCTTGCACGCCCTTGCCGGCGAGGCCGCTGCCGTCGGTGACCGAGGTCTCATCGCCTCCGAAGTCGCCGATGCGGTCCCTGCGGTGTTGGCCGCCCAGCTCCAAGGCTGACGGGAGCTGCGCGGACGCTCAGGGGACAGCTTGACACGACACCGTGTCAGCGAGCGGACAAGCTGGCGATTCGGCCGGCATGCCGGCCGCGAAATGTTTGGGTTTTTTGGGGTGGCATCCCGGTTGCAATGAAACGGGGGTGGAGACCACCTGGATGAAGACCCAAGCACAATACAACGAAGAAATCCTCCCCTGCGTACCCGAGCTTTCCCGGACCGCCCTCCGACTGACTCGGGGCACCGCCCTTGCCGACGACCTCGTGCAAGAGACCCTGGCTCGCGCCTGGCAAGCGCGCGCGAGCTTTCGCCCCGGTACCAACGCACGCGCCTGGACTCGGCGGATCTTGTTCAACACCTACATCAATCACTATCGAAAGAAGAAGCGCGAGCGAGAAGCCCTCGAAGAGCTTCGCGGCCTGGCTTCCGTGCGCACTCGCCCGGCCCATGATGGATTCAGCGACGAAGTGCTCGCCGCACTCCGCTCGTTGAAGCCGGAGTTCCGCGAAGCCGTGGAGCTCGTCGATCTCGGCGACCTCTCGTATCAGGACGCCGCCGAGCGCTTGGCGTGCCCCGTGGGCACGGTGATGTCCCGTCTGCATCGGGGGCGGAAGCGCCTCAAGAGCACCCTGGCCGACTACGCGCTCGACCAGGGCATCGTCCGATCGGCCGCCTAGCCCCCGTACCCACGAAACAAATACCCGACAAAACCGATGTGAAAACCATGGTATAGGTGCTAAAGCCCCGTTAGCCTTGACGAAACCGCCTAAAGTTACATATTGGCGGGCATGGCAAAGACATATGCTGACTTGCTCCAAGAGGTGAAGGCGGCCATCCGGCAGGTCTCCCTCGAGGACCTCAAGGAACGCCTCGAATCGGGCGAGGACCTCATCCTCGTCGATGTTCGCGAAAAGGATGAGTGGCGGCAAGGGCACGTTCCCGGCGCGCTGCACATCCCGCGAGGCTTTCTCGAAATGCAATCGGGCGCGAGGCTGCCGGACAAAGACGCGAAGATTGTCACCATGTGTGCGGCCGGCATCCGGTCGGCGTTCGCAGCGAAGGTTCTTCAGGACCTCGGCTACAACAACGTCGAGTCGGCAAACCCAGGCTTCAATCAGTGGAAGGACCAGAGCTTCCCCACCACCCAGCCGTTTGCGTTCACCGACGCTCAGCTCACTCGCTACTCGCGCCATCTGCTCTTGCCGGAGGTTGGCGAGCAGGGGCAGGCGAAGTTGTTGCAAGGGCGTGTGCTGCTGCTCGGCGCAGGTGGGCTCGGTTCACCGGCGGCGCTTTATCTCGCGGCTGCAGGCGTCGGTACGATTGGCCTCGTCGATGGCGACACGGTCGATGAGTCGAATCTGCAGCGCCAGGTCTTGCACGGCCTCGATCGCGTCGGCGAGTCCAAAGTCGAAAGTGGCAAGCGCACGATTGAAAACCTCAACCCCGACGTGAACGTCATTGCGTTCAACGAGCGGCTCACGCGACAAAACGTCGATCGAATCTTCGATCAAGATTGGGACGTCATCGTCGATGGCCTCGACAACTTTGCCACGCGCTACCTCGTCAACGACGCAAGCGTTTGGAAGAACATTCCGGTCGTTCACGGTTCGATCTTCCGGTTCGACGGGCAGGTCACCACGTTCTGGCCGAGGCACGGGCCATGCTACCGCTGCCTCTACCCGGAGCCGCCGCCGCCGCACTTGGCCCCGTCGTGCGCCGAGGCAGGCGTTCTCGGTGTCCTTCCCGGCGCCATCGGCACGCTTCAGGCCACCGAGGCCGTCAAAATCATCCTCGAGCGAGGCGACCCCTTGGTCGGGCGACTCCTGCAGTACGACTCGCTCCAGATGCAGTTCCGCACCTTCAAGCTCCGGCGCAACAAGGATTGCCCGGTGTGCGGCGATCATCCGACGATCACCGACTACATCGACTACGAGCATTTCTGCTCAGGCGGGTAAGACCGGGGCGCGGGAACCCCGTGTCGCGCATTTTTCCGCGCCCCTCCATACATATCCTTTGAAATAGGAGGGCAGTGAACGCTGCCGCTCTCGCTGGCAGTGGCACTGAAGCAGCTTTCGCAACTTCAACGTGGGCAGGTTGGCGTCGCTGCACCGACGCTGGCACCGGCACCGACGCCGGCACTGGCACCGACACTGGCACTGGCGCTGGCACTGGCGCTGGCACTGACGCTGCTACACTGCCCGCATGGCTCGCCCAATGGTCCTCCTCTTCGGCCTCGTGGTCCTCGCTGGCTGCGAGGACAGCGCTGCGGTCGAGCGAACCCAGAATCAGCTTCGGGAGGTCGACTTCCCTCGGGTTCAGGCGCTGGTCGAGCAAGACCTGGCGAACCATCAGGGGGGCGTCGTGAAGGCGGCCGACAAGCTCGCCCCGGGCTTCTCGGTCAGCGACCCCGAGAAGCGCGAAGCACAAGTGCGAGCCGCCTTGAGAATTCTACAGGAACCCAAGAGAGGCATTGATGAATTCGTCGCGTCGCCCATGTCGTTTCTGGCGGCCGTCGGCCTCGACGGAGTCGTGATTGCACGCGATCGGGACCCTGACCGCATGAAGGGTCAGGACTTCAAGTCGCGCTTCGAGCCCGTGGCGCAGGCCCTCGGCGGGACTGCCTCGACCGGTCTCGGCGAGTTCTACGCCAAGGATCCAAACGCGCCTTCGTCCTGGTCGATCCTCTTCGCTGCGCCGTCACTGCGGGACGGCAAGATCGTCGGCGCCATCCTTGCGGGCATTCCGTTGTCGCGGCTCGCCCAGCGGCTGAGCCGTCAGTTCCGTGTCGAACAGAAGGCAGGGGCTCCTGTCTGGGTCTATCTGTACAAGGGCAACCGTCTCTTCCATTGGGATACGCCCCCCGAGGTCGACCTTTTGGTCCGGGATCCGGCCGCGCGCTCCAAGAGCCTCGCCGCTTCGCCGGCGGGCTACACGGAAAAGGCGCGGCTCCAAGGGGATCTCCAAGTCTACGGGGTGTTCCCGCTTCCTCTGCTTGGGCCGGACGTGGGGACGATCATCTTCCGCACGCCGGAGTGAGGCTTCTCCGTAGGCGCGGTCGGCACGCGGCAGGCGTCATACATCAGGTGACAGCCGTCCCAGCGCCTCTCGGGGAGAGAGGGTGAGCTGCCATGGTGCGAGCACACTCGGTTGATCGACGGCGGAACGCCATTCGGAGAGGAAGCGTGTACGCGGCCACATGGTTGCGCCAAAGCGCGCTAAATGCTCGGTGTGCACCTGACAGTCGACGATGCGGAAGCCCCACATGGCAAGGTGGCCGAGCAGCGTCGTGAAGGCGACCTTCGAGGCGTCCGGTTCTGTGGCAAACATCGACTCGCCGGCGAAGGTTCGCCCAAGCGCCACCCCGTAGAGTCCACCGACCAGCTCACCATCGCGCCAGGCTTCGATGCTGTGCGCGTACCCGAGCTCGTGAAGCCCAAGATAGCCGTCGCGGAGCTCCGGGGTGATCCACGTGCCTTGCTGGTGGGGGCGCGGCATGGCCGCACAAGCGGTGATGACCTCAGCAAAGGCGCTGTCCGCCGTCACGCGGAGCTGCCCCTTTCGGATCACCTTGCGCAAGGACCGCGGGACGTGAGCCGCATGAGGCGACAACGCGAATCGTGGATTGGGCGAGAACCAAAGCAACGGGTATCCCCGCGCGGGCCACGGGAAGATGCCATTTCGGTAGGCGACGAGGAGCCGATCCGGCGAGACATCCCCCCCAACCGCGACGATGCCTTCCTCGTTGGCGTCTTCGGGCGCGGGGAAGGCGAGCTCCTTGTCGAGTAGGTACACAGGCATCAGCGGACACCGTAGGCTAGCGCAAGCTCGGCACGGATGGGGGCGCCTGACCGCTACGCTTCGCCCGCGGGCGCGTTGGTGTCGTGAAAGCTCAGCACGATGTCGCCGTCCTTCGCCTCGGCCATCGCAATGCCGCCGTCCTTCAGGCTTCCGAAGACCATCGCTTCGGCAAGCGGCTTCTTGAGCTTCTGTTCGACGAGGCGGGCCATGGGCCTGGCGCCCATCTGCGGGTCGTAACCGTGCTCCGCAAGCCAGTCTCGCGCCGATTCGCTCAGCTCCAGCCTCACCTGCTTTTCGGCGAGCATCTCGCCAAGCAGAGCGACCTCCTTGTCGACCACCCTTCGGATGACCTCTTTGGGAAGCCCGCTGAAGTACACGACCGCATCGAGGCGGTTGCGGAACTCGGGCGTGAAGATGCGTTCCATCGCTTGCCGCGCGCGCCCCGTTGCGAAGTCCGTGGGTTCGTCCCCACTTGCAAAGCCCACCACCTTCTCGGTCGCTTCAAATGCGCCCGCGTTCGTGGTCATGACCAGCACGATGTTGCGGAAGTCCGCTTCGCGCCCGTTGTTGTCGGTCAGCTTGGCGTGGTCCATCACCTGCAAGAGGATGTTGAAGAGCTCTCCGTGTGCCTTCTCGATTTCGTCGAGAATCAGTACGGCGTGCGGGTGCTTGCGAACCGCATCGGTGAGCAAGCCGCCCTGGTCGAAACCGACGTAACCGGGAGGCGCGCCGATCAATCGTGAGACGGAGTGCCGCTCGCTGTACTCGCTCATGTCGAAGCGAAGGAGCTCGACCCCCATGACGCGAGCGAGTTGCCGGGCCAGCTCGGTCTTGCCGACGCCCGTGGGCCCCGCGAAGAGAAAGGACCCAATCGGCTTGTTGTCCGCGCGTAGCCCGGCGCGGGCCAAGGTGATCGCGCTCACGACTTTGTCGATCGGCTCGTCCTGTCCGAAGATCACCTTGCGAAGCTCGGGCCCGAGCTCGCGGAGCTGGTCGCGTTCCTTGGCACTGACCGATTCGACCGGCACGCGCGCCATCTTGCTCACGACGCGCTCGATTTCCGTCACGGTAATCCGATGGGTGCGTTCGTTTTCGGGACGCATGCGTTCGAGCGAGCCCGCTTCGTCGATCACGTCGATTGCCTTGTCGGGCAAGAAGCGCTCGACGATGTGCTTCTGGGCGAGCTGCGCGGCCGCTTCGAGCGCCTCGTCGTCGTACTTCACGTCGTGGTGCTCTTCGTAATAAGAGCGCAAGCCTTTGAGGATCTCGACGGTGTCTTCGACACTGGGCTCGTGCACTTCGATCTTCTGAAAGCGCCGGGCGAGGGCGCGATCACGCTCCAGGTGCTTGAAGTCGACGTAGGTCGTCGAGCCGAGGCACCGAAGCTTCCCGGACGCCAGCGCGGGCTTCAGAATGTTGGACGCATCCATCGAGCTGCCCGTCGTTGCACCCGCTCCGACGATGGTGTGGATCTCGTCGATGAACAGGATGGCGTTGTCGATCTCCTCGAGGCGCTTCATGACCGCCTTGAGGCGCTCCTCGAACTGCCCACGAAACTTCGTGCCAGCCAGAAGCGCGCCCATGTCGAGGGAGAAGATCTTCGCATCGCCGAGAATCTCCGGCACGCTCCCTTCGTAGATGCGTCGAGCAAGCCCCTCTGCAATGGCCGTCTTACCGACGCCCGGCTCCCCGACGAACACGGGGTTGTTCTTGCGACGCCGGCACAGCACCTGAACGGTTCGGTCGAGCTCCTCGTCGCGCCCGATCAGAGGGTCGATGCGCCCTTCGGCGGCTTCGGCGATCAAATCGGTGGCGAAAGCTTCGAGCGGGTCCCGGCCTGTGGCCGAGCCCTCCTCGTCGTCTTCGAAGTCGGTATCGGTATAGCCTTCGCTCTCGCCCGGAACGATGTCCGTCCCCACGCCGTGCGAGATGAAGCGCTTGAGGTCGAGCGAAGTGACCCCTGCGTCTTGGAGCAAGAAGGCCGCGAACGACTCGTCCTCCTTGAGCACTTGGACGAGCACGTTGCTGCCGTCGATGGTCTTCATCTCCGATGAGATCGCGTGGATGGCAGCTCGCTGCAGCACGCGCTCGACCGCCAGGGTTTGCCGGGGCTCGACGGTGACGTTCTCTGGAACGCGCGATAAGCGATCCTGCATGAACTCCTCGAGCTTACTCCGCAGCCGGCGAAGATCGGTTCCACAGGCGCGCAGCGCCTTCGAGGCATTCGGATCCTCCGTCAGGGCTAGGAGCAGGTGCTCGAGCGTCACGTACTCGTGGCGCATCAAGCCTGCACGGTCGAATGCCTTGCGAAGCGTCTCTTGAAGCTCTTTGTCGATGACGGGGCCAGCCATGTTTACGCGTCTTCCTCCTCTTCGGGCTCCATCGTCAGGCGCAGCGGGAACTCCTGCTCCTGCGCCAATCGTTCGACCCGCTGGATCTTGGATTCTGCGACCTCCCGCGTAAACACCCCTGCCACGCCCATGCCGTTGTGGTGGACGTGAAGCATGACGCGGATCGCGTCTTGCTCTCCGAGGTGAAACACTGTGTGCAGAACGTGAACGACAAACTCCCTGGTGGTGTAATCATCATTGTGCAGAAGAACTCGAAAGAGCCGCGGGCGTTTGAGCTTTTTTTGCGGTTTGACCTCGGTAATGGTCCCGGCATCGTCGTCGAACCTGTCGGCCATTCCCTATTTTAGCGCTTTCTCCGACAGAGCCCAGTTCGCTATCCCCGCCGGATGTCGGGAATCTAAGGCCGGCTCCTCGGATGCGCTAGGGGGTCAGTCGAGCACGAGCCTCAGGTAGAAAAGCTGGTTCTGAGCGTTGCGAATGGTCACCGAGGACTCGCTGACTTCCTCAACGACGAAGCTGTTGCCAGAGGCCGGGGTCGAGAAGCTGCCGTCCTGATCGAAGGAAGTGTAGCCCAGGACCTGGGCTGGAGCTCGGCCGAGCGGGTGTTCGAATTGATATCTGCTGCACCCCCTGAACTCGAGCCAGTAACATTGCACATCGGAAATTGGGGGGAAGGGGTGGGACTCCCAGGCGCCCTCCGCGTTCGTCCTGTTGCAGGGAAGCTCGGTCAGCGGCACCAGCCGGTCCTCGGCGGCGGCGCCACAGGGGCCGCCGCCACAGGCCGATCCGATGACGCCGAGCAGCGCAAGGGCCGCCCCGCATGCGATCTTAGACATCCGCATCTCCGATCGGGGCATAGTACGCGCGCACCGTCTCGACCAGCGATTCGATCGTCTGTGCCGCGGACGTGGCAGCCATGCGGAGGCCCAGGCGCTCGGCGGTCCGGGTGGTGATCGGGCCGATCGAAAAGAGATCGAGCGCCCCCAGGCGATCGGCGGCGTCCGGACCGAGCAGCTCGAATAGGTTCTGTACGGTCGAAGAGGAGGTGAACAAGACCGTGTCGCTTTCGCTCGGGTCGACGAGGCTCCGAATGCGTTCGACGTCCTTGGGCTCGGGCGGGAGGTTTCGGTACACGGCGACCACATCGACCTCGGCGCCGGCCTCTCGGAGCGAATCGGGCAAGACCTCGCGGGCGATTTCGGCGCGTGGAAGCAGGATGCGCGACCCCTGGACCACGAGCGGGCCGAGCTCGGCGATCACACCCTCGGCGCGGGCGTCCTTGGGAACGAGGTCGGCGAGGATTCCGCGCGAGCACAGCGCCTGCCGCGTCTTGTCGCCGATGGCGCACACTTTGACGCCCGCCAACGCCCTCAGGTCGAGATCGGCCTCTTCGATGGAAGAGAACACGATCTCGACGCTGTTGCTGCTCGTGAAGAGAATCCAATCGTAGCGATGGAGACTGGCTACGGCGTCGCGGAGTGGCGCGAGGTCGACGGCGGGCGCGATCCGAATGGTCGGCGCCAAGATGGGCTGCGCGCCCTCGTCGCGAAGGATCGCCGCAAGCGACCTGGCTTGCTGCACCGTGCGGGTCACCAAAATGCGTTTCCCAAACAGCGGCTTCGTATCGAACCAACGAAGGCTGCTCCGCAAGCGCACGACATCACCAACGATGGTGATCGCCGGCAAGCCGAGCCCGGCATCCGATGCCCGCTGATGAATGTCGGCGAGCGTCCCGACGACGGTGCGCTGCGTTGGAAGCGACGCCCATTGGACGACAGCGGCGGGCGTGTCGGCAGCGCGCCCATGCTCGATCAAGAGCGTCGCGAGCGAGTCGAGCTTGCGCATCCCCATGAAGATGACCAGCGTCTGAGTGGCCGTCGCGAGCTTCGACCAGTCGTGGCTGGCTCGATCCTTTTCGACGGATTCGGTGGCCGTCACATAGGCCACGCTCGAGGCGAGCGCCCGGTGGGTCAACGAAAGGCCGGCGTACGCGGTCGCGGCGAGGGGCGAGGGCACGCCCGGAACCACTTCGAATGGAATCCCCTCCATCGCCAGCAACTCGGCCTCCTCGGAGCCGCGCCCGAAGAGATAGGGATCACCGCCCTTGAGCCGTACGACCGTCTTGCCGTCGCGCGCGGCTTCGACGAGCTGCCGATTGATCTCGGCCTGCCGTTGGCTGACGCGGCCGGCGCGTTTCCCGACGAACACCAGCTCTGCGTCGGCTCTTGCCTCGCTCAGCTGGTCGGGGTGCACCAGGGCGTCGTAGAGGACGACATCTGCTTCGCGAAGCCGTCGGAGCCCACGCCGGGTGATCAGCTCTGGGTCGCCGGGGCCGGCACCCACCAAGTACACTGTCCCGGGTGCGATCATGCTGCTCAGGTCCCGGCTGAATCGTCGGGCGGGATGATCGGCTCGGTTTCGACGACGCCCCCGCGCCGCCTGCGCTTTTGAACCGCGCGGGCCTTGACCTGGGGCCGAACGCCGCCTGCGTCATTGGGAATGAAGCGAATCTCGGTCTTGACCTCGAACGACAAGGACGTGAGTGCCCGGTAGAACTCGCCAGCGATATCGGTGGCTTCGAGAAAATCGCGGACCTCTTTGGCGACGGTGCGAACCAACGCGTTCTTGGTCTCGTCCACCGACGCGAAGACGTAGCCGATGAGCTCTTTGGGGAGCTTTCCGTCCTGGGTGACCCCCCGAAGGGCGCTATCGGCACTGCGAAGCGTCCCGACCCCCGCTTCGATGCCTTTCTCCACGGCTTTTCGCAGCGTGTCGCGAAGGACACCTTCGGACCATCGACGTTCGCGTTCGCCTGTATCGGCGGACTCGGAAGCGTTTTCGTCGGATTCATCGGGCATCTTGGTTTCGCTATCCCTCGACCTGCTAAAGAGGCCGAGCCCCCGAAGCATACCTCAAGCTCGCATGATGCGCAGTTTCAATGCGCGGAGCCCGAACGTCACTTGCCGGTGGTTAACACACGCGTGATACCCGTGCGGTGAACCGTAAACGACGCGTTCCAGGAGGTTGCGGACAGTGGACGAGTCTTGCGTTCAAAAAATTGACCAGCTATACGAGTAGAGATGGGACGAGGGGCAAGCACGATCGAAGAACTCTGGGAGCGAGCGGAAGAAGCTCTCGAGGCATCGTCGAAGCGCGCCGAAGGCCTGCTGACCCAGTTGGTGTCCGTCGCGGACGAGGGGAGCGACGCTTCGCTCTTCGCGCACAGGCACCTCGCTGAGCTTCACCTCGAAGACAACCCTTGGAAGGCTGCGCTGCACCTCCGGCGCGTGCTTCGCCACTGTGCCGAGGACGACATCCTTCACGCGCTAATGGGTCTTTGCCACGCGCTGCTCGGCAACTATCGGGTTGCGGTCCGCTCCTATCACGTAGCGTCGAGCCTCGCTCCGCAGACGCGTTGGTACCACCACAACCTCGGCCACTTGATGGATGTCGCGCTCGATGACCCGAGCGGCGCGTATCCACATCTCCGTCGCGCGTACGAGCTCGAGCCGGAGCACGACGAAATCATCGGCTCCTTGGCGCATTGCGTGGCGCGTCTCGGTGACCTCGACGAAGCGCTGAGACTCGCAGAGCTCGCCCAAGAGCAGGGCCCGTGCAATCCAGATCACCGCGGGCTTCTCGATTGGATCGAAGCTGGTGCAATCGACACAGCCGCCGCAAAGGCGACCGTGCGCCGCCCCCCGAGCGATCGGGTGGCCGAAACCGTGCAGCTCAAGATGGGCGAAGCCGGCTACTCGCGCGACGAAATCGAACGCGCGACCCAGTTGTGGTCCGACATGCAGGCGCACTGCGAGCTTCGCGTGACCAAGCCCGAAGTCTTGGCCGCGGCACTCGAGTACGCGATTGCGGTCGTCGAGCAGCGTCCAGGCTGCACGCAAGCCGAGGTGGCGCGTCGATACGGCGTCGCGCCGACGTCGGTGTCCGCGAGGTTCGCACAAATCCGTAACGCCCTTGCGCTGCGTCCCGGCGACCCTCGCTACGCGGCGTCACGCTGAAAACTAGCCAGCGCTCGATGGATCGCATATTCGGGTTGCATGGGGACGCTTCCTAGTGCGACGACGGTTTGCCGCGTCTTGATCGGTCTCGACCGAGCGGGCGCAAGCGGCACCTTGCACGTCGAGGGTGAGGGACGTCGCGCGGCATTCTCGTTCGATTCGGGGAAGCTGGTCGGAGCGACTATCGATCGTCGAGTCGCCGTCACCCATCGGCAGGTGCTCGATCGGCTCCTCGCGATCTGCGAGTGGAACGGACTCGTGCTGCGCCTGGTCCAGTCCGCGTCCGCGCCGGACGGATGCAGGCTGCGCGAACCGGCGCAGGCCAGGTTCCTCGCCCTCCAGGCGATGCGAGCTGCCGTGACCCGCGTCGATACGGCGAGGGTACGCGCGCAGCTCGGAAACGAGGCGTATCACCTCACCCCGGTTGGCGAGGCGCTCATTCAAGGGGCCGATCTGCGGGCCGAGGAGTCCTCGGTCTTGTTCTGGCTTCGCAAGGGTGTGCCCGCCGAGGAACTTGCCGCGCGGCCGGGATGCGGCCTGGCAGGGTATCGCTTTCTCTGGATGCTCAAGTTGCTGGGGGCAGCGTCGCCCAAGGCGGCTGGCTCGTATCCGTTGTTGCTCCGGAAGCGTAGAGAGCTCCGCAAGCAGGCTTCGGCACATGCGCTTCTCGACCTTCCGGAAGGCGCAGGAGGCCGCGACGCCCGTCTCGCGCTCCGGAAGTTGGTTCGGGACCTGCACCCCGACCGCTTCGGCGACGGCACGCCACCGGCGCTTCGCCGGGCGTCCGGGGAGATCACGACCGCCTTGGTCAATGCCGAGGCTCAGATCGCGGCCGGACGGTCCAACTAGGCTCCGACCGGCCTCTCACTCGACTCGCCGGTGAATGTGCAGCGTGTCGGCCGGGGTCAAGCCGGTGCCGTCGATCCTCGAGCGCCGTTCGAAAATCGAGCGCACCCCGTCTCCGTCGAGATCCCCTTCGGCTCGAAAGGAGACCGAGCGCAGATCTCCGGCGTCGACGAGATCGCAGCCGTGCTGGCCTGGCAAGAAGCTGTAGCTGTAGCGCACCGGGCGGTCCGGTTGAAAGCCAAGCGCTTCCCAACTTTCGTGGCCGCTCTGCTCCTCGGCAGCGAAGTCCACCTGTGCCGAGTCGGCCGTCGGCACCGTGGGTGTCGGTCCTGCGCTTGGCGGAAGACAGAATCGCTTTCCATTCGCCCACGATGTTGCATAATAGGCGGAGGCGCGGTCGCTCATCTCTTGGAGAAGCTCGGAGGCCTCGCTGATCTTGTTGATGCGCACCCGGCGAACGAAGGTCGGAACGAACACCGCCAGCACGATGCCGAAGATGCAGAGCACGAGTCCCACTTCGATCAGGCTCAATCTCGGACGACCGCGACTCAAAGCCGCGAGACTGTGCGAGTCAGCCGCCGCTTTGGCAAGAGCCTAGCTCGGGTCTTCGAGGCCGATCATGGGTTCGATGGGGTCTGCGACGAAGAAATAGAGCGTCGACGGCATGTACGGGAATTCCTCTTCGCGCCGCCTTTCGAACTCCTCGTTCGTGCTTCGGAAGGCTTCGGCATACGCCTCGTCGCGCAGCTGAGTGAGCCGAAACTCGATTTGAGCCTTCACCTTTGGGTCGCGGATCATCGCATACATCTCTTCGAGGTGCCGGAGCTCCCGATCGGTCTGCCCGAGCTTTCGAAGCGAGGTCGCGTTCGTCATGACCAGCCAGGCAGGACCTGCTCCTAGGCGCGCCGCGGCCAACATGTATTCGTCCCCCTCGGCCTTGAGACGCTCGCGGTCCGGATCGTCCTTCGGAAGGTGGGGCAGGAGGTCATAGGTGATCGTCGCTCCGGCGTCCCAGGCGAGCTCCCCATCGTTGGGAAATCGCTCCGTGCCCCGGCGAAGCACGTCGATCGCGCGTTCCACGAACTCGGTGGAGCTGCCGGTCGGCGTGTACACGCCCGCCATTCCAACCCAGTGGTAGACTCGCTTGAAGTCGGGGTCGAGCGCGAGCATCGATTCGCCGTAATTGAACACGTGCTTGACGGCGCCTTTGTTTGCGAACTCGTCGCCGAAGTAGATGAGCGCGCGAAGCCAGATCAAATCTGCGAGGGCCCGTCGATGGCCCAGGCTCATCAGCTCCAACCACTGAGGCGGCGGCAGGTAGTAAATGTCCTCGTAGGTTTGCGTTCCGAGGTATTGGTCCATCGCCCGGCCGCGAAGGGACCAAATCCCTGCGACCACGCCCAAGATCGCCACGGCGGCGGCGAATCGACCCATGAGCTTCACCCGCCCAGTATATCGAAAACGCCCGTCGTTCTCTCTTAAACGGAAAAGGCCGCGGCGAATGCCGCGGCCCTTCCAGTTTTCATCCGAACGAGATTACTCGAGCGGGCTGATCTGCTGGATGCCCGGTGCGCGGTAGAGGACGTTGTCGTCGTTCGAACCCGCTTCGAGCAAGAAGCTCGACAAGGTCGTGTCCCCGTCCAGGTCGCCCTGGGCCATGAACGTGTACAGCGTGGCGTCGTTGGCCGGGTTTCCGCAGGCGCTGGCGGCCGGCAGGGAGGTCAGGCTGTACGCGAAGTAGAGACCGTCAGCCGGTGCGAAGCTCATGGCCTGGTACCCGGCAGCGTCGGTCTCGGCGTCCCAAATGATGATGCGCTTCGCATCGGTCGGAACGTTGTCCGGGGTCGTGGTGTCGATGGTGCAGTGCGAGGAGGCGGCCGCGACGCTGCCCGGAGCGGGAACGCCACCGGTCCAGTTCTCCGCCTCGTAGTACGACGCAGCGCCCTGGAACATCGTCTTGAGGTTCGCGCTGGATTCCGCCGTCTTCGAACGCTTGACATAGTTGATGAATGCCGGAATCGCGATCGCGGCAAGAATGCCGATGATGGCAACGACGATCATCAGCTCGATGAGGGTGAAGCCCTCCTTCTTTGACAGTAGCTTGTTCATATTCAGTTCCTTTTCCCCCGGGCCCAGTGCCCGCATCATTCAGAGTTGCTCCAAGACAGTGCAACTGCCGTGCCGATTCTCCTAGGCCCCCCACTCAACCCGAAATTACTGGCAAATCCCGGTTTCGGAGGGACGGGAACGGCGCTGAGGGACAGATCTCGTCACACGAAGGTGACGGGAATGGTCACTTCCAGCCGCCCAATCCGCTGGCACTGTTAAAGATGTGATTCGCTTGGGAATAGATCTCGAGGTAGAACGTGTCGGTGTCCTCGTTCAGATCTCCCTGGGCGCGGGCCGCGAACCAGTGGTCATCCTTGTCGAGCCCCGTCCCCGCAGGCGGATCGACTCCCGGGACGCCGGCGACGGTCGCGTACTGGAACCGGATGGGCGCATTCGGAGAAGCGCCGAGTTGCCGCCACTCGTCGGTGCTCACCCAGACGTCCGGGTCTTCACCCGGAATCGCCGCGGGGTTCCAGGTGCCCCAGTCATCGCCATCGACCGCGCAGTACTGGCCGAACTCGTTGCGGTAGGACTCCTGACGTTGCTTGATCTTCCCTAGGAAGTTCGTCGCTTCGGTCACGCGAGCCTTGTAGATGTACGAGGTGAAGGTCGGGATCGCCAGAGTGGCCAAGACACCGATAATCACCACGGTGATCATCAGCTCCGTGAGGGTGTAGCCTTGGTTCCTCGTCATTCCCATCCCCCTGTGCCAGCGGCGCTGTTGAACATGGTGCGCGACTGCGAATAGACCTCGAGAATGAACGTGTCTCCGTCGTCATCGAGGTCGCCTTCGGCCTGTGCGGCGTACCAAAAATTTCTATCGGTTTCGAGGTTGGTGCTGGCGGGCGCGGCCTCTCCCGGGAAGCCAGCGATGGTCGCGTAGCGAAAGCGCACAAACCCTGGCGGGCGGAGCCCAAGCTCTTCCCAGGCGGGAGAGCTTGGCCAAACCACGGCCTGGGACCCCGGAACCGCTGCAGGCGTGAAGGTGCCCCAGGTATTCCCGCTCACCGCGGCATAGTTGCCGAAGCGGCTGCGGTAGGCTTCCTGTCGGGTCTTGATCTCGTTGAGGACCGTCACCGCTTCGGTCACGCGGCCGCGGTACAGGTAGCCCTTGAAAGACGGGATCGCGAGAGCGGCCAGGATGCCGACGATCACAACGCCGATCAGAAGCTCAATCGTGGTGAAGCCAGTGCTTCGTGGGTGACGCGACAAGGAAGACCCTCCACCCGGCAGTATATCAATCGCTGGCCGCATCGCCCACTTCAGGCGATATGTGTTTTGCCAAACGATATCGAAACTGCCGGAAGCTCATGCCAAGCAACTCCGCGGCCTTGGTCCTGACCCCGCCGGCCTGGTCGAGCGCGCGTAGCAAGAGCTCCTTTTCGACCTGGCTGATGTACTCGTCCAGGTCGAAACGGCCCTCGGGGATTCGCGGGGCATTTCCGGCCTTTTTCGAGGGGTGGGTGTCCCCGAGGTCCTCGCGGTCAACGGTAGGGCCGACAGCCAGCGTCACGCCGCGCTCGACCATGTTTTCGAGCTCGCGCACGTTGCCCGCAAACGACTGCTGCGCCATCCAGCGCATCGCTTCGGGCGAAAACTCCAAGCGGCGGCCCTGCAATGCGGCGTGCTTTTGTAGGAAGTAGCCGGCGAGCACGGGGATGTCCTCGGCCCGATCGCGAAGGGGCGGCACCTCGATGCGAATGACGTTCAGGCGATAGAAGAGATCTTCGCGAAAGGTGCCTGCATCCACCTCCAATTCGACGTCGCGGTTGGTTGCGGCGACGACTCGAACATCCACTTCGACCTCGCTACTTCCGCCGAGGGGGCGCACGTTTCGGTCCTGCAGAACACGCAGCAGCTTCACCTGCAGCGCGGGCGGTAGCTCACCGACCTCGTCGAGAAACAGCGTCCCGCCATCGGCCGCCCGGAACAGGCCTTCCTTTGCAGAGGTCGCGCCGGTGAACGCGCCCTTGGTGTGACCGAAGAGCTCGCTCTCGATGAGGTTCTCGGGGATCGCCCCGCAGTTCAGAACGACGAACGGCTGTTCGGCGCGTGGGCTCTGAAAATGAAGGGCTCGGGCGACCATTTCTTTGCCGGTGCCGCTTTCGCCGGTGATCAAGACGCTCGTGGTGGAGCTGGCCAGCCGTTTGATCAGATCCCGAAGCCGGTCCATCGCGGCGCTCTTGCCGATCAGCTGACCTTCGGTCCAGCGAGACTTGACCTGCTCGCGAAGGGTTTGGTTTTCGGCCACGATGGCTCGCTTTTCGAGGGCCTTCTCGAGCGTGGCCAAGAGCTCGTGGTTCCTGAACGGCTTCTGAACGTAATCGTAAGCGCCTTTGCGCATGGCGTCGACGGCCTGCTCGGTGGTCGCATAGGCCGTGATCATCAACGTCTGGGTATCGGCCGACCGCGCGCGAACCGCGTCGAGCACGTCCATCCCCGTGCCGTCTGGCATCACCAGGTCGGTGATCACGACATCGTAGGGGTCGTCGCTTCCGAGCCTTTCGCGTGCGGCGTGCACGCCATCCGCGACGTCGACACGATAGCCTTCGCGTCTCAGCAAGATCTGCAGCATCTCGCGTAAGCTGGCTTCGTCGTCACAGACAAGAATGCGTGCGGACACGATCCCCAAACCCCTGGCTACACCTTACGTCATATCCCGCGATCGGCTAGCTAAAGCCGGCGCGCTGACCCCGGCCACCGCTCGGCGGCCGAACGCAAAGCCCGTGTAGGCTGCTGTACTCCACGATGTAGACCGTGTGATGCTCGCGGGAGGTGACCTCGCAGAATGCGACCTGGAGCCGGAGGGCGGCCACTTCCGACACCTCCATCGCCTGGCCCGGGTCGCCGATGTAGACGGACACGGTGTAGCCCTCCGCGACGGTGTACGCGTCGCCATCGCCTTGCACTCCGGATGCTGCTTCGAGCATGGCCTCGAACGTTGGTCGTTCCATGCGCTGCAGCTTTGATGGGAGCGGGCGGCTGGTCAAGCCTTGGGGTTCGGGGTAGGCCGCTAGCGTGGCGAAGGATGGGGAGGAGCTCTGGCAGAGCGAGGTCCTAGTCAGCGATTCGGTTGGCCGCCTGATCGAGTTCTGGGGGTTCAAGCGAAACATGGGGCGCCTCTGGGCGATTCTGTATTTGTCCGACCGCCCGCTCAGCGCCCCCGAAATGCAAGATAGGCTTCAGCTCAGCAGCGGCGCCGTCTCGATGACGCTCAATGAGCTCACTCGTTGGGGAGTCGTCAAGAAGGTCTGGCTCCAAGGCGAGCGGCGCGATCACTACGCGGCCGAGGGCAACTTTTGGAAGATGATCTCTCGTGTCTTCAACGAGCGCGAACGGGTCGAGGTCCTCGACGCCATCGACCTCATGGAGGACGCGATCCAGTTCTTGAAGGACAAAGCCAAGGACCCCGAAGATCGGGGCAGGGCGGAATTCCAGGGAGAACGCATTCGCGAGCTTCTCGACCTCGCGCGTCTCGGCAAGCAGTTGCTCGACGCGTTGGTCAAGGATGCCAAAGTCGACGGAAGCCCCTTGATGAACGTGCTCCTCGGCGGAACAGACAAACGCTAACGCCGGTGCCGCCCTGGTCGCAACTAGGCCTGCGCGACGAATTCGTGCCGAGGCTCGCGCGGGTGTTGGAGCGCGCGGGCCAGGAACGAGAGCTGCTCGCGCCAGCATCGGCGCGCTTGGCGTCGCCAGACCAGCGCATGAAACGCGTGGAGCTCGCCCTCGTAATAACGCGCTTCGCATTCGACACCCATCGCCTTGAGCGCGCGATCGAGGCGGCGCGTGTCGTCGAGCAAGGGATCGCGCGTGCCGATGGGCACGAAGAACGCGGGAAGGGCGCGGTCGGGACGCTCGCGGCGCTCGAAG
Source organism: Polyangiales bacterium (assembly GCA_049645265.1). Lineage (GTDB taxonomy): Bacteria > Myxococcota_A > Polyangia > Polyangiales > Houyiibacteriaceae > SG8-38. The sequence goes on from JBARTN010000011.1 coordinate 24,519, forward strand.
ACGTGCAGCGGGTCGGCCAGGTCCAGCTCCCCGGGCGCGTGTCCGTGAAGCGCTCCGACGTACGATTCGGTCATGCCTTCGAGGATGTCGTTCACCCATCGCGGCAGTTTGCGCTTTCGGTTCAAACGCTCGGGGTTGGTGATTTGAAGCGGCGCGCAGGCAGGGGCGACCGCGGTGGGCACCAAGCCGGTGGCAAACGCACGCTGGGCGAAGGGCTCGGGACGCCGGTAGCAGCAACAGATGGTCAGTGCGGTGGCGAGATTCCCACCCGCCGATTCGCCCGCGAACACCAAGCGGCTCAGATCACCGCCGTAGGCTTTGGCATGGTCGGACGCCCATTCGAGCGCCGCACAAACATCGGACACCGCGGCCGGATAAGGGTGCGCGGGCGCAAGCCGGTAATCGACGTTGAGCACCAAATAGCCAGCTCGCGCGAACGCGAGCCCCATCAGCCAGTGCGTGTTCTTCGACAAGAGGTTGAAGCCGCCACCGTGCGTGTACAGGACGATGGGCAAGCTGCCGGACCGGTTGGCAGGGCGATAGATATCGAGCCTGTGGCGCGGATTGCCACTGTGAAGGTACTCGATGTCTCTGATCACCTGTACGCCATGCTTGGCGGGGTTCGAAAGCGGATGCAGGCGCCCGAGCCGCGACAGGCCTGCAAAAAAACCGCCGCCGATGATGGCATTGGCCTGGCGGCGCAGCCGCTTGCTTGTGCGCTGCAGACAGGACATAGCCGAGGGCTTGGGGGGCATGAGCAACTTGTATCACGGTGTTGGAAATGACCGCTGGAATCGGCACAGTCTGGCGCGAACTTGCGGTTTTTTTGCGGTTTATCGGGGCCCGGCCTACTTCTCGAGGATGTCTGCAGCGAGCTCGAAATCGATCGTTCTAGCGCTCCTCGCAACGCTGCTCGTCTCCGGCGTTCCCAGCCTGGGGCATGCGGGGTCCTACGGGCGCATCGATGTCTTCGTCGTTCGGCAGAAGATCCACAAAGACCTTCCGAAAATCAATCGCTGCTACGAGTCCGCTCTTCGTTTCGAGCCAGAGCTCGCGGGCAAGGTTTCGGTTCGCTTCGCGGTGGTGCGCAGGGGCTACGTCAAGGGCCTGCGGGTCGTCGAGAATACGACAGGCAACGATCGGGTCGAGCGCTGCGTCGCGCGTGTGGTCAGCGCGATCCGATTCCCTAGCCGCCGAACGGGCAAGAGCCTCAGCTTCACGTTCCCATTCGTGTTCGCGCCGCAGGACGGCCGCTGGGAGCCCTAGGCTCGGAACCTCGCGCGAACCTCGTTGAAAGCAGCGGAATCGTCCCCAGTTTCACAGGCAGGGGAAGCAGCCGAGTTTGCATCCGCCATTCCGGGACCGCTAGATTGATCCTGGGGGTTGGCTGCAGTGGCGAGATCGGGGACGATCTTTCACTTCGCTTCCGCGTTGAGGGCACGGAGGCAGGGGACTGCGACGATAACGCCGACAACGATGCGGACGGCCTGATCGATTGCGCCGAGACGAGCTGCGCAGCCTCTGTAGAGTGCGTAGGCGGTGTCGGAGGCGCTGGTGGCGTCGGCGGTGTCGGTGGCAATGGCGGCGTTGGAGGCGACGGCGGCGCCGGTGGCAGCATGTTGTGCGCGGGCGTCGATTGCGATGATGGCAACGAGTGCACCGTCGAAGCCTGCGATCCGACCGATGGGCTGTGTGACTACACCAACGTGGCCAGCGGGGTGTCCTGCGACTTCGGCGGCCTCCCGGGCCTGTGCAACGCGGGGTCGTGCGAAGATGCGATCCATTGGACGGCCTGTGCGACAACAACGCCGCAGCCGACGGGACAGCCTGCGACTTCGGTGGGGCTCCGGGCCTGTGCAACGCCGGCACCTGCGAAGACGCTCCCTGCATCACGAACACGCTCTGCGCTTCCTGTCCGAGCGCAAACGATGCGAGCTGCATCTGCGCCCCGAGCGAGATCTGTGTCCCGAGCGGCTGCACGGAAACGGTGGGCGGCGCTCCGATCATGGCCTGCTGGCCCGGACCAGGCGAAGCGTGCGCTACGGTCACCGATTGCCCCGCCGAGTACGACTGCGTACCGGTCGGATTCGGGCAGAATCAGTGCGTCAAAACGACACCCGGTTGCAACACGACCAACGATTGTGGCTTGGGTTTTTCGTGCGAAGGCGTTCCCGGCGCCTGCGTTGATCGGCGCGTGCCATGCAACGACTACACCGACTGCCCCAAGAGCCACGTCTGCAAGAGCCTCCCGAATTCTCAGTTCTGCGTGAGGGTGAACCGCGACTGTGACCAAGATTCGGATTGCTCCGACCTGGGCGCGCCGTGGTGCGCGGACATCGACGGCGATGGCGCGAAGGAATGCGCAGGGTCCCCGTCGCCGAACGATGTGCCGCCTGTACCGGCCTGCCTCAATTCGAGCTGCACCGGCAGCACACCGGTCTGCGAGGTGGCCGCCGCCTCGAACCTGGCAACATGTGGCCAGTACGGCTTGTGTCAGGTCACCGCCGACTGCGTTTCGGGATTCGAGTGCGTCGGCCTTTGGCCCGACGGTCGCATGGAATGCGTCGTGCTCGGCGGAACTTGCGACTACATCTCGGATTGCCCCGAGCAGCAGGCCTGCGCCTCGCCTCGGACCGGCGGGCCACCTAGCTGCCAGGCCGGGTATCTGCCGTAGAGGACGTTCGTGCGGCGGGAACGCTCACGGTGACGGTGGACTTCGAGTAGGGGCTCGAACGCCGCTCGCCCGCTAACTATCGGCCCCTACAGCTTCCCATGTCAAAACCAGACGTTGGTGTCCGGTGGTTGTGCCAGTTAGAAATGTCCGCTACCGAATGGGGACTGCGGGCTGGTGGGGCTGCAGGGGGCAGGGCGGTTGGCGGCCTGAAGCACGCGGTGAATCAGGGGGAACGTCACCGTGGGGCAAGAGGGCGGATGGCTTGAGATGGGGTCGGCGCCGCGTCGGGCAACGGGCTCGGCTCAGGGACCGGGAGGTGGCAGTCTGTCAGCAAAGCGGTCGGCTACGATGCGCTTTTCGCGCTTGCTCTTGGCAGACCGAACGAGCGACTGTTCCTTTTGCTGCTGCCGCTTGCGAATCTCGGTGAGGGCGCCGCTTAGGAGCTTGTTCTCGACAATCGATCCCTGGGTCACGCAGCCGTCCTTGTGAAAGGGGCGAGCGGTAAGCGCGACGCCTCGATATCGAATCGACACGCGGCCGTCCTCGTACTCGACGACGGTCACGCGCTTCTTCGCCGCGGCTTTGGCTTCCTTGGTGGGCTCGAGGAGATACATCGTGCGCTTGTGGTGCACGGTGAGCTGCGCGGTCACGCGTCGCTCTTCTTGCCAGGTGAAGATGTCGTCCAGAAGGTCATGCTCGGTCAGGGGCCGATGCGCATCGTGGTCGTTTCGGGCCGCCCGAGCGAAGCGACGATTGTAGTCCTCCATGAACTCCGGGAGGAACGCATTGGCGTCTTCCATGGTGGAGATGCCGCGCAAGCGGAGCTCCTTGACGAGCCGGTCCTGAAGCGTCTGGTGTGCGCGCTCGACGCGGCCTTTGGCCGCCGGGGTATTGGCGCAAATCACGTCAATATTGAGGTCAGTCATCGCGCGTCCGAACTGCGTGAAGCCGTCGCCGGCTTTCGGGCGCTTGGCATTGACGCGGAAGACCCCGGCTTTGTCGCTGTACAAGGCGACCGGCTTGCCGTGGCGCTCTAGATACGAACGGGTCGCATGGAAGTAACTGAACGCCGACTCCGACTCGCACATCCGGAGCGCCATGAGCTTACCGGTCGCGTCATCGACATAGACCAGGAGCACACATCTTGGCCCACGGTCTTCCAACCAGTGGTGGTCCGAGCCGTCGATCTGCACGAGCTCACCGTAGCAATCACGACGATGACGCGGCTGCTGGACACGCTTTTTGCGCTGACGGCGCGTCAGCCAGATGCCATCGTCGATCATCCACTGCCGGAGCGTCTCGGTGGCAACCCGGATGTCGTGCTGTTCGAGAAGCTTTTCCTGCGCGAGCGTCGGTCCAAAGTCCGCATAGCGCGCCCGGACGAGCGTCAGCGCTTCTTTTCGAAGCTCCACGGGCAAACGTCGATTGCTTTGGCCGCGCCGCTTCGACTCCAGGCCCGCTGCACCTTCTTGAGCGAAACGCTGGCAGATGCGACGCATCTGCCGGTCACTGATGCCAAGGATCTGAGCGCCAGCGGTCTGTGTAAGCCGTCGATCGGCTATTCGAAGCACTACCTGCAGTCGGTCCATTTCTCGCGTGCTCAAGGTCGTCAAATCGCCGGTCATCGATGCCGAGTGCACCAAAACCGGACATTTGAAAATGGGAGAAATAGGACACTACTAAATGGGGCTTACAGCCGAATTTCGCGGTACTAGATGTTATGTCGCGTGACTCACAGCGCAGACACGGCCTTTGAATTCGCTATGCCCCCCCCCCCGCTACACTGATACGCGGATGACGAC
>JBARTN010000012.1:0-6733 GCA_049645265.1 Polyangiales bacterium
GACATCTCGCCGCTCGACGCAAAGCGCTGTCTGGTCACCGGGGGAGCCGGGTTTCTTGGACGAAATCTCGTGGCCGCCCTTCTCGAAAAAGGGTGCCCGGTGAACGTGCTCGACACGGCTCCCCCGCCCGAGCCCCAGGAAGGCCTGCGCTGGTTTCAGGGTGATGTGCGAAGTCATTCGGACGTGCTCGCTGCCTCTAAGGACGTGGACACGGTGTTCCACACGGCGGCGGTGATCGAAGCACTGACCCACGCGCGGCATTCGGTCGCCAGGACCATCGAATCGATCAATGTGGGTGGAACGCAAAACGTGATTCGCACGGCGCGACAAAACGGCGTGCAGCGCTTGGTGCACACCAGCTCCATCGTCGCCTCGTTCTGTATGAATGCAGCTGGGGGCGATGAGTCGGCTCCGTACAGCACGTCTCGCGACCTGTACACGAGCACCAAGATCGCCGGAGAGCGGGCAGTCCTCGATGCGAACGGGAAGGACGGGCTTCTAACCTGCGCCATTCGTCCGGGGGGCATCTACGGCCCTGGCGAAAGGTTGACCTACGGGCGACTCGTCCGGGCGCTCAGACTTGGGGTGCCACTGGTGGTCTTTGGCAACGGCCGCGCGCGACTCGACTACGTCTATATCGACAACCTCGTCGATGCGGAGCTGCGGGCGGCCGAGCGCCTGGTCGAAGGCTCTCCCGTCTGCGGGGAGGCGTACTTCCTGAGCGATGAGACTCCGATCAACGCGGGTCAGTTCAGCATCGAGCTCGTGAAAAACATGGGGCTCGAAACCCGCTTGCTGCGCGTGCCCTACCCCGTCGCCCGCGCCATGGGCGTCGCGATGGAACGGATCCATCAAGTGCTGGGTGTCGCGAAGCCGCTGTTCACCGAGGCCAACGTGATGCTTTGCGACATCGATCACTACTTCTCGATCGACAAGGCCAAGCGGGACCTGGGCTACACGCCCCTCGTCGACACCGAAGAAGGTCTGCGGCGAACCGCCGTGGAAGCCCGCACGTACTACGAGAGTCTCTGAGCGGCTAGCGCGTCGACGGCGGCTGTTCTATCCCGGGGGTGACGATGATCCTCACCGAGCAGCAAGAGATGATTCGCGAGTCGGCGGCGCGCTTCGCCGCGGAGCGTTTGGCACCGAACAGTCGCACATGGGAAGCGGCCGGAGCGGTTGAGCTGGAGGCGCTTCACGAGATGGGCGAGCTCGGCTTCATGGGAATGACCGTGCCCGAGGCGTACGGCGGCGCAGGGCTCGACTACGTGTCGTACGCATTGGCGTTGATGGAAATCGCAGCGGGCGATGGCGCGGTGTCCACGATCATGAGCGTCAACAACGCCCCGGTTTGCGCCATCCTGCAGTCCGCCGCGAGCGAAGCCCTCCGGGAGAGATACCTCAAGCCATTGGCAGCGGGAGAAATGATCGGCGCGTTCGCCCTGACCGAGCCGCAGGCCGGGTCCGACGCGTCCAACCTTCAGACGCGTGCGATCCCAACCAAGGACGGCTACTCGATCACGGGCACCAAGCAGTTCATCACTTCGGGACGAATCGCGGGTGCGGTGATCGTCTTCGCGGTGACCGACCCTTCTGCGGGCAAGCGGGGCATCTCGGCGTTTCTGGTGCCGGCGGGAACGCCAGGCATGAAGGTTGCCTCCTTGGAGCACAAGATGGGGCAAGAAGCCTCGGACACCGCAGCGTTGAGCTTCGACGCTGTACTCGTCCCAGCCGACCATTTGATCGGAAAGGAAGGAGAGGGGTATCGAATCGCCTTGGCCAACTTGGAAGCCGGACGCATCGGCATCGCCGCCCAATGCGCGGGCATGGCGCGAGCCGCGTTGGACCAGGCGATCGGCTACGCCAAGGAGCGCACCGCGTTCGGCACGACGATTTCGAAACACCAAGCCGTAGCGTTTCGCCTCGCCGACATGGCGACCCAGCTCCACGCCGCAACGACGATGGTGCTCGAGGTGGCGGCTCTGCGCGACGCGGGGCGTCCCTGTCTGAAGGAAGCCTGCATGGCAAAGCTCTTTGCCTCCGAGGCTGCAGAACGCATCTGCTCGGATGCGATTCAGATCTTTGGCGGGTACGGGTACTCTCGCGAGCTTCCGGTCGAAAAAATCTACCGCGACGTTCGCGTGGCCCAAATCTACGAGGGCACTTCCGACGTCCAGCGCATCATCATCAGCAGGCAGCTACTGCAAGGAGGGTAGCCCTCCCCTTGACGGCGAGAGCCTCGGGGTTAAGGAATGGCCATGTTCCGGCGCTTCGCCGTTCGCGACCTGACGATTCTCCTCGGCACCGCGGGGCTCTGGTGGCTGAGCATATCGGCCAAAGCCGACAGCTCGCTCGCGGCGGCGCTGTCGATCAGCGCAGGGGTGGGCGCTGCGATTTGCGCATACAACACGCATGAGTGGGCGCACCTCATCGGCGCGCATCTGACCCGCAGCGTCTACGTCCCCGCCAAGCGGCTGATCTCGCCGTTTCTCTTCAGCTACGACGCCGAGCGCAACACGAGGGGCCAGTTTCTCATCATGTCGCTCGCCGGCTTCGCTGCGACCGCCCTTTTCGTCGTGGGCTTCGTCCTGTGGATGCCGCAGGACCAGCAAGCGGGTCGGATTGCGCTCCGAGGAGCGCTGATCCTGGCCGGGCTCACCGTCGTGATTGAATTTCCAATTTTTTTCCTCGCACTCTTTGGCACGAAAGTTCCGCGCACGGGCATGTTCGAAGGTCCCACGGTTGGTGGGCGCGACTGACGCCTGCAAAACGGCAGGAGCATTCGGCGCAACTCTCCCCGGCAGGGCGCTGGCGCCCATGGAGGGCTCGGTTCATTCTCGGCTGGGATGAGCTCTGCGACGCATGTATTCGTGACGGGGGGAACCGGCTTGATCGGGCGCGCCCTGGTCGAACGACTTCTACGCCGCGGCGCGAACGTGACCCTGATGCTTCGAAGTGGCTCGGCCGAGCGGCGCAAGAGCGAGCTAGAGGCCATCGACCGAGTGGCGGCTGGTGCGAACGGCTCGTTGAACCAGGTGACCGGCGATCTTTGCGCCGTGGACTTGGGCTTGTCCGAAGCCGGCCTGGCCGCCCTTTCCGAAGCGGGGCACTGCTTCCACCTAGCCGCCCTCTACGACATCGATGCGGACCCGGACGCCCTCGAGAGGACCAACGTCGACGGCACGAAACAGCTGCTGTCGGCGCTTCGCAAGGCTGGATTCGATGGAACGCTGCATCACGTCAGCTCGGTTGCGGTGGCCGGCGACTACGCAGAGACCTTCACCGAGGCCATGTTCGAAGAGGGGCAAGCCCTCCCGCACGCCTATCACCGCAGCAAACTCGAATCGGAGAAGCTCGTTCGCGAGTCGGAGCTCGACTACCGAATCTACCGGCCGAGCGGCGTGGTCGGCGATTCGAAGACGGGGGTGATGGACCGAATCGACGGGGTCTACTTCAGCTTCGGCGCGATCAAAAAGCTCGCGTACGCCCTTCCGGGCTGGGCGCGCGTGCCGGTGCCGCGGATCCGAGGCCGGTTCAATCTGGTCCCGGTGGACTACGTCGCGGATGCGATGGCTCATATCGCCTTCGCCGACAGCGACGCGCACGTCTTTCACCTCGTCGATCCAAAGCCGCCTTCCCTCTTGAAGATGACCGACATGTTCGTGGCTGCCGCAGGCGGCCCGCGACTCGGTCCCGCAGTCGACCTGGCCAAGTTGCCCGGCATGAAGAAAACTGGAGCACTGTTGTCGATGCTCCCAAGCGTGCGGGAGCTGCGAGATGCATTCCTCAGCGACCTTGGCCTGCCAAGCACTGGCCTTCGCGCGATGAACACCAAGGTGCGGTTCGACGACAGCAATACGCAGGCGGCCTTGGCGGGCTCCGGCATCCACTGCCCCCCGCTCAAAAGCTACGCCAAGACGCTCTACCGGTACTACGAAGATCATCTCGACCCGATGAAGCAGCGCCCGGCGCGATACCGGCGTGCCTTGGCCGGGAAGGTCGTGCTCGTCACCGGTGCGTCGCGCGGAATCGGCCTGGTCGTGGCGCAAACCGCCGCCGAGGCAGGTGCCACGGTGCTGCTGGTGGCGCGCGACGCCGAGAAGCTGGCGGCTGCGGTAGAAGGAATTCGCGCCGCCGGCGGCGACGCGTACGCGCATGCTGCCGATCTTTCCTCGTTCGACGAAGTCGATGCGCTGGCCCAAGTGGTGCTCGCTCAGCACGGCGGGGTGGACGTCCTCATCCACAACGCGGCGCGTTCAATTCGCCGTCCGATCGTCGCGTCCATGGACCGGTTCCACGACTACGAACGCACGATGGCGCTGAACTACTTTGCGCCGGTTCGGCTCACGCTGCGGCTCTTACCCTCACTCATAGAGCGGAGCGGCACGATTTCTCACGTGTTGACCATGGGCGTGCTGATCCCGGGCCCTTACTTTGCCGCCTACTTGGCGACGAAGTCGGCGCTCGACGCCTTTGGCGACTCGTTGATGTCCGAGCTGCAACACGAAGGGATTCACGTCTCGTCGGTCTACCTGCCGCTCGTGAAGACCGAAATGATGGCGCCGGTCGAGGAGTATGCCGGACGCCGCGACGTCATGACGCCCAAGCGCGCGGCCACGATGATCCTCGACGGCGTAGTCGATAGGCGGCGCCGGGTCATGACTCCGGCTGGCGCATACTTCGCATTCAGCAACCGTGTCACGCCAGCGACCACGAGCCGAATCCTCAACCTGATCGAGCGAGCGTTCCCCGTGGGAGACGCGCCGAGCGAGTTCCCCGTGGAAAGGGCGTTCATCACGAACGCCATCGGCGGCAGCCCGATCTAGCCGCCAAAGAGCCTTGAAAAGAACCCTTCGCCGCGAGATTTGCGAAGGAGCCACTGCGCCTTGTTCGCCAGCGCCGGGCCCGGGAGAGCGCCGACTCGAACGTCTAGGATCTCGCCATTGTGCACGAACAAGAGGGTCGGGACGGCGTGGATGTGGAACGGCTGGGCAAGCTCGGCCTGAGCAGCGGTGTTGATCCGCACGAAACGGATCGGCTCTTCGGCAAGCTCGTTGGACAGGGCTTCGAAGGCTGGAGCCATCGCCTTACAGGGGCCACAGCTTGGTGACCAGAAGTCGATGATCGCTGCACCGCCGTCCTCGCTCATCAGAGCCTCGAGCTCGCTCAAATTCTTGAAATCCTCGGCCATGCAGAGCTTTCTTGCATCGATCGACGTGCCTCGCCAGTGCTGCCACGGCGCACCGAGAGGCGGTCTTGCGACTTGTGGCCGGCAAATCGCTTTGGATCTATCATGACAGGCTCGGATGCCTGAGTCTGCCGCCGAATCAGTGTTCCCCTATGTCGAAATCGCTCACCCATGGGTTTCGCACAAGCACATGCCGATCTACGAGTGGACGTTTCCCCCGGAGGCGAGCGATGAGGAGCTCTCCGCTTTCACACGCGCGCGTGAGGACTGGGCGAAGCACGCCCAGTACCCCGTTGCCTGGGTGGTCGAGCTGTCGAATCTCAGGAAGGCGAACGCCACGCAGCGCAGACTGTTCGCCGAGCACCTGAAGCGATTCGAGGAGCACGACGTGCGATGGAACGCCGGCTCGGCGCTCATCGTGCCCCGCGCCTGGCTTCGCGGCTTGGTCACAGCCGTGTTTTGGCTTTCGCCTCCGAAGTTCCCCCATCAGGCGTTCGCCAGGCGCTCCGACGCCCTCGAATGGGCGCAACTGCAGCTCGATGCCCAGGTCGCAGAGCCCAGGGGTCCGTCGCGGGTTCAAATGGGCTGACCGTGACCTGGTACACCGGGGACCCCGCGCATTCCAGACCCATCGTTGGTACCGGGAGCCTCACGAATCCATGAAAGTGCTTCGCGGCATAGGCATCTCCTTGCTAATCGCGCTCGGTGCTGCATTCGTGTTCGTTCTCTGGGCGGAGCCGGACACAGTGCCCAATGAGGTGATTTTTCTCGGCGGGGATATCGTTTCCATGGCGGAGCCATCGGAATTCGAGGCGATGTGGATCCGCGACGGCCGGATCGAGATGCTCGGCAGCACCGATGAGGTGCGCGCTGCGGCCGGATCGAGTGCCCAGGTCGTCGACCTCGATGGCGCTACGGTCATGCCCGGCTTCATCGAAGCACACACGCACCCTCTCGCCTCGGCGCTCCTCGGGTCTGCCATCGACGTGAGCGGGTTCACCCATGACTCCCGCGACGAGATCATGGAGACCCTGCGCGACGCCATGGACGGCTTCCTGCCACAGCCCTGGATCACCGCGTTCGGCTGGGACCCAATCATGATCCGCGGCCTCGAGCCTCCAACGCTCGCGGAGCTCGACGAGCTTTCGCCCGACAAGCCGTTCGTGATCCTGACTCAAGCCATGCACGAGGCCTTTGCGAACAGCGCTGCGCTGCGCGAGGCGGGGATCACACGGGACACGCCGGACCCTCCGGGCGGCGCGTTCGGCCGCGACGAGGACGGCGAGCTCACGGGCGCCGTGCTCGAAGTCAACGCGATCAACTAATTGCTTCGCGCCCTGCCAGCCTTGCCGTCTGCGCTCACCGCCTTGATCCTCCGCTGGCAACTCGCGGACTACGCGCGAGGAGGCTTCACCACCATCGGCGTGCTCGGTTCCGTTGGACGGGCGGAAGACCCGATCGGCCTGCTCGAGAGCTTGACGGAGGACCCGCGCGTGCCTGTTCGGGCTGTCGTTTATGGCTTGCCGACCCAGCTCGACCTCGACT
>JBARTN010000013.1:0-4542 GCA_049645265.1 Polyangiales bacterium
CAGACGAAACGCCGGCAGTTCCCGGCATCTCGCAGCTCCACGGTCGCGCCTCGGTGCCGACAGACGTTTAGAAACGCTTTGGCACTTCCGTCTTGGTTTCGCACCACGAGGACTGGGGTGCCGAGGAGGTCGCGGGTGATGAAATCGCCCGGTGATGCAACTTGGCTGCTGTGCGCCACGATGTTCATCGAGCTTCGGATGAGGTCCCGCTCCTGCTCGAATATCGCTTCATCGACCTAGTGGGCAACCGGGATGAGCGTCTCGTCCTCGGTCACGAACGGCCGCTTGGCCTGGACGAGCTCCGGACACTGCGACAGCAACTCGATCTCTTTGGCTCTCTCCATCGGCGCTCTGAGTTGAGACTTACCACACGCCGTGGGTGGGGGGATGCCCGACGACAGCCGCTAGAACCAGCCTCGCTTGCGGCGAATGATGAACAGACACGCCGCAACCAGGATTGCCCCGAGCGCCAGTCCCAGCCCAACGGCCCCGACGGTGAGCTCCGATGCGACTTGGGCGGACGAGCTCGCCATCTGCGTCTCGAGCCCCGCGGCGAGCTCGGTACGCAACACGGTCATCGCTTTCGAACCCTGACGCGCTGGCGGGAGAGCTTCGATCGCTGCAAGCCCTTCGCGGTATTCATGCTCAGCGAGCGAAGCTCGTCCAGCGTGGTCGGCGAGGCTACCCGCGATCGCGCGCCAACGAGGCGAGTGGCGAAGCGTGGGGCTGAGTTGATCCGCCCAGAGCAGCGCGTCCTCGTAGCGCCCTCGTTTCTCTTCCTCCACGACGGCAAGCTCTACGAACGACGCAAGCGGCCCGAGATCCGCCACGGCCTGGCGAAGACTCACGAGCGCCTCGTCGACTCGCCCCGCATCGACCAACGCACGAGCGCGCTCGACATAGTGGTAGGGCGCGGGCCGTTCGAAGAGCGCAATGGCGCGACCGTAGTCTTCGACCGCGCCGTCGATACGACCAAGGGCTACATTCGCACGCGCTCGAACCAAGTGCCCATCAGCATGCCCCGGCTGAGTCGACAGAAACGAATCGAGAAGCGCCACCGCGCGTTCATTTTCCTCGAGCTCGATCAACACCTTGGCTGTCAGGAAATCGATGTCGGGTGAGCTGGGGTCGATTTGACCCGCGGATTCAAAATCGGAAAGCGCCTGCTCCCAGCTTTCATCGAGCACGTAGAGCGAGCCTCGACGCACATAGAGCGCAGCGTTCTGCGGTTGCTGCACAATCTCTTCGGTAAGCTCCGCGATGCGAACGTGAACGTCACCGTGGCCGAACACCCCCGAAGATGGAAGCAGCCACGTGATGACCGCAGCAACGCAGACCCAGCGCCGGAGCTCCTCCCCCATGGGCCTGCTCAATCCTTTTGGATGGTGAAGCTGTCCTGCACGCTCCCCGAATCGTCGAGGAACGTGGCGTCCAAGCGCGCACCATCGATGTCGAGCACCACGGAGCCAAGCTCGAGCAACGAGATGTACATGGCCGGATGATCGAGATCCGCACTGCTGGTCTTTCCCGAGCTTCCAGCCACGACGTAGACGGCGCCTTCGGCCGTCGAGCCGGGTTTTTCGTAGACGCCGTCCCCACCTTCGCGTCCATCTCCGCTGTCGATCGTCATCGCGCCCGTCAGGGTATCGGACCCGCCGTAGTGACCGGCGAGCAGCATCGATCGCTCGTAGGAGTGACTATGCCCGGACAGGACGAGGTCGACGCCGTACGCTTCCAAGATCGGCAGCGCGAACTCGCGCATGTCGACCAAACGTCCTTCGGAGTCCGAATCGTGGGATCCCTTGGTGTAGGGAGGATGATGCCAAAACGCCACGATCCAGGGTTGAGCCGTTGCCGCCAGGTCGTTCTCCATCCAGGTCAGCATGGCGCCGTCCGGATCGGCATTCGAATCGTACGAGTCTAGGCAGACGAAGTGGACATTGCCGTAGTCGAACGCGTAATAGGCCTCGGTGCCGGAGGGCACGCCACCGGCTTCAGCAGCCGTGGGGAGCGTAAAGATGTCGTAGTACGGGCCGGTTTGCGTCGCGGAGTCCGCGGAATGCCCGTCGTGGTTCCCGAGTGTTGGCCAAAGCACCGCGTTGCGCAGCGTGTCGGGATAGGTTTCAAAGACCGCTCGCTGGTATTCGCCATCGGTCCCATCGTTATAGGCATTGTCCCCGAGCATCAACCACAGGTCCGTTCCGCGCGATCCCGTGAAGGAGCGATACGCGTCCCGAACCGACCGCGCATCGCCGTTGGCGGTGCCGGAATCACCGAGCACCCAAATCCGAGTCGGCACCGCTGCTCCGGTCTGCGGCGCGGTTGTAAAGAAGTGCTCGTCATCGGCGCCAATGAGCGGTGCGGTGGAAGACCCGATCGCATAGTAGTAGCGCGTGTTGGCCGCGAGCCCTTCGATGCGAACCTGGTGTTCTCCTGTCGTCGTCGAGGACGTCACGACGTTGGTCACGGAAGTCGGATCAGCGCCATAGGCCACCACCGAATCGGTGTCTTCGTCCGTGCGCCAGCGGACGACCAGGCTGCTGCTCGAGCCACTCTGAAGGTACGGACCTCGTGTGATGGTTACCGTGGTGTCCGGACAGGTCCCGCAGTCGGCTTCACATGTGCTGCAAAGCTCGGAGGCATCGCAAGCGTCATTGCCGCATAGATTGGGACACGGACCGCAATCGGTAGCGCATGACGCGCAAGTCTCATCCGCGGCACACACCTCATCACCACAGGCGTTCGGACACGCTCCGCAGTCGCTCGCGCACGAAGCGCAGCTCTCATCGGTATCGCAGACGCCGTTGCCGCACGAGATCGGGATCGGCACAACGTCGGGTTCGCCACCCTGGCACGATCCAAGCAGAACCAAGATCATCACCGCGCCGGCAGCGGCGACGATCTGCCGCGCTGGCCCCCGTCTTCCCGAAGCGATCGTTTGACCCATTTGGATTAAAATACCAGCGTTCGGGACATTCAGCAAACTTCCATCCGTTCGGTCAGGTCCAGCAGGAGCACCCTCATCTCGTCCTGGTCTCTCCAAGGGCTCCATGGCCCATGCCCCGAGAAGAGCTGATTGAACCGGTACTCCGCCAAGGCGACGAGCGAGTCTTTCTGGGCCGACCACGAGTACCAACATGCGTCGCGAAAGGCCCGCATTTCGTCTCTCTCGTAGTTCCAGGTGAGCGAGTCGCCGGTGAAGAGATAGGCGTGGTCGAGCAAGTACACGACACTCCCTTTGGTGTGGCCGGGCACAGGAATTGCGATGAGGCCGTCGCCGAGGTCGGTCGGCTGCTCGGCGGATGTTCCCTCGAGGATGCGAGAGGCGAATGGCGCGGCGGTTTGGTCGTCGCGGTGGATACAAACCTCGGCATCGAAATGCTTCGCCCATTTTTCCGAGTCCGCAACGTCGTCGCGATGGCTCAAGAGGATTTTCGAAATCCCCCCCATCTGTTCGAAGGGGCCAACCAGCTTTCGCGTGAACTGCGGCGAGTCGAACAACAGATTCCCGCTTTTTCGAGGAACGAAATACGAATGCGCTCCGAAGGAGGAACGATCGTTGTGGCCGCAGAGGTAGACACCCTCTGCCAGCAGGTGCGGGTACAGGCCGGGCGGGAACCTCTCGTGACTCTCCGTTCGGATCGACCGCGTAGGGCAGAGCTCTGCCGCCAACCACGCCTGGCGCACTTCCCCGGGTGTGCTCGGTTGCCGATCGAACACGGAGTAGTCGCCCCGGCGCACGATGAGCCCGGGCGCAACGTGCCGTGAGGCAGCGCAGTTGATGCAGCGCCGGTCGATCAACCAGTCGCCACTTGCGCTTTCAGGGTTTCGTTCAGCGTCGCTCTTCATCGAGCAGGATCCTAAGGCGCACGCCGTGGGGCGTCCAACTCAATAGAATTGCTTACACCATTTGCGGAACAGATGGATGTTGCCGTCATCTCCCAAGACGATGGGTTTCTCGCAATATGATTTCGTGGACCAAATATCGAGATCTTGGCTGTTGATGAAGACAAACATGGGGGACAACGCGGTGTATGCGGCGCGATACACGACTCGGTCGATGGCTCGCCTAACATGCTCGTTCAAATGGCGGTCGAGGCGCTCCTTTTGCCTCATCAAAAACCGAGGCACTTTCACGTCTGAGAAAGACA
Source organism: Polyangiales bacterium (assembly GCA_049645265.1). GTDB lineage: Bacteria > Myxococcota_A > Polyangia > Polyangiales > Houyiibacteriaceae > SG8-38. The sequence continues at coordinate 4,152 of JBARTN010000013.1, forward strand.
CCTGAAAGTAGAACCAAAAGTTCGTCGAGGTCTCATCGATCGGGGTCAGAAAAACGAGATGGTTTACCTGCAATCCAATCGGATGAAAACGATTGTGGGCCATGGGGAACCCAACGCCTACCGCGGCCTCTTTGACGACGGAATAGATGGGGACGTTCCTCATGAACTTTGGGAGAATCCCCATCTTTCCAATGTGAAGCGTTTGATAAAAATGCTGGCGGTCGGCAACTGCTTCGGTGACCTGATCGACCTGGTCGAACTGGTGCAGAGTCCGAAAATGTAAGGTGTCGACGGAGTTCTCGGCGGCGTCCTGCGGGTGAATGGGATGCACGCCTTGGTAGGTCAGATAGGGCTGGCTCCAGTTTCCTTCTGGGCGAAAGAACTCAGAGAC
>JBARTN010000014.1:0-1616 GCA_049645265.1 Polyangiales bacterium
ACTGTGGGAGTCGGCATCAGCCCGTTGCCGTCACGGCCTCTGTGGCTCTGGATCGCCTGCCGCATCGGTCCACCGTCATCGGGCGATCGAGGACAGAGCAGCCCAGCCCTGAGGCGGGACAGAGAGCGCTCCTAGGGCGCTACGAACGTCTCGATCGAGATGGCGTTCGCCTGGTTGGGTTGTCTGCTCATGCGCACCTTGTGGTAGTCCGCCGTGAGCCACGTGCCCAACTGCGTCGCATACTCCGGGCTCGACGCATCCTCCGATGGGCCGCCGGGCATCACGTTCACCCCGCGGATGTCACCCACGGGGCCCCAGTTCACGCCGCCCTCACCCACGTAGCGCCGGACCGGACCGCTGCCGAACTTGAACCCGTTCAGCGAGTCGGCCGTCGCGCTGAAGCCTGAGGCGTTGACCACGTTGTAGCCGCCGTCGCGCGCGAGGCCCGAGAGCTCTGGCGAGACGTTGTCGAAGCCCCCGGCGGGTGGGATCGAGAAAGCTGACACCAGCGGATGGTCAAAGGTAATGCGGTGCAGCTTGCCCCAGCGGTAGTCGTCCTGGTTGGTCGAGTTGCCGAAGGCCGGGGCGAACTCGTCCTCGGCGAGGCGGTCGAGCGCGGTCCGCATCGCAGTCAACAAAGTTGCGTCACGGCGGTCGTCGGCCGAGGCGAGCGCCGCGGGCTCGGAAAAGAAGTCCACGCCCGACGCACCCACGCCTGTGAAGGGATCCTGAGACAGCAGGTTGAACACGGCCTTGAGCGCGTCGCTCGAGCCCACGCTCAATCCGACATCCGTGAGCGTCGCTCCGATGGTCGCGTTGATGGCCTTGGCGCGCCACATGTTGTAGATGGTCGCGGCGACGCTTGCTTCGGCCTCCTTCTTCGGCACTGAGGGGGTACGTTTGCCGTTGTTGTCGTGGGCATCATAGCCCTCCGGGATGCCCGTTGGCGTGGAGAAGTCCCACTGCGAGAGGCGCCCCACCGCCTCGGCGACGCCCGGATCGACCGCGAGGGCCGCGAGCTCGGCGGGTGCCCCGGGCTCGCTGGCATTCTCAAACGCCTCTAGCAGGAAAGGCGTCATCAGCTCCGCATCGAGCTGCTGCGTGTTGGCCTGGAAGTCCTGCATGTCGCCGTAGCTGATCTTCTTGCCCGCCTCGATCTTGTCGCGAACGAGCCGCGTGATGCGCCCGGCGCGCATGCCGATGGCGAAGGACGGATTCAAATAGTAGATGGCCGTGGGCTTCGACGGCCGGACTTGGTTCAGCGGGTTGTTGTCGAGGCTCACGCCGGCCGGGTCATTGTTGGCGTTCACGAAGAAGCCGTTCTCCGGATTCACCGTCTGCGGCATTTCGTCAAAGGGAAGGACCGCGTAAGGGATCGCCTGGGGGCGATCCGGATTCGTGTCGGGCACCCAGTTGTTTGCTCCCGAACCGTCGCGGATGAAGTAGGGCGGCAGCCCAGTGACGGTGCCCTGCTCTAGATCGCTGCGCAGCGGATTCTCCGCGCTCGAGAAGTAAGCGACGTTCCCGACGGCGTCAGCGTAGGCAAAGTTCTGAGAGCCAAAGTCGAAGTCTTGGAGGCCCTCGACGAACTCGTCGAGGTCTTTCGCCCGGTTCCA
>JBARTN010000015.1:0-27220 GCA_049645265.1 Polyangiales bacterium
TGGAACGGTCTCGATACTGAGACCCCGCTAGAACCCAGTGAATCCAAGTTGGCGGATCAACTCGGGACACGTGTCCCGAACTTGCATCGCCTGGATGAGTGGCTGGCGCACGTTCGTCGCGCCTGGGGGGCGCTGCGCGTGGTTTGACTTCGACTAGGTAGGGGGATGCTCGATCTAAAGACCTGCTTCGAGTCCGAGAGAGATGAGACATCTGGCCACCACCTCGTGGTGGCCAGCCACTTCATCTCATCTATGAGCGGTCGACGGGGTTCTGAGGAGGCACAGCCAATCGTGTGGAGCGATGATGCAGTTCGCCGACCATCGGGAGGGCGATAACCTTCCCTCCATCGATGAACTCGATCGGGCGGTTGCGAGCAGGGCGTACACCAAGTGAGGCATCGGGGTAGGTTAGCTTGACCCGAGTGCGGAAACGTCAACGATGGCGCGGTCGACAGGGTTTTGAGGAGGCAGAAGTGCTGTGCCACTCCACGCAACTTCGTTTTGAATCCGACGCGGCCAGCTGATAGGAGAAAATTCAGGGGTTTCGATCAAGATCCAAGCTATGAGAAAAGAATGAAGCTGGTCGCTGGGACTCTGCTCGTAGTGCTGTCTCTTGCAATCCTGATCGTCATCGCCCGGCCGCTGTCCATCACATCTGGGATGGACATCCATGGCTGCAACGAGATGTTCTCTCGATACTACGTGGATCCCGACGTCGCGCGAAAGAACGTGCCTTCGAAGTGGGAGGTCAAGATCCACGACAATGGAAAGGCGCTGCTGCTGGTCATGGTGCAGCAGTGCGAGAAGATGGTTCTGGACGAACGGATCGATATCGGTTCGGTGGGTATGTCTCATGTGTGGATTGAGGTCGAGGGACCCCACGAGGAAGTCGCTCTTATACCTGGCACCAGCAGAGCCCTTTCTACTAAGTACTGGTACATCTTGCCGCACCAGCTTGACAGTCAGTGGGCCCATTTGTTCTTCGGGTTTGCAGGCATCGACTCTCAACTAGTCGAGACGATATCGTTTGGCGGCGATCCCGGTGGCACCCGACCAGGGGAGGTGATCGAGGAGCCCGCGCTAGAAGCGAAGTACGGGTGGACGGAAATCAGCAGACTTCATCCTACGCCAGACATCGTGACCGGAAGTCATCGCTTCTACCGGAAGTATGGGATTCGCGAATCGACCGCAGATGCCAAGTGCTTCACACACTTCCTTGGAGACGGCGAGGTCAAGCTCGATGCCACAAGCAATTCGGTGATAGGGAAGTTGGGCTTCGGCACATCGCTCACGGGGTTCTCAATTCCCGTGTGGGTCGAGCACTGTCGCGTAGACTATCGGGTCGACTACTTCCCATGAGCGCTCGTCTGTCGACCCCGCCATCCCGCTTGCGGCTCCATTGGCATCGGATACGGACCCTTTTCGGCTCCGAAAACGCCTACCCGCTGGTTCTGGCGTCCATCGTGGGGACCTGTACGGGGTTCGGCGCCGTCGGCTTCCGAAAACTGGTCGAAGCGATTACACGACTTTCGTTCGGAGAGGGCTCGGTGCTCGAAGGCGCACAGACGTTGCACTGGCCGGTTCGGCTCGCGTTGCCAGCAGTCGGGCTCGTCATCGCTTGGGGGCTCACCCAGTGGCTTGCCAAGGAGGCCAAAGGCCACGGCGTTCCCGAAGTGATGGAGGCTGTGGCCCTGAAGGGAGGACGGATCCGCAATCGCGTGATGCTCGTGAAGGCGATGGCGTCGGCCGTCACGATAGGAACGGGAGGCTCGGTCGGACGCGAGGGTCCCATCGTTCAAATCGGATCGTCGATCGGCTCAACCTTTGGCCAGATCTTTCACCTCGACGACGATCACACGCGTCTTTTGGTAGCGTGCGGGGCTGCAGCGGGTATCGCCGCGACCTTCAATGCCCCCGTGGCAGGCGTGGCATTTGCGGTCGAAATCATCCTCGGGTCGGCGGCGGTTCGGACCTTCAGCCCCATCGTCGTGTCGAGCGTGCTCGCGACGGCCATCTCGCGGTGGTTGCTCGGGGACACGCCAGCTTTTCGAGTTCCGCAGGCATCCCTCGAAAGCGGCGCGGAGCTCATCAACTATGTCTTGCTCGGGTTGTTGGCGGGTCTGGTGGGCGTTGCCTTTATTCGTCTCCTGTACAAGCTCAAGGATCGATTTTCCACGCTACCGGGTCTCGCCACTCCCCTGGTGGGCGGCTTGCTCGTGGGAGCCATCGGCTTAGCGGCTCCGGCCATCTACGGGTTGGGCTATGAAAGCATCGACAAGGTGCTCCACGAACGGGAGACGCTGAGCATTCTCGCTCTTTTGGTCGTTGCGAAGATGTTCGCGACGAGCCTGACGCTCGGGGGTGGCGGCTCGGGTGGCATTTTCGCTCCGTGTCTGTTCATTGGCGCCATGCTCGGCGGATTTTGGGGCGACATCGTCAATGAGGCGGCCCTTTGGCCAACCGCTGCGCCGCACGCATACGCCCTCGTTGGCATGGCAGCGGTGGTCGGAGCGACCACGCACGCTCCCCTCACCGCGATCATCATTATTTTCGAGCTCACCAGCAACTACCACATTATCTTGCCCGTCATGTTGGCCACCATCGTCGCCTCCGTTCTGTCGATCACGATGCAGCCTGAGTCGATCTACACGCTGAAGCTCGCCCGACGCGGTGTTCGACTTCGCGGGCGTTCGGCCGCGGAAGAGCTTATCTTGAGGCCGGTCCGCGAGGTCATGAGCCGCACGAGCCTCGTGTTGCGCCCAGAGGTCCCCTTCGGAGCCATGGTCGATCGCGTTCTCGGCTCCGTCGGAGATTGCCAATACGTGGTTGACGAAGATCGGAAGCTGCTCGGCGTGGTTCATCTGAACCAAATCAAGAGCGTCATCCGCGATGATGCGCTGGGTTCCCTGGCGACCGCCCACGACGCGATGGCGCCTAACACGTATGCCGTCAACGCGGACGACCCCATCGAAACGTGCTTGAAGGAGTTTTCCTCGTGCGAGCTTCCGGAGCTTCCTGTCGTCGAGGACGGAAAACTAGTTGGAGTAGTTCAACGCCGCCACATCCTGGACCTCTACAACCGGGAGCTTCTCGATACGAGCGACCTCGGATTGATGTTCGTCGACCGGGAGGAGGGGGGCGAGGAGAGGCGCGACTACGTGGAGCTCCCCGAGGGGCACGGTGTCGAAGCTATCGAAGTTCCGCCTGAGTTCGTGGGCAAAGCGCTTCGAGATCTCGACCTGCCTGGCCAGTACCAGCTGTTGGTCGTTGGGATGCGCCGCCATGCAAGAGACGGTTCCATCCACGTCTTCGCGCCGGACTCGGAGGTGCCTCTCGCGCGAGACACGGTGCTCATCGTCGAAGGCCCGACGGAGGAACTCGTGCGGCTTCGCCAGCTGGGCTCCGAAAGAACGCACGCATGAGCGACCAATCGCCTATCGGAAACAACGACAAACCCTGGGAATTTGCCGGATGAGGACGCGCCGAGCGCCTTACGGGGCTCGCGGACACAAACCTTCCACTGACGCGGTTAAATCAAGCCGACAGGTTTTTGCCAGTGATTTTGCCACCCGAGATCAAAGCGAAATGATCTCGGATGGTTATCAGTGGAGGCGGTGGGAATCGAACATCTAGCGACTCACTTGGTTCCGACGATTCTCTAACGGTTTCGCGGACAGGTATCGATGAGAGCACGTCCAAACAACACGAGCAAAACGCGCTAGCGGACATTCTTATGACAATGTCACAAATACCTTTGCTTGATGTGACGCGCGAGCTCGCGGAGGTCCGCGGGATGTTCGCTGTGTTTGAGGCGCTCCGGCGAGAGCGTGGGCGTTAGCGTCCGGAGGCCTTGCGCGAAGTGCTCGGCGCGCCTCTCGATGCCGTCCCCCGAAGGCCGTTGGCGTGACGTCGCAGACCTTTGATGGAACCTTCGCGCACTGACATCCGTGACGACGCGTCGATCCCTCGGTTGCGGATCTATGCCACCGGTTCCAGATATGCTGGGTGCTCGATCGGTTTCTAGACAAGTCATTGCTCGGATATACGTCGCTTGGCTACCGCTGGCGGCCTCACTCGAGTATCGACGCCGACCTCACGGGCAGAACGGCCGTGGTCACGGGAGCCACCTCCGGCCTGGGCAAGTACACCGCGACGGAGTTGGCGCGCCTTGGCGCGAACGTTCGGATCGTCGGTCGAGATCGAGACAGAACCCAACGGGCTGCGCAGGCCATCGCCGAACAGACTGGAAACGTTGCGGTTCGTGTGGAAATCGCAGACCTCAGTTTGATGTCGGACGTGCGAGCGCTCGCCGGTCGACTGGAAACCCCGATTCACATTCTCGTAAACAACGCCGGGGTCCTGCTACCGACTCGCAGCGAGACGGCGGAGGGCGTCGAAACCACGTTTGCGACCAATCTTCTCGGACACTTCTTGCTGACGAATCTGCTGGTGCCCAAGCTTGCCACGTCGGCGCCCGCGCGCATCATCAACGTGTCTTCAGGTGGAATGTACGCTCAGCGCATCTTGGTGAACGATCTTCAGAATGCGCGCGGAACATATGACGGGGCGAAGGCCTACGCCCGCACGAAGCGGGGCCAGGTCATCTTGACCGAACTGTGGGCCGAAGCGCTCGCCCCGCGCGGCATCGTCGTGCACGCCATGCATCCCGGATGGGCGGACACGCCGGGGGTCTCGACATCCCTCCCACGCTTCTACAAGCTCACGAAGCCGCTTTTGCGGAGCCCTGCGCAAGGTGCAGATACCATCGTCTGGCTCTGCGCGGCGGACGACGCGGCACGAAGTACGGGGAAGTTCTGGCACGACCGAACACCCCGCCCGACCCATCGATTCGCCAGAACTCGCGAAACCGCCGAGGAGCGCGAGGCTTTATGGTCTGAGCTCTGCCGCTACAGCGGATGGTCCGGTACCCTCGAATCGCTCGCAGGCACGACAAAGAAATGAGGCCGCTCCCCGGAAGGAGCGGCCCCCACGCCAAGCGCTATGTGTTTGGGAAGAGGATAAGGGTTACTGGGTCTGAATGGTGCGGATCGGCTGAGGGTCTTCCGCATCCGGGATGATGGCCCAGAGCTCGGGGTTCAGCGCCTCAGCGTCTTCCGACGTATCGGTCGTGTTCTCGTCGACCGCGATGAGGATGCTCACGACGCCCGGCGTCACGGGCACACCCACCGGACCAAAGTCCGCGCAGTCGTTCGTGTCCTCGGGCGTGAGGTCGAAGCCAATCTGGTAGGTGCCTTCTGGCAGGTCGAGCACGCCCTCGTCGGGAGCAGTCTTTTCGAACACGAAGCCCGGGATCAGCGTAGAGCAGTCGGGCTCCACGCCAAGCGAAACGTCGACGGGGTCGAGCGCCGAGTCGTTCGCACCGTGGCCGACGAACACACGACCTTCTCCGGACGCGAGGCCCTCGGTACTGTTCACGAACACGAAGACGTTCACGGGAAGCTGGGCGTTGGTGCGGTAGGCAACGACGACCACGTCGTCTCCGTCTGCGAGCGGGACGTCGTCGAGTTGAAGGAGCGGCTCGGCACCGCCTGGCAAACCGATGCCGACATCGTAGGTGCCGGCCGGTAGTGGGATCTTGCCGGTGCTCTGCGAGTACTCCAGCGTGCCGAGCGCGGTCTGCTCCGCGCCGTTGACGAAGAGCGCAACGGCGGTGCTCTCAGCCGAAGGCACGTCGGGCGCGAGATGAACCGCGGTTACATTCGCCATGCCCATCGGCATACCGCCGGTGCCGCCCGTTCCACCCGAGCCATTGTCGTCTCCGCAGCCGACCACGCCGAATGCCGCGGCCGCTACCAAACCTAACCAGGAACTCTTACTATTCATTATGTTTTACTCCCGACCCGTCTAAGTTATGTCTAGGTCTTGTCGATGTTTCTAGCATCGCGGAATCAGGCGTCAACCTCCCGGTGCGCTGTTTTTTTCTTATTTCGAGCTTGATCAGGAAAATACTGGACATAGACAAACCTTAGACAACTTCTGCACGGGTTCAGCGCCGCTTGTGCACCAAAACGTTTGTATCGGGGCATCGGCCGACGGCTTCGCCGCCGTTACCAGAGCAACCCGCTAGTGGGGCGATTTGTGGTTCCATGGTCCAAGAAGCTCGCCCTCGCCCTCGTCGTCGGTGCAACCGGCATGTGGCTCAGGCTCGTCATTCGGCCACCAAGAGCAGCCCATCGGAAACCACTTCGCGAGTACCTCGATGGCCTGCCCTACGCGGGCGGTTGACGTAACGGACGCGCGTCATACGAGCGAGGGAACCAGCGGTGCGCGGCGCGCATCGGGACGGGCAAGGAGCAGTTGGGCAACGCCGCAGTGGCGCTCGAGAAACGCCCCCTCGCAGGAAGCGAGGTAGAAATCCCACATCCGTTGGAAGCGCTCAGGGTAGCCGAGTGCCTCGACCTCCGGAAAATGTGCATGAAAGCGGAGACGCCATTCGCTCAAGGTGCGGGCGTAGTGCTCGCCGAAGTCCTCGAAGTGTAAGAGGCGAAGGTCGCTCTGTTTCCGCCACGCCGTGCTCATCGCGTCGAGGCTCGGCAACTGGCCGCCCGGGAAGATGTGGCGCTTGATGAAATCAACGCGCCCGATGCTCTCGGCGAAACGGTCGTCCGGGATGGTGATCGCTTGAATCACACCGAGGCCGTCGGACTCGAGCAGACTGCCGACCTTTGTGAAGAAGGCTTCGAGGTACTCCGCACCGACCGCCTCGATCATCTCGATCGACACCAGCTTGTCGTACGTGCCGTTCAGATCCCGATAGTCCTCGAGAAGCACGGTGATCCGATCGGTGAGGCCAGCCTCCCGCACTCGCTCGCTCGCGAGCTCGTATTGTTGTTGCGAAATCGTGGTCGTCGTGACTCGACAGCCGAAACGAGACGCCGCATGGAGGGCCATCTCACCCCATCCAGTGCCGATCTCAAGCAGGTGGTCGTTCGGCGAAAGTTGCAGCTTTCGACCGATTCGTTCGAGGCGAGCCCGCTGTGCCTCCTCGAGGGTCATCTCGTCGTCCTCCCAGATAGCCGCCGAGTACATCATCGAGGGGTCGAGCCAGAGTCGGTAGAACTCGTTCCCGAGGTCGTAGTGTTCGGCGATGTTGCGTCGGCTGCCGGTCTTGGTGTTGCGGCGGAATCGGTGATAGAGGCTGTCGAGCGTGCCCCGCACGAGGCCGAGTCCGCTGCCATCGACCCTGCTGAGTCGACTCGACGCGCGGAGCATCACACGAACTGTGGCGACCAGCTCATCTGCGGACCACAGACCGTCCATGTAGCTTTCTCCGGCACCGAGGCTGCCGCCAAGTGCGATGGCGGTCCATGCGGCGGGGTCGCGGATGTGCACCGTGGCGGATGGACCCGTATTGGGCCGGCCGAACGCCCGTGTCCCCCATTCGTCGACGACGGTCAGGTCGCCCACTTCAATTCCTTCGAGACGTCGCATGACGAGGCTGCGCGCCAATCGCACCGGTAACATAGCGACAGTTGGGGCGGTGCGGGGGGAGAGGGTGACTCGCAGCGAAGTGGGTTGGCTCATGAGGTGGCGCCTCCGGCTTTGGCCGCGAGCTTCTTTGGGTGCGGATGGTACGGCACGCCTTTCCGCCAAAGGAGAGCCGCCTGAGCGTAGATGCCGCCGAGGACCGTGAGGGCCATGGCGGGGTGGCGGAGCAGGGTGAGCGCTGCGTGGTGCCGATCGAGTGGCTGGCGTCGAAGCGTGAGCGTGGCGTCGGTCTTGAGCGTGTCGGCTTCCCAGTTCTCCATGTGCACGACCAGTGAGCTCCCGGGCCGGGTGAAGCGCCACTCGTATTCCTGGCCAAGCGGATGGAACGGTGAGACGTGTAACGCCTTCGGTACCCGGAAGCGAAGCGCACTCCCGGTCGCGAGGTTGTCGCGGTTCGCGTCGACGACGTAGCAGTGACGCTCGCCCCACGGCGTGTTGTCGACCTCCGTCACGATATGACTCAGCATTCCGTCGGCACGGTGGCAGTAGTAAATGCTGACGGGGTTGAAGGCGACCCCTAGGGTGCGTGGCAGGGTGAGCAGGTGAATCGGTCCGTTCGGACGAGCGCCGCACCGCACTTCGACGAGATCACGCACCGCTTCGTCCAACGGAATGGCCGGATCGCCCAGATGGTCTGCTCGCGCGAAGCGAGCCAAGGCGGCACGGCGTGCCGACCAACCAGGCAAACCGTCCAGTGCTTGGGGGAGTTCAGCGAGATCGAAGTATGCGTAGAAGACGCGATGCCGGAAGACGTGCTCGACCGGTTCGAAACGTCGGTGGCGCACCGTTCCCTCGTAAATCGCGCTGTTCATGCGGCTACCTTGGAGCCGGCGCTGAGGTCGGCGCGCGCCGGAGCGTTGCGGTCGATCCCGAGCTTGCGCGCCACGTCAAGCCCGCTGACAACCCCATCTTCGTGGAAGCCGTAGCGCCAATACGCGCCGCAGTAGAACGTATGGCGTGGGCCGCTGATCTCGTCGATCCTGCGCTGCGCCGCGACCGACTCGGGCGTGTAGAGGGGATGTTGGTACGAGGTCCGGTACAGCACCTTCGACGGATCAATTCGGTCTCCGGCGTTCAGCGAAACACAGAAGGTCTCGGGGGCATCGGCGAACCCCTGCAAGGCGTTCATGTCATACGTGACGACGACACGGTCCTCAGCTTGCGTGGGGACCTGGTAGTTCCAACTGGCCCACGCGCGGCGGCGCCGCGGAAGGAGCGATACGTCGGTGTGAAGCACCGCATCGTTTGTCTGATAGCGCATGGCGCCGAGAACTTCTCGCTCGGCATCGCTCGGGTCAGCGAGCATTCCGAGCGCCTGGTCGCTGTGGGCAGCGATCACGACACGGTCGAATTGCTCCGGTGCACGGCCACAGACAGTGACCTCCACGCCTTGCTCGTTCCGGGCTATCCGCTCAATGGGCGACCCGACGCGGATTCGGTCCGAGTAGGAACGAGTCAGCTTCTTCACGTACTCGCGTGCGCCACCTTGGACCACGCGCCACCCCGGTCGGTCGACCAGGCTGGTCAGCCCGTGGTTCATCAGGAAACGCACGAACGTCTGGGCGGGGAACGAGAGCATCCGATCCGGGTCGGTCGACCAGATCGCCGCACCCATCGGAACGATGTACAGGTCCACGAAAGCCTGCGAGTACCCCCGATCGCGCAAGAGATCACCGAGGGTGATGTCGTGGTCAGCGTCTGCCAGGATCTGCGGCGCCTCCCGATTGAAGCGGAGGATGTCGCGTACCATGACGATCATGCGGGGGCTCATGATGTTGCGTCGGCGAGCGAGGAGTGCGTGGCTCGAGTACTCGAGGCCCGTAGCCTGCTCTCGGACGCTGAAGCTCATGTCGGTCGGTGCAGTGGCGACGCCGAGCTCTTCGAACATGCTGATCAGGTTTGGGTAGGTCCCCGGGTTGTGAACGATGAATCCAGTGTCGACGGCGAAACGGCGGCCTTCGAGCTCCACGTCGACAGTATTGGTGTGACCGCCGATCCGATCGCGCGCCTCGAACACCGTGATCTCGTGCTCCCGTTGCAGGAGCCAAGCTGCAACCATGCCGCTGATGCCCGTGCCGACGATCGCGATTCTCAAGCCGTCCTCTGCTTCCGCAAGAGGTAGTGGCTCACGCCCCACTCGCATCCATCGCGATACGCAAAGAGCTCAGCGCAGGCCATGAAGAATATGCGCCAGCGATGGAAAGCACTGCGAGCCTCGTCGTCGTCGGTGACGGTCCGAAGCGCTGTGATGGCCTCGTCCCGATGGCGGTCCAAGTTCGCCAGCCAAGCGTTGGAGGTCTTCGCGTAGTGCTCGCCGCCCAGACGCCACCGTTCGTTGACGACGAGGTCTTTTTGGAACTCGAGCAAGAGGTCTTCGGAGGGCATCTGACCCCCCGTGAAGAAGTGGCGCGCCATCCAGTCCGAAGGTCCTTCATCTTCGTAGAGATAGGCGTAGCGGTGATGGGCGAAGATGTGAACGAAGAGCTTCCCATCGTCGCAAAGCCAGCCGGCGATCCGCGACAGGAGCGCCTCCCAGTTGCGCATGTGCTCAAACATCTCGATCGAAACGACGCGGTCGAACGAACCCTCGAGACAGAGCGTGTTCACATCGGCTGTGATCACACGCACGTTGTGCAGGCTGCGTTTGCGCGCCCGCCGCTCGATGAACTCGCGCTGACCATGGCTATTGCTGACCGCGGTGATCCGCGAATGCGGAAGGCTCTCCGCCATCCAGAGCGTAAGCGACCCCCAGCCGCAGCCGAGCTCGAGGATCCTCTGACCATCGTCGAGCTGCGCTCTTTCCTGTACCTGGGCGAGTGCGGCGTTCTCCGCGTCGGCGAGGGATCGCGCTCCCTGATTCCAGGTGCAGCAGCTGTACTTGAGTCGCGGTCCGAGCACCGCCTCGAAGAACCCGGGGGGCACTTCATAGTGCTGCTCGTTGGCAGCCTCGGGCTGAGCTGCGACGGGGCTTTGCCGCAGCGTTTCCACGTGGCGCCGTAGCGCGTCGTGCCCCGCATGGCGCCGTTCCCAGAGCCGGCGCTGGCAGATGCGGCGAATGCCAAAGCGTAGAAGTGGGTCGGGGACTAGCCCGCGTTCGATCACCTGCATAAGTCCGAGCCTCTTGGTCCGCCCGGATCATTCCGGGTCCTCTGACCCCATTTGTTTAACCTCTGTCTATGACGTCAAGTCCCGCATGGGTGAAATGCATCGGGAAAACGGAGTCTCGGTTATTTGCGTCTATGTTATGTCTATGCGGGTGAGGTTTCCACGACACCGTTACATCCGGACGCCTGGGCTCCGATGCCGTGCATAGCAGTCCTTCACCCATGCGATCATGAGGTCGCTTCTGAACGATTCGAGCAAGGCTTCGGCCGCCTTGCCCATTGCCATCCGGGCATAGAAAGGATGCTCTTGGGGGCGTGCCAGGGGCGAGAGTATCGAGGCCATGGTCAAGTCGGCCAGTGTGAACCTATCGCCCACCAGATAGCCATCGCGCTCGACGAACTGAGCGTTTCGCGCGTCGAGGAAGTCTCGCACGAGCGCCTCGCTCTCCTTCGTGGCCTGTTCACTAACCTGCATACCTTTGAACGCCATTCTACGAGACAAAGGAAAGACCAGTTGTTGGATGCGCGCCTCCGCAGGCCCAACGTTGAGCGCCCAAGCTTGCTCCAACAGCTCCAACTCCTGGCCAATGGCCCAGTAGGCCAACCTTCGGACGTGAGGTCCAATGGACCTCGCCTCCTGCGCGACTCCGAGCACCTCTTCGCGAAGTTGAACAGGAATCAAGGATCGCTCCGGAAAACGCTTCTCGAGGTATTCGCAAATCTCTGCGCTCTCTTGGATGACCTTGCCGTCGATACGCAGGACCGGCGTGTGGGTTTTCTGCAGGTGCCACGTGCGGAAAAAGTGCAGCACTGGAGCCCAGGACTCCTCGGTGTAGGACACTCCCTTGTAGTCGAGGGCCCAACGTGCGTTCTCGCAGAAATGAGAGAGCGCAAACGTACTCAGAATGATGGGTGCCTTACTCATGTCTCGCCATGGGGCGCTCGAAGCGCTTGAGATAGTCGGCGATTCGGAGCTTTCGCTTCGTGTTCTCCGAGCTCATGTATCGGATCTTTCCAAAGATGGGTCTCTCGGGGCCCCAAGCCCGGTCGTAGCGACCGAGCACCCAGAAGATGCCTGAGTAGCTGTTGGGGTCGCGACCGTCCAACGCATACTTGTTGTTGAGCTCGACCATCGCTGCAAGCGCATCTCTCGGCGTAGGTGACCACTCGAGGATCTTCTTGCCCCACAGCATGCGTAAATAGTTCTGTAGGCTTCCGGTTTCGCGTAGCTCGGTTTGGGCAGCGTTCCAGATCGGATCGTGCGTTTTTGAGAGCTCGAGCTGCGCGAGCGAATAGAGATGAGGACGCGGGTCTCGTTCGTGGTCTTCGAGAGTTTGACGCGCCCAACCGGGCAGCGACTCGTACCGATCGTAATCCGACTGAAGAGCGCACATGTTGAAGCCAAGCTCTCTCCAGGTCACGAGCTGGTCGATGAACGCCTCCGCGTTGGCGCTCATACCCCACCAGCCCTCGCGCGATCCCGTCGCCTTCGGCACGCCTTCGTCGCTGTTCCAACCTTCGTTCTTGGTGAGCTCGTCGAAGATTTGGTGCGACGACAGGTGGCCGAAATGCAGCCACGGGGAAAGGCCGCTGGTCGCTCCCTTATCGGGGTGGTTGCGATCTTCGGCGTATCGATCGATGCCACTGCTGAGGAATTCCTCCATGCGACGTTCCCCGACCTCGAAGCCACCTTCGAGGTCGACCGCAGGCACGGTGTGGTCCAGCGGCAACGATTGGATCGTCTTCCCGCCCAGGATGTCATCCGTCGCCGCCGCCCAACCCTCATTCGTCCCCGCTAGCAGTGTTTCAGTTGTCTGCTCGAGTACCGGTGGAAGACCATCGACTGGGTCGGCGAGTGGCTGGACGCCGACGTGCTTGGGCAGCTCGCGTTGTAGATGGCGGCGGAAGTCGAACGCTCGGCTGAAGACTCTGCTGGTCGATCTCACCGGAAGCAGGCCATTACTGTCCACGACCTCGAATCGGAGGTTCAATCGGGATGCGGCCGCCTCTTGCATCTTCGGAATGAAGAACGTCGGATAGTCATCGCTCACCACGACGCAGGCGTTCTTGGCGATCGCCGACAGAAGGCCACGGCCGTCTCCCTTCCTGGCTTCAACGTAGGGGAAGTGGACCACGTTCTTACCCGCGAAGTGCCTCGCATTTGCGCGCATCCCGTCGAGGACGAATCGATGCAGCCGGTCGCTTGCCCAGGGGTAACCGACGCGAAGCGCTTCCAGAATGACGAGCGGCCTGCCGAGCTCGGCTGCATGCGCCGCGGCGTGCTGGAGTGCGAAGTTCCACCTCGGCCGGCGAAAGCCAACCATCCAATAGACGACATGGGTGCCGTCGCGTCGAAGCGGCAGGTCGTTGAGGGCGCGAACCCGGTCGGAGGGAGCGAAGATCATGATGGCGCGACCCCAGCCCAAGAGGTGTGTTGCGAAGCGATTCGTTCGGCCGTGCGCACCCCCCCAAGCGCGACTGCGAGGGTGCTTTGCCCCAAGAGCACTGAGTCGCCCACCAGATACAGGTCTGGGAGCGCCTCTCGCGGCCAGAGCGCACGCGGGCGATAGTGCTTCAACCCGACACGCCTTGGAACTCCTCCCACGTAGCCCCGATGTCGCCCTGTGAATCTCTCGAAGGTTCGAGGGCTGGCTGTCATCTCAAAGACCGCGTGCTCGAGGAGCTCGGGTGCCCGCCGACCGATAGTCTCTCGCATCCGGTCGTGAATCGCCGTGATGTAGGCTCCTTGATCTTCCTGCGCGACCTCGCGGAGCTTGTGCATAGGAACGTGGGTGGACACCGTCACCGTGCGTTGTCCGTTTGGTGCCCGCTCTTGCTCATCGGCGGCGCTGATCGAACAGAACACCTGATTGCCCTCGACGAACGGCGCAGTCTCGTCATCGACGAGCTGCAGGTGGCAGGCTTCAGCACCCTGGACCGCCTGCGAGTCGACGACGAGATACCGCATCGCCGCGCCCCAGCCCGACTCGACCGAAGCTTCGACATCACGAAGCTTGCCGTTGATTTGGGGCTTCGTCATTGCGGACAGCGACTGGGGCAAGACGTTAGCCACCACGGTCCGCGCTTGAAACTCGCCGTGTCGAGTGTCCACGCGCCATCGATGGCCTTCGCGTCGAATTCCGCGCACGCGGTTTGCAAGTATCACCTTACCGCCCGCCTTCTCAATGGCCTGTACCAAAGCCCACGCCAGGCTTCCGATTCCACCGTGAACGTGGCCGGTGCCCCGAAAGAAGTAGTCGACGGCCGCCATCGTGAACGGCGCCTCGGCTTCGGCGGAGCTGGCCTGGACGGTGATCTGACTCACCGCATCGAGGTAGACCCGGAGAGGTTCCCAGCCCGCCAGGCCGTGTTGCGACACGACGTCGGAAAGAGGGCGCCCCATCCACCGAAGCACAGGGCTGTAAGACCACGACCGTCCGAGATGCCGTAGTACCGAGCCGCCGCTCAGCGGCGGGAGCAGGCTTGGGTCTTCAAACAGCTTCCAGAGTGCCTCCGCCACCCGGCGCTGGGTGCCAAAGAAGCCGCGCAGCGTTTCGGGATCCGCACCCGGCAGCTCGCTGAAACGCCGAAGGAACGAGGCGGGGTCCGGAGGAACGGCGAGCGACCAGTGTGCGGTTCGAAGCTCGACGAGCGGGTCGAGCGGATCGAAGCGGACTCCCAGATCCCACTTGTCGTTCCAGTTCGAGAAAAGCTGCCCGTCGCCGAGCCCGGAAAACAACGTTGCACCCGCTTCAAATTGGTAGCCGCTGCGGGTGAAGGTGCTGGCGCAGCCTCCCGGGTAGCGCAGCGTCTCGCAGAGAACGACATCGGCGCCGAGCTCGGCGAGCCGCAGCGCGGACGCAAGGCCTCCGAACCCAGCCCCAACCACGACGACGTCGGCTTTTTCCATCCGGACCGCTCTAAGGCCGAATGCGGAAAACGGCAGGGTTCATGCACCGATGTGCTACTTTCGAGCGGGAATGAACGGAAAACAAAGCGATCGCGGAGGCTGGCTCGCGGCCGCCATCGTTTCTTCCCTCCTTCCGATGTCTGCTCTGGCGCAAGACGCCGGAAGCAGGGAGTCGATCTATGACTTGCCACCGGTCGACGAGAGCCACATCGACGCGAAGTACAAAGCGACGCTCGAAAAGCCGCCCAACGTGGAGTGGTTCCTCGGAGCCGAGCTCGGGTTTCTCGCCGTGGCCAGCCACATCGTGCAGCTCGGAAACGACGGCACGCGGTTCAACTATCGCGATGACGGTGGCCAAGACGTGCTCTTTCCGTTCTTCCGGCTCAGCACGGATCTGAAGTTCAAGGGTCGGCACGCGATTGTGTTCCTCTACCAGCCATTGAAGCTCACCGGGGAGACGGTTCTGAGTCAGGACACGACCTTCGACGACGTGCTCTTCCCTGCCGGAACGCCTTTGAATTCGACCTACGGTTTCCCGTTTTGGCGAATCAGCTACCTGTACGACTTTCTGCGAAGGTCGGGCGACGAGGTGTCGATCGGCGTTTCGCTTCAAATCAGAGACTCCACGATCACGTTCACCTCGGCGGACGGCACGCTGCGCGCCGATCGACGCAACGTTGGGCCGGTGCCGGCGCTCAAATTTCGGGGCCGCTGGGGCTTTGAGAACGGCGTCTGGTGGGGGACCGAGATCGACGGGATCTATGCGCCGATCAGCGGGGTCAACGGAAGCAGCAGCGAGATCACAGGGGCCCTGCTCGATGCGAGCCTACGGGTGGGCTACGACTTCACCGACCGAGTCGCGGGCTTTTTCAACCTGCGCTACTTGGGCGGGGGCGCCGTCGGAACCGACAGCAACCCGGACCCGGGGAGCGACGGCTACACCAAGAACTGGCTCCACTTCATCACGGTGAGCCTTGGTGTCGAGTTCCGCGCCATCCAGCGCTAGAGGCCCATCGCGTTGCCTGCCTCGAGGGTCTTGTGCAGCCAATACGTTACGAGCCCGGCCCTTGCCGACCAGGCAATCGTACGGAGCCAGTTCGAGCGCACGAGCATTCGCCAACTTGATTCGTCGAAACCGGAGCCTAGCTGGTTGTGTGCGGGAACCTGGAGCAGAAAAGTCGAGGCCCAGATAAACGCGATCAAGCCGATTCCGAGCCAGATCTGCCACGAGGTTTGGACCCGCAGCGGCGCCCAGAGAAACGCGATGCCTGAGATCGCTTCGGCGATCATCAAAGGTGCGACGAGGATCGAAATCGAGCTCGAATGATGGCTATGAAACGTGGTGAACGACCCGGAATCCACGTGCGCGAACGACGGATATTGGACCAGTTGGACGAACCAGATGATGCCGGTCATCGCCCAGGCGGTGGCGACTTGGATGAGAAGCGTCACGTCAGGACCGTACCACCCGCACGAGCTCGCCGACCGAATGCCGGGCCTCGATCGGGTGGCGCAAGGGGAGGTGCTCGTTCACGTCGTAGTGGGTTCGGCGCCCCTGGCGGGTGCGCACGATCACACCGGCCTCCTCCAGTTCGCTCAGGATTCGCTGCACCGCACGCTCGGTGACGCCGACAGCCTGGGCAATTTCACGCACGCGAACGTTCGGGTCCCGAACGATGCAGACCAATACATGCCCGTGATTACTCAGGAAAGTCCATGCTGTGGAGGTTTCTGGGGACCCGTTGGTATTCATCTGACTTTTATTACATAAAACACAATACACGTATTGACAAGCCTGTATTTGATATCATGTTATGAATATCATGAAAAGAGGGCCTTCCGCCACAGCTCCGCTGCGTCCGTCGCCGCTTCGCCGCGCCCGTCAGCTTCTCGCGCTCGATCACCAGGACATTGGGGTCATCGTCGTTTACGGCGTCGCGCTCGGGCTCCTTTCGCTCGCGGTGCCGGTCGCGGTTCAGTCGCTCGTCAATACGGTCGCCTTTGGTTCCTTGATTCAGCCGCTCGTCGTGTTGACGGTCCTGCTGGCTGTCGCACTCACGGGGGCCGCCATTCTTCGCGCGCTCCAGGTTCGCGTCGCAGAGATGCTGCAGCGAAGGCTGTTCGTCCGCATCGTGACGGAAATCGGCGCTCGTCTGCCGCGGGTGAGCGGCACGGCGCTGCGGGATGCCAACGGGCCGGAGCTCCTGAACCGTTTCTTCGACGTGTTCACGATCCAAAAGAGCGTGGCCGCGTTGCTCCTCGGTGGCGTTGACGCGGTCTTGATCGCGCTGGTCGGTCTGATCGTCCTAGCATTCTATCACCCGGCACTGCTCGCGTTCGACCTCGTGCTCATCCTAGGCGCAGCCTTTGTCTTGATTCCGCTTGGGCGTGGCGGCACGGGAACGAGCATCGCCGAGTCGAAAGCCAAGTACGCAGTGGCGGGATGGCTCGAGGAGATGGCGCGGCATCCGCTGTCGTTCAAACTTGCCGGGGGCGAACAGCTCGCGCGGAGCCAAGTCGAAACGCTGGCAAGATCGTACCTCGACAAGCGCGACCGACACTTCCGCATCGTGTTTCGTCAGCTTGTCGGCGCCTTCACCATCGAAGTGGTGGCGAGTGTGGCCTTGCTTGCGGTCGGCGGTTTGCTGGTAATCGAGCGTCAGCTTTCGATCGGTCAGCTCGTTGCCGCTGAGCTCATCGTGACCGCGGTCGTCGCGTCGATCGCAAAGCTCGGAGGCAAAGTGGAAACCTTCTATGACCTCGTGGCCGCCGTCGACAAGCTAGGCGAGATTCTCGATCTACCCTTGGAACGAGCAGATGGCGAGATCCTTCCGCCCGACCGCGGAGCCGCACTCGGGCTCGTGCTCGAGAAGGTGGAGGTCGGTCGACAAGTGGATGCGGAACCGCTCCAAATCTCGCTGAAAGTGGATCCCGGTGAGCGCGTGTCCATCACCGGCACGGAGTGGGACACCGCGGCACTCGTCGATTCGATCTTCGGGCTGCGTATTCCAAGTGCAGGGGTCATCGAGATGGACGGCCACGACGTTCGCGACCTCGCTCTTCTCGAGCTGCGTAGCCGAGTCTCGCTCGTTCGCGGCGCCGAGATCTTTCCGGGCTGCGTGTTGGACAACCTTCGCGCCGCCAATCCGGATCTGACTGCCGAGGAGGCATGGGAGGCCTTGGGCCGCGTGGGCCTCGCCGAGGTCGTGAAGTCTCTCCCGCTGGGTCTGCAGACTCCGATCCTCACAGACGGAGCGCCGCTGTCTCGGAGCCAGGGGATTGCGCTCACTATCGCCAGAGCGGTAGCTGGAAAGCCCGCCTTGTTGATCTTGGACCGAACCTTGGATCGGATGGACCCCGAAGCCGGCGTCCGCATCGCCGATCAATTGTCGACATTGCGCGATACCTCGCTGCTGATCGTTTCCGAAGACTCTTCGGTTCGAGAACGAATGGATCGGCACCTCCAAATTTCCGAAACGATCAGGCAGGAAGGAGAGGCAGCATGAAGGGTACATCGGTCAACGCCGATCACTGGTCGGGCTTTGAGCGGGATACGCTTCCGGAGACCTTGGGTGTGCCCGCGCCGCAGCGAACGGTCGTGGTGGCCAAAGTCTTGGTCTCCGTATTTGTCTTGTTTACTCTCGCCGCGCTTCTCGCGCCGTGGACGCAGAACATCCGAGGAGGCGGGCGCGTGCTCGCCTATGCACCCGATCAACGCCAGCAACCCATCGAGGCGACTATCTCGGGGCGCGTCGAGAAGTGGTTCGTGCAGGAGGGGACGCAGGTCAAGAAGGGCGACCCCATCGTCAAGTTGACCGACAACGACGAATCGATGCTCGACCGTCTTGGCGCGGAGCGGGCAGCCATCGAGGTCCGGCGAATCGCGCAGGCGCAGCGCACCGAGTCGCTGAGCAGCCGTATCGAATCCATTCGCCGCTCGCAGCGGGCGGAGATCTCAGGGACCGAGTCGAACATCCAGATCGCGCAGCGCGGCGTCGAGGCAGCCGAGCAGGATGTAGGCGCCGCAACCGCGGAGCTCGAAACCAACGAGCTCAACCTTCGTCGTCAGCGTGACCTGTTCAACGATGGTCTCGCATCCAAACGAGAGCTCGAGCTTGCAGAGCTCGCCGCGCGGCAGAGCAGGGCCAAAGTTGCATCGGCCAATGCAAGGCTATCCGCTTCCCGCAACAAGCTCTCTCAGAGCCGAGCAGCACTCCGACGGGTCATCGCGTCGACCGAGGCGGAGATCGAAAACGCAGAGGCAAGTTGGCGGAGCGCGGAGACCGAGGTCGCATCGACCAATGCGGCGCTCGCGCGCCTCGACATGGGGATTTCGCGCCAACAGGCCCAAACGATCAAAGCGCCGATCGACGGGACGATCCTTCGTATCGTCGGTCGCCTCGGAGGAGAACAGGTCAACCGAGGGGAGGTGCTCGCCGTGCTCGTGCCCCAGACCGAAGATCGTGCGGTCGAGCTCTACGTCGACGGCAACGATGCCGCTCTCATCAAGGCGGGCAGCCCCGTGCGGCTTCAGTTTGAAGGCTGGCCGGCGGTGCAGTTTTTCGGTTGGCCCTCGGTCGCGGTCGGGACCTTTGGCGGGCGGGTGGCCTTTGTCGATGCCACCGACGATGGGCGAGGGGATTTCCGCATCGTCGTCGTTCCCGACCCGGAGGACAGCCCCTGGCCCGCTGCCAGCTATCTGCGGCAGGGCGTGCTCGCCAAGGGTTGGGTCTTGCTCAATCGGGTTTCGCTCGGCTTCGAGGTCTGGCGGCAGTTCAACGGATTCCCGCCAACGACCGACCCACCGCCCATGGCAAAGAGCGGCAAGGAGGCCCCATGAGCCTCGCCACACGGCTGAGCGTTTTCTTTTTGGGCTCGCTTACGCCGATGTTGGCGTTGGCGAGCGAGGAGCGAGGGCGGCCTCTTCACTTCGACGAAGTCCTGCAATCGGTGAACGCGCACGATCCGCGGATACGACAAGCGGTTGCGCAGCTGCGCAAGGCCGCGGCCAAAACGACCGCCGCCCGCGGTGCGTTTGATCCGAGGCTCGAGGGCGACGGGAAGATCCTCACGGGAGCATATTACGACTTGCGCCGGGCCGACGTGGAGCTTCGTCAGCCCACGACGCTTTGGGGCTCCGAGCTCTTCGTGGGCTACCGCGTTGGTCTTGGCATCAACGAGCGTTGGCCGACGTATCGAGACGATCAAACCCTCTCGGGTGGCGAGGTTCGTGCGGGGATCGAAGTGCCGATCTGGCGCGGCGGGCTGATCGACCCGGAGCGCGCCGAGCGTGCCCGCGCCATTCAGCTCGAAGAAGCCGCCGGCCAAGCCTTGTCGGCGGCGAAGCTCAACCTCGAGCTCGCGGCGGCGCGGAGCTATTGGAATTGGGTCGGCACGGGGCAAAACCGAGAGGTCGCCAAAGCCTTGCTCGACCTGGCCGAGCAGCGCGACGCGCAGCTCCGACGCCGCCTCGCGGCCGGTTCGATCCCGTCGTTTGATGTGGTGGACAACGAGCGGATCTTGCTCGAGCGAAAGGCTTTTGTGGTCGCCGCAGAACGCGCCTTCGAAAAGGCTACCTTCGAGTTGTCTTTGTTTCTGAGAGATTCTCAGGGGCTGCCGGTCGTCGCGAGCGCTCAGCGCGTCCCCGAGCGAGTGTCGGTCGCGCCCATCGAGGAGCTTTCCGTAGAGCGTGCGGTCGACGACGTCCTCGCGTGCCACCCCGAGCTCGAAAGAGCCCGAGCGGAGCTCGAAGCAGCCGAGGTCGATCAAAGACTCAGCCGCAACGAGATCGCTCCCGAGCTCAAAGCGGTGTTCGCGTACTCCCGCGACCTCGGGGACCTGACCAACACGGATCGCGATTTCACGCTCCCGGGCAATGTGTTCGAGGCTGGCGTGAAGTTGTCGATGCCCTTGCTGCTTCGCAAGGAGCGGGGCAGGGCCGGGGCAGCACGGGCCGAGGTGGCGGACAAGGAGGCGCAGTTGCGCTTCGTTTCGGACCAGCTCCGCGCCAGAACCCTCGATGCTGCGTCGGCGGTCGAGGCGGCCCAGCGTCGAGCCGAGCTAACCGACGACGTGGTCGACACGGCGGCCGAGCTGGCCGAGGGCGAGCGCCGGCGATTCGAGGTCGGGTCGAGCAATCTGATCTTCGTGAATCTTCGCGAGCAGCAGGCGGCCATGGCCCGGCTGCGGTACATCGAGGCGGTCGCGCTTGCCGAGATCGAGCGAACCCGCTGGGAAACGACCATACGCGTCCACTGTGGGGCGGCGTCACCCTAACTGTGCAACCGCAACTTCACTCTCCACGGGTCGCCGAAGCTCAACAAAGTCGCCACTAGGACACCTCAACGGCGCAAACCTCGTCGAGGCATCGTCCTGTGAGCCGCAGGCGGTTCTTTGCGAATCGTCGGTAACCCCAATCGAGCGTTTGGCGAATGCCTGGAATCTTGGTCATTTCGGCCACCGCGCCCAAACCGATCGCGGAGTACAGTCGACGGAAGACCTCCACGCCCTCGATCCACGTTCCATCGGGGAGCTGTCCATGGATGCGTTCCATGAGCTCGGCGAAGGTTTTCCCAGTGGCTTCCGGGTCGAAGTCGGTTGCCGAGATGTCCCGAAAGTCGATGCGGCCCCGCTTATCTTTGCGCTGGAGCATCGCGATTTCACGCATGCACAACGGACAGTCGCCATCGTAGAACACGCGTACTTCCCAGGTGTCTTTGTCCACAAGATTCTCCCGTCTATGCCTTGACTAATAAAACTTAGACAATATATAGACAGACATGGAGCCTTCGAGCAAGCCGCGTCTCATCATCGCTGGAGCATCCGGCTTCATCGGCAAGGCCCTTGCGCCCCTGCTCGCGGAACGCTTTCACGTGGTGGGCCTTTCGCGCACCGAGCGGGTTGCTGGCGATGGCTTCGCCGAATATCGCGAGTGTGACCTCTTCTCCCTGAAAGATGCCGAGCGCGGTCTGGAAGGCGGCGACTATGCCGTCTATCTGGTCCACAATATGATGCCCTCGGCGAGGCTGACTCAGGGCGACTTCGCCGATCTCGATGTGGTCTGCGCAGACAACTTCGCGCGCGCCGCGGCTCGCGCAGGGATCAAACAGATCGTCTTCCTTGGAGGCTTGTGCCCGAAGGACGGCTCCCTCTCGAAGCATTTGGAGAGCCGCGCCGAGGTAGAGCGCGTTCTCGCCGGTCACGGCGTTCCGGTCACCACGTTGCGCGCCGGATTGATCCTCGGTGGTGATGGGTCGTCCTTTCAGATCATGGCCCGTCTGGTTCAGCGGTTGCCCATCATGGTGTGTCCGCGCTGGACGAATACGCGCACCCAAGCGGTAGCCCTCGGAGATGTCGTGCAGCTGATCAACTACGTGGTCGGCCGCGAAGAGCACTACTCGCGAGTCTACGACGTCGGCGCACCTGAAGTGGTGACGTATCGTGAGCTGATGGCGATGACAGCCCGGGCCTTAGGAAAGAGGCGATGGTTCATCCCGTCGAGGGTTCTGTCCCCCGGACTGTCGCGACTATGGATATCCTTGGTGACGGGCGCGCCTCGTGCGCTCGTGGCGCCCCTGGTTCAGAGCTTGAAACACGAAATGGTTGCTGGTCCCTCTAGCCTCGCGAGTGAGGCGGGGCTTCGTCGCACCTCGATGCGAGAAGCGATCGAGATCGCGATCGCCGACGATCATGGAACTGTGCCCCACGCATTTCGGCGTCCGAGGCGTGGCGATGGCCAGCGTTTGGTCCGTTCCGTTCAACGGATGCAGTTACCCGAGGGATGGACGGCCGAACGCGCGGCGATGGACTACGTCCGTTGGCTTCCCCACTTCCTTCGTTGGTTGCTTCGCGTGCGCCGCCGCGCCGGTGAGGGTTTCAGCTTCGTCCTCGTACCACTCGGAATCACGTTGATGACGTTGAGGCATTCCGCTGCACGTAGCGCGGCGGATCGACAGCTGTTTTATGTGACCGGTGGAGCTCTTGCGCCGGTGGGCTCGAAGGCTCGCTTCGAGATGCGGCAGGTCCTCGGAGGACGAACCCTGTTGACCGTCGTCCACGACTACGAACCGCGATTGCCTTGGTTGCTGTACGTCTCTACACAGGCTCACTTCCACAAATGGCTGATGCATCGATTTGCCAAGCATCTACTGAATGAACCCGACATCGGGCAGGCCACCACAACGTCTCTGAAGGCTTTGCCTTCCTGAGCCCCAATCAAGGAAACCAACCATGCGCTTACCCACAATCATTGCCCCCTTGCCTGCCCTCGCCCTTCTAGGAGCTCGTTCAAAAGACGCCACGCCAGAGTGGATGCGCGCTTTCGCTCGCAGCTGGCCCATTCAAGTCGACATCTCCCTAGATGAAGTCCTCGAGGAGCTCAACTACGGCCGAGGGTGAACAAAAACACCACAACGTCTCTGAAGGCTCTGCCTTCCTGAACCCCAATCAAGGAAACCAACCATGCGCTTACGCACAATCATTGCCCCCTTGCTTACCCTCGCCCTTCTAGGAGCTTGTTCAAAGGACGGCACGCCACAGACCACAACAGCCGCGAAGGAAGCTGCGACGCAACAGGTCGGACAGCCCAACATCGTGACCGTCGCCGCAACCGCCGGTGATTTCAATACTCTCGTCGCCGCGGTGAAAGCGGCCGGCTTGGTCGAGACCCTCCAAGGAGATGGTCCGTTTACCGTCTTCGCCCCGACCGACGAGGCCTTCGCAAAGCTCCCCGCCGGCACCGTCGACAGTCTGCTGCTGCCCGAGAACAAGGCAAAATTGGTCGCAATCCTCACGTATCACGTGGTACCGGGTGAGGTCCTCGCCGCGGACGTCGTCAAGCTTTCGTCGGCGAATACCGTCGAAGGTCAACCGCTCAGCATCTCCGTCAACGATGCGGGCGTTCGCGTCAACGACGCGAATGTCACGGCAACTGACGTCATGGCTTCGAACGGCGTCATTCACGTCATCGACTCCGTCTTGATCCCTGCTTCTTAGAACAAACCGAGACGGACTTAACACGGGCAGGCTGTCTCCCATTCCCGGTGCAGAGGGGCATCGGTCCCAAGGCGCGCAAAACATGGATGTGAAACCACCAGCACATCCATTGTCAGGCAAGCTTGCTGCAGCCTACGCGCCGATGCTCCCCTCTGTGCCACCTATTTCTTGAAACGATGAGCATCAAGGTTACAGAGCTAAGCGGGCTATACCCCATGCGCGTCGTGTCGCGCCTCAGCGGGCTTACCGCTGATACGATTCGAGTTTGGGAGCGGCGCTACCAGGCCGTGAATCCCGAGAGGACAGGCGGAAACAAGCGCCGATACTCCGGTAGCCAGGTTCGGAGGCTCGTTCTCCTACGGCGAGCGACGGAGCTGGGGCATTCGATCGGTCAGGTCGCAAGGCTCCAGGACGACGACTTGCGTCGAATCATCGGCGAGACCACGCAAGAGGTGACCGGTCACAAGTCCATCTATGATGCGGTGATCGAGGACTACCTCGGGGCCGTCTTCAGGTTCGATGTTCAGGGTGCAGAAGCGATACTAACTCGGACGGCCGCGATCGTCCCACCCTTGAAGCTCACCTTGGAGGTCTTGGTGCCTCTCATGAGGCGCGTCGGTGAAGCATGGCACGAGGGAGAACTGAAGATTCCCCACGAGCACATCATCTCGGGTCAGCTGCGGAGTCTGCTCGGCACTCTCATGCGACACGTCGAACCGGTCGTGGGTTCGCCGCGAATCCTCGTCACGACGCCGCCCAATCATCTTCACGAGTTCGGCGCCATCATTGGCGCGTTCATGGCCGCGAGTCGAGGTTTCGAGCCGGTCTACCTTGGCGCGAATACGCCCTTCGAAGACATCTCCGATGCGGCAACCGAGAGCGGATCAGCGCTCATCCTGCTGAGCATCGCCAGGGAGTGTAGCCCTCCTGAGCGAGAGAGCTTGCTCGCGGGATTAGGGTCACTCTCGCGAAACCACGAGGTTTGGGTCGGTATCCCCGATGGCCACAAACTCATGGCCTCGAACGTCCCAGCGACGGTGTTTCACCAGTACGACGAACTCGACCGGGCACTGCTGAGCTACAAGTCCGCTTAGCATGCGGACTGACGGGATAAACGTTGCCGAGTAGACCAGAACGTCCGGCGAACAAAGCAATTCGGTTTGCGATCATTGTTTCGATCGCTGTGTCGGTGGCCGTCGTGATCGCCATCGTCATGCTTGGAGGTGAGGGGATGCCCTACGAAAGCCCAGAATATCGCGTGGTCGACAGGTTCGGCGAGATAGAGATCCGCGAGTACGAGCCCTACCTGGTGGCGGAAACGACAGTGGATGGCGACCTCGAAAACGCGGGAAACCATGGATTCCGCATCGTGGCGAAATACATCTTCGGAAACAACCAAGGTGAGCGAAAGATCGGGATGACCGCGCCCGTGCGCCAGGAAATCGCCGATGGAACCAAGATCTCCATGACTGCGCCAGTGACCCAAGAAAGGGCCGGCGACAGGTACACGATTCAATTCATGATGCCGTCGAAGTATTCGCGCGAAGAGCTTCCCGAGCCGAACGATCCGCGAGTCTCAATCCGCGAGGTGCCCGCGCGACGTTTTGCGGCCGTCCGCTATTCGGGCACCTGGTCGAAGCGGAACTACGAAAAGCACCTCGAACGATTGCTCGATACGTTGAGCGCAGAAGGCTGTGAGCCGCTTGGAGAGCCAATCTGGGCACGATACAATCCGCCCTTCATGCCGTGGTTCTTGAGGCGCAACGAAATCCTGACAGCGTTTCGAGCAACAGGGAGACTTTGAGCTCAGCGCCTTCGTCGCCGATTCGACTCACGGGTCCCTGGCCGAAGTCCCGTGTCCGGGAGTTCCTCGCTGAGGCGCGCATCCCCATGCGGCTGGCCGCCAACACTGACTCCGGTTTCCCCGTCGTTCTCCCTCTCTGGTTCTTACCCGAAGAGGACGAGCTCCTCGCGGCGGTCCACCGGGACGCGCGGATCGCGAAGCGCTTGCGGGGTCGACGACGAACGCCAACGCGGGTCGGCCTGGCTCAGGCTATGGTGTGTCGGTGTTGCGTCTCTAGGAGTCGAAACCCATATTGAGTAGGCGGGCCCTCCCACGGCTGAACCGTCGTCAGTCGGTCTAGGGCACGCTGAAGCTCGCATTCGCGGCGTCCCTTGAGGCCCGCCATCAAGCAGCGCGATCACTCCTCGTCGGAGGCGTGCGGCGCCATCGATCCCACCACTTCCAAACCAGACACGCAGCGTTTCCCCTCCCGCCGCGTCCAGATGACACGCACCCGCTTGTGCATCGTACTGCCCGAGTGAGTCGTGATGCGCAGATCACACACCGTGCCAGCAGAGAGCCAGTGGTGGAGCGAGAGCTGTATGCCGGTCTTGCTTACATCGACGGCCGACGCGACCTGCTGGATCGGCGACAAGATCTCCACCTCGGCGTCTGAATGCCACCGGTCCGCGCGACGCCGCTCGTCTTCTCGAGTAGCGGGGCGAACCTCGGAGTCCCTACCTTTCGGAGGCGGCCGATTCGAATGTCTGCCATTTTTGGAATTCATGCTGCCCGCGGGGTCGCTCGCTGCAGACGGTGACCCAGAGTTTCATCATGGCGACTTCAAGGGCCGAAGTCGATGATTCACCCCATGAACAGTGCTCAACCTGAATGGTCGGTCGACGTATCCCGGCGCAAGCCTCTCGTAGCTCGGGACATCGAAGCTCTCTGGGGCTATCTGGGCGCCGTGGGACCGATTGATGGGCCTTGTTTCCGGGATTCGCTTCTCAGCGCTGGCGCTCTTCGGCGATTTCCAACCCTTGTTCGGCAGCCAGTTTCGCCAGTCGTTCTTGTGCGCGCCTCGATCCCTGCAGCGTGACTTCCTTCGTTCCAAACCTCTGCTTGGCGACGCTCACCAGCTGCTCGAGCGCACCTTCGTGGGCCTCGCCGAGGAGCTCGATCGATCCGGCCGACTCTCGGAGCCGCACCCCGTTCGGCAGGTTGTGGACGATGCTCCCCCGACTCGTGCGCGTACTGCGAGACGGGAGGGCGCGAACCTGCTTGTCGCCGCTCTTGATGACCAACCCCCCGGATTTGCGGGCGAGTCGTCGGATGGCCCGCTGGTCTCCGTGTGCAGCGCGGGCTGCCAAGAACTCCTTCCAAGACCCCGGGTGTGTGTCGACGCCGAGGGTCCGCCACGCCTTGATCGTCGCCCTCAGTCTGCGCTCAGCAGCCTTTTTCTCGAACGAAAGCATCTTGTGCAATTTGTGTTTCTCGCGCCCAGGAATCGGCATCGCCGCAATCGCGTGATGCCTCAGCTTGAAATGTCGCCGATGCGCCGCTCGGGCCGTGTCGACTTTGGGGAATAGCGCCTCTCGCCGCTCGTCTCGCCGAGCCCGCGCGGCTCTGAGCGCCTCCTGGTACTCGTGCCAGAGCCCGTCGTCGCGTAGCCGCCCCAGCGGCTCGGGGCGATACGCCTCGCCGCTCATCGTCGCCACGTGCTCCACCGTAGGACCTGCAACGAAATCCCCGAAGCGCTCACAGAGCCTTTGTTTGGACCAGTGGCGCCCAAGAGCCGAGGCCTTGCAGCCTAGGTTCCCACGCGTTGCGTCGACCACGGCTAGCCCATTGCCGCGCCGAACCATTCGGACGCCATGCACGGCTAGGCGCGTGTGCAGCTGATTCCAGTTGGAGATGCCA
>JBARTN010000016.1:0-7767 GCA_049645265.1 Polyangiales bacterium
TGAGCAAAGAAGCCGCCGCGATGACCCTGACCGACGACAACTTCGCATCGATTGTCGCAGCGGTGGAAGAAGGGCGCGGGATCTTCGAGAACATCAAGAAGTACCTGATGTACCTCCTCTCCTCGAACATCGGTGAGATCGGTCTCATGGCCGGCGCCACGATCGCCGGTCTGCCGCTGCCCTTGACCGCCGTGCAGATCCTCTACGTCAACCTAGCCACCGATGGCTTGCCTGCGCTGGCACTGGCGGTCGACCCCCGCGAAGACGACCTGATGCAGCGAGCACCGCGCAACGCGCGCACCGGAGTATTCACTCGCCCGGTCGTGATGCTGATGACGATCGGAGGGCTGTGGTCCACAGCAGTGAATCTCGGCCTCTTCACCTGGGCCCTGCAGTCGGGCCGCGGCGTTGCTCAGGCCATGACGATGACCTTTGTTTCTCTGGTGTTGATCCAGTTCTTCAAGGCCTACAACTTCCGCTCCGACCGCCGGTCCATCTTGCATCGGCCGTTCGCCAACAAATGGCTGAACCTCGCCATCTTTTGGGAGCTGGGGCTGTTGCTATTCATCGTGCTCTTTCCGCCGATGCACGAGCCGTTCGGCACCTACGCGTTGTCACAGAACGACTGGCTGATCGCCATCGGCGCATCCCTGACCATTTCGCCGGTCTTGGAGCTGGCCAAGTGGTGCGAACGGCGCGGTTGGTTCGGAAAGCTGTCCTGACGGTTCATCGGCAACACCCCCGTATGAACGTGACTTCGCATCGTGTAGGATTCTCGCTCGGCTCGGCAATCGAAGCCGTGGCCCGCCCGCGCTCGGGATCGTCGGGGCGGCATTCGATTCGAAGGCAAACAGCCAACAAAGGAGATCTGAACCCATGCAGTTGAACCACATCATCGTTGCAACGGATTTCTCGACGCACTCCGACTCCGCGATCCGTCACGGAATGCGTATCGCGCGTTCTACCGGGGCTGGGCTTCGAATCGTCCACGTCGTGGAAACGCCGGCGGATGAGGAGGGGCTAGAGTCCGCACGGCCTGCAGTAGAGCATTGGCATGTCGACGACCAGGGGCGATTAGCACAGGCGATCGAGCCGTACGCAACCGAGGACGTCGATATTGCCCAAGAGGTCGTCGATGCCCCATCCACCGCGGAAGGACTCCAACTGGTCATCGATGCGCAGCCCGCGGACTTGGTTATCGTGGGCAGTACGGGACTGACCGGGATCAAGCACACCTTGCTCGGCAGCACCGCCCAGAAAGTTCTACGCACCGTGCAAACGCACGTCATGGTTGCCCGAGGCGAGCCTCCTCCTGCCGGTGGCTACAAACGCATTCTGATCCCGACAGATTTCTCCGTGCCCGCCGAGAAAGCTCTGGAGCTCGCCGTGGTGCTGGCAGCGCCCGATGCACAGTTCGATGTCGTTCACTTCTGGCGTGTTCCCGAAGCCACACGTGGAGATGAGTACTCCGACTTGGTGATCGACACCGTTGCCACCTCCGTGAAGAAGCGCGGCCGAGAGCTGATCGAGTCATTTCAAGGACACGCAGCGAACGCTACATTCTACTCGGTTCAAGCATCCCCTCAGCAAGGCCTCGCAGAGAAGCTAGATGAAGTCGACTATGACCTCGTCGTTGTCGGAAGCGCTGGGCGCTCCAAGCTGAGGCGTTGGCTTCTGGGAAGCGTAGCGGAACACACAGCCCAGATTGCGCCTTGCGCGGTCGCGGTGGCCAGGCCGGATTCCTGAAGCGGCCGGAGAGAACCAATCCATCCCTGCTCACGAAGGCCGAACCTTGTGTGGTGAATCGATTGGTGGGACCTGAAGCGCGATGAACGAATGGACCATCCTTCAGGACGCGCTGCTCTTGCTTCTGGGAGCGATGCTCCTTGGCGCGCTGTTCGAGAGATTCAAGCAGAACGCTGTGCTCGGGTACCTGCTAGCTGGGGCGTTGCTCGGGCCGCACGCGTTCGATGTGCTTCCGAATCGTGACGCGATCCTATCGATCGCCGAGTTGGGGGTCACCCTCCTGTTGTTCGCCATCGGGATGGAGTTTTCGTGGCGCAAACTTCGGCGCATCGGCTCGATCGCTCTCGGAGGTGGAACCCTTCAAGTTCTCGTGACGATGGGGGCTGCGGCCTGGGTTGGCGGAAGGTTCGGCTTGGATACGCGGCAAGCGATCGCGGTCGGTGCAACGATCGCGCTGAGCAGTACGGCGCTCGTCACACGCCTCCTATTTGACCGCGCGGAGATCGACGGCCTCCATGGTCGCAGTACCGTCGGGATTCTGCTCCTGCAGGACATCGCCGTGGTGCCGCTCGTTCTTCTCGTCACGGCCTTGGCAGGGGATGGGTCGTCGGCGGCGTTCGGCTGGGATATGGCGCGCTCCCTGTTCTCGGCGCTGCTGCTCGTGGCGGCAATCGTCGTGATCTTGAAATATGTCTTTCCGCGCCTCGTCAGCTTCTCGGCCGAAGGCGCGAACCGGGATCTTCCGGCCTTGTTGGCAGTCGTCACCGCGGTTGGATGCGCTTGGGGAGCCCATGCTCTTGGATTGTCGCCCCTTCTCGGAGCCTTTGTGGGGGGCGTCATGCTGGCAGAGTCGCCATTCGGGACTCAGGTTCGCGCGGACCTGAGTCCATTGAAAACGGTGTTCGTCACGTTGTTTTTCGCCGCGATCGGCACCTTGACCAATCCACGGCTAGTGGTGGAGCACTGGGTCGCCGTGTGCGCGCTTACCGCGGGGATCGTGTTCGGCAAGGCCATCATCGTCTTTGTAATTGGACGGTTGTTCCGTCTGCCCGCGGGCGCTAGCGCCGCGACGGGGCTCTGCCTGGGGCAAATCGGTGAGTTTTCCTTCGTCCTCCTCGACATCGCCCGGCACACCCAGTTGATCGGTACGGAGCTTTTTGAGCTCATGGTTTCGGTCATCGTTGCGACGCTCTTTCTGACGCCGTATTTGGTGGCGCTAGCACCGCGTTTGGCCCGGTTCATCGAGCGGCACGCTCCGGCCACTGGTGACACGGAAGGAGTCGGTGAAGGTCGCTCGGCGCACGTCGTTCTTGTCGGCTTCGGACCCGCGGGTCAGGCGGTAGCGGCACACCTCAGGAAGGAGAAAACCCCCTTGGTGCTCATCGAATGGAACCCTGCTCTTGCGCGCCGGGCAGATGCGATGGGGATTGACACGATCGTTGGCGATGCGACTAGAACAGAGGTATTGACTCGTGCGAGTGTGGGTACGGCGAAAGCCGTCGCCATCACCGTGCCCGATCCCACGGCTGCCCGAACGATCACCACCCGCGCGCGCGCGGCCGCAAGTGACGCAATCATCGTCACACGAAGTCGATACCAGCGGTGGAACGAAGATCTCCTCGCTTCGGGGGCCACGTCCGTGTCCGACGAGGAGACCGGGGTTGGCCTTCAGGTGGCGTACAAGCTTCAAAGGGCTTTTGACGCAACGGAGTCCGCTCAGTCATGACGACAGATGCAACATCGAAAGCGTCGGCGCGGCGCTCCCTGCTTCAAGTTGAGAGCGCGAAAGTGAACACAATAGGTAGTTTCGCGAAATTCCGGTGCTGGGGGAGCCTATGACGACGAGTACACGGGCCGTAGCGGTTGCGCTGTTCGTAAATTGCGTGACCGGGGCCGCGAAGGCAGTGGCATTCCTGCTCACCGGTTCGACCGCAATCATGGCCGAACTGCTGCACTCCGTGGCCGACATCACGACCCAGGTGTTCTTGGTCGTGGGAATCGTTCATTCGCGACGCAAGCCCGACCATGACTATCCGTATGGCTTCGGCCGCTCTCGATACATATGGGCGCTGCTATCCGCGGCGGGCGTGCTGTTCGTCGGGAGCGGTGTGTCGGTCGTCCGTGGGGCCCAGCAACTCTGGACGCCCGAACCTCTCAATCATCTAGGATGGGGATTCATCATACTGCTCGTGTCGCTGTCCGCGGAAAGCGTATCGCTTGCCTTCGGACTGTCGGCCGTGCGGAGCTCGGCCAAAAGAACGGACCGGTCCGTGTGGCAGTACCTGCGAAGCGGGCCCGACCCGATGGGCGTTGCAGTGGTTCTCGAAGATGCCTCTGCCGTGTTCGGCGTGGCGATCGCCCTAGGGGGACTCGGGTTGGCTCAACTGACAGGAAACCCGGCCTGGGACGGCGCTAGCTCAATCGGCATCGGGGTGCTGCTTGGGTTGTCGGCGATCTTCCTCATCAATCGAAACCGTCGCCTTCTTCTTGGCCCCACTCCTCCGTCGGAGGCGGTCGAACGCATGGTAGCAGTGCTCGAAGACAGCCCTGTCGTCGGCCAGATCCACGACGTGAAGGTCTCACAGCTCGGAGCCGATGAAGTGCGCTTCAAAGCCGAGGTCACCTTCGAAGGGCGCGAGCTTGCCCGACGGCTGTTGGCCGCAAAGGATCTGGACGCGACATGGTCCACCCTGGATGGACCGCAGTCCCTCGAGCGCTTGCTGATCGAGTTTGGCGCTGAGGT
Organism: Polyangiales bacterium; assembly: GCA_049645265.1. Classification (GTDB taxonomy): domain Bacteria; phylum Myxococcota_A; class Polyangia; order Polyangiales; family Houyiibacteriaceae; genus SG8-38. The sequence continues at coordinate 4,490 of JBARTN010000016.1, forward strand.
TACCGACGCAATTGGCGACGAGGTCGATCGGATCGAGGAACGACTCACCGAGGAGGCCCCAGAGGTCAGTCATATTGATCTGGAGCCAGACTAACCTGCGGCCCAGGGACCGCTCGAAGACCTCGGCGTCGGTGAGCTTGGCGAGGATTCGGAGCCACCTGCTGGGTCGTCAGCGCCGCGCGGGAAGCACTGGAGAGCTTGGGTCCCTACCGCGTCGCTCGCGATCCAAGAACCGCTGTCAGCCGACCGCCAAGACTATCTTCGGGTGACGGGCCGGAAGCATTTGTACTTTCTCCGAAAACTAGGACCTTGCTCGGCCACGTCAGTCGGGCCATGCGGTCCTTATGAAGCACTTTGCGTGCTAAGCCAAAATGGACACCGCCCGAGGCTTCCCGAGGGTGCCTACGCGGCGACCCGCACTGCGTCGGTGCAAGGGCAATGCCTCGACGTCTCGGGAGCTCGTCATTTCGGTCTTGGGATCTCGTGTCCGCGCTTGCGCGCCTGGGCGATGTTGATGGCAGCCGCTTGCGCTCTTAGCGACGAGGCGCTTCGGCTCCCGCCGTGGTCGAGCGCCTTGCCTGTTGGCCCTCTGGCGATCCTGCCCGTGTCCCTTTCCAGGATGCGGTATTTTTCGCCGCGCTTTCGGACGATCAAGGGCATCACGTATCCCTATTCAGTGGATCTCTCGAAGATTTGGACCACCGGATAGCCAATCGTCATCTTCAACATCAGGAAGCTGTTCGGGGAAACCAGGGAGTAGACCCGATCACCGGGCTCGACACCGAGTTTGGCCAGCAAGTTGGCGAACTGATTGCTGAGCGAGTCGAGCGTGGAATAAGTCAGCTCGATCCGCTCGCCCTTCTTGCCCAGCCAGGTGATCGCCTTCTGGTCTCCGTGCCCGTGGGCCGCGTGACGGTCGATCGCCTCCTGCGCGATGCGCATGCCGCTCACCCTCCGATGAGAATACGGCGATAGAGGCGATTCGCCGCAGGGTCTTGGAAAGGCAGGAGCGACTCCCCGTACACCCAGTCCCGATTGAGCGTTCTGAGCCAGTCCTCGGTGACCCGCTCCGGTTCCAGTCCCGCGGCGCGGATCGCAGCCACGAGCTCGAACACACTTCGAATCGGTTTCCCGTCCGCATAGACGCGCGCAAACGAGGCGTATAGTTCTTGGAGCTCATTCTTGTCGGTCATGTTCGTTCTCCATGTCGGACGGCGTCGATCAACATACGCCGCTCAGCCGACGCGATCACCTGTCACGTGCGCCACACCTGTGCCTCCTCAGAACTCCGTCGACCGCACAATCGTTGATGTTTCCCCGCCCGGGGTCAACCTACCCCCATGCTTCCGTTTCTGTACGCCCTTTTCGCAACCGCCGGATCGAGCCTCCGGCCGCAGCGCGAGCTCGCTCTCGAAAACCTCGCCTTGAGACAGCAGCTGGCCATTCTGAAGCGCAAGACCAAACGCCCCAAAAAGTTGCTCGAGTCGCGGAATTATTTCGGTGACTCGTAGTGATGCAGAATGGCTCGTTCTGCTCTTTTTTGGCGCGCGCTGCGTTTTTTTGCACTGAAGTGATTCGGTGTGACTCCGAATGACGCAGCTTGAGTCACCGTGAGGCAAAAGGAGTCACTGTGGTTCAGATTGGTGCAATAAACTCCAAGTCGATTCATCGCGCGTCAAAAGGGACCAAACTTTGTTGGGGCAAGGCATAGTTTTGGCAGACACCAAAACTGCACGCCCTTCGCCTCGGAACTTGTGTCGTTCCGCACTCGAGCGTGATGACGTGCTCAACGCCTACGGCTTATTCGCGCGCAGCGCTTGCAGTTTTGTTAAACAAAACTCCACCTTGCCCGAACAAGTTGAGTCACATTCTGACCAATGTTGTCACTTTCTGTCACTCGCTGGCACTGAAAGTCACAGACGGACCAATCCTCTTCAGGGAACCGGACGCGAAAAAAAATCGCGATCCAGCGCAACTTTTTGAGGGGCAAAACCGATGACATAGATGTGGACGACGAGGGGAGATCCAATCACGCCGGGCGGCGGCGCAAATCCGCCGACACCCTGGCTTACCTATGCCGAGGCCGCCGCCTACACAGGCTGGTCGGTCGGCTACCTACAGAACCTCGTGAGCGCAGGGAAGATTCCTGTTTACGGCCGGCCTCGCTCGCGCCGGTTCCGTCGAGATATGTTAGACCTCTATCTGACGGACCCAAACATGGCGATGCGGAAGTTTCGTGCAGAAAGGAAACGACCGCATGACCGTTAGACATCGAGACAAATCATGGACGTACGACTTTACCTTGGAGGGGCACGGGAGGCACAGGCATGCCGGGTTCCGCACCAAGGCCGAGGCGTGCGCAGCGGAACGACAGAAGCGCGAAGAGCTCTTGATGGGGCGCAAGCGCACCCTCCTATCGGACGCGTACGAGATGTACATGTCCGCGACGACCATGAGGCCCGGCACGATCGATCACAGAAGGCGATTCTGGAGTCAGATCGAGCCGTGCCTCGGCCACCTGTACATCGAGCAGGTGGACACCTCCGCGATCGACGAGCTCAAGCAGAGTCTGCCGGATCACCTCGGTCCGGAGTCGATCAACAACCGCACAAAAGTGGTGCGCGCTGTGCTCCGCTTCATTTGGAAAAGGGGACACCTGCCATCAGTGCCTTACGTACCGATGGAAAGTGCCCCGGAACAGAACCCCGAATGGTACACCGAACAGGAGCGCGACAGGTTCCTAGACGGCATGTTCGAGAGGTTCCCGCAATGGTACACGTTCTTCTACATCACGACACGCCTCGGGCTGCGCACCGGGGAGGTCTACGCGATCTCGAAGGATCGGATTCGCGATGTACCGCCTATGTTGGTGGTCGATCGCGCTGTGCAACGTGGCCACAAGGATCGGCCTGCGGCACTTGGGCCACGCAAAAACAATCGTGTGCTGACACTGTCGCTCACTCAGGACGTGGTCGACGCGATTCGCTGGCACATCAAGAGCGGATTCGCAGGCCAGAGTTCCTGTTCAGCAAGGACGGGTGCTTTCCCAAGAAGATCCACTCTCACGCGCGCCCTATGCGCCTCGTACAGCGCGCTCTAGGGCTTCGCGAGCTCGGACACCACAGGATTGGGCGTCACTCCGTAGCCAGTCAGGCGGCCACGGGAGGGCACTCTATGAGGGCGATCCAGGCGCAGCTCGGGCACAGATCGCTCAAGAGCACGTAGCAGTATGCGCACCTTGGGAAGCGCGCACAGCTCCGAATCGTGGCCGACCTCGA